>JAKOVX010000015.1 GCA_029781855.1 Acidobacteriota bacterium | reverse complement strand
ATCACCACAGCAGGTCACGCCTGTCGTAGAGATCGGCGGCGGATGGTACTATATAAGTCCTACTCAAGCCCAGACAAACGGACATCTACTGACGTGGTGGGGAACGCACGCATCCTATTTGTGCGTCGGTGGTGCAGCTTTCACATCGCTCGATTACACGCAGGAACGAGCTGCAAATCTCGATAACCTCGATGCCGCCGTTTCGAGCCGCTCGACGATCACAGCAACTGATGTGTGGAGCTATGGCAACAGAACGATCAGCGACTTCAATTTTCACGTGGTTGTAGGCGACTATGCTTCCGGGAAATCGCCATCCGAACAGCTCCAAGCCGCCGGATATACAAGTACGCGAGCGGCACGCCTCGACAACCTGGATGTGTCTGTGTCGTCGCGGCTAGATGCTACGGCATACACTGCCCCAGATAACGCGAGCATCGCCGCTATCAAGGGCAAGACGGACAAGCTCACATTCGTTGGCACAGACGTGAAAGCCACCTTGGATGGCGAACATGTCATAGTAGCCACCAACCTCGATAAAACAGGCTACTCGCTAACGGCGGATTACGACAGGGCCAAAACCGCATTGGCTATCACTGAATACATAGCCCCGGACAACGCTGGTATTGCGGCCATCAAAGCCAAGACAGACCAGCTCACATTCGTTGGCACAGACGTGAAAGCCACACTCGACGGGGAAACAGTGACTGTCTCCGTGAACAACGACAAAACCGGATACTCACTCACCTCCGATTACGATAGAGCGAAAAACGCACTTGCCGTCAGCGAATACACTGCCCCTGACAACGCTGGAATCGCCGCAATCAAATCTCAGACCGACAAACTCACATTCGACGCGAACAACTACGTCTATGCCACAGCCACTGCCGACGTCGACGAACAGGCAATTGCCGACGCCGTGATTGCGGCAATTGGCGACGAGCAACTCGTGCAAGTAATCGTGACGCCTCTCTCTGTGCGAACGCAGACGTCATCGGCAGCAGGCGATACGCTGAGGCTGTGGCGATACTCGAAGTTACGGGCGAGCTTCTCGCTCGATAGCGACTTGAGCGGCCACGATCTGCGATTCATCATCTATCGTGCCGACACGCTGCAGAAGCTCACTGAGTGCAGCGGATCGGAGATTACGATCACTGCGCAGTCCGGCGGATCGCTCGTCGCCGTGGAAGCTGCGGACACGAAGGTGCCAGCCCCGGGCCGCTATCGTTACGTCTTGCGCGATCAGACGATCGATGACGTGATCTGCTACGGCGACGTATTTGTGTGCGATGCCCCGGATGCCGCGTGAAGTTGCAATCGCATCGCGCCCGTAGTATCATGGCATCCGCCCAGGGCGATCTAAAAGAAGGGGGAGACATCATGGCCGCGACACGTCGCGTCACTTGTCCGCTGTGCGGTGGAGAAATGAGGAAGGCCAGCGTGGGCAATTGCGGC
>JAKOVX010000029.1 GCA_029781855.1 Acidobacteriota bacterium | reverse complement strand
ACCAAGGTCACGGATGCCTTGCTCGCCGCGTTCGAGACGGCGAAAAAAGGCGATTTTGCCGCGGCGTTCGCCTCGCTCGAACCGCACTTCGACCGCCACGTAGAGGTTTCCAAACGCTTCATTCCGGACGGTGAGCCGAACGCATTTAACGGCGAACTCAATTTCGCACGCGGTGAACTTTCGGACCTGCTGATCCGGGTTTCGCGTCGCAGCCTGCCGCTTTCGATGCTCAAGGACGCCATAGTCTCATACGGCGAGCAGCTTTCGTCGCGTCTGCTAACCGAGGTTTTGCGGGCGAAGGGCGTAAACACGCGGCACGTCGATTCGAGGCGGCTGATCGTTACCGACGATGAATTCGGTGCCGCTCAGCCGATCTGGGACGAAACCGAAGATCTCGTCAAACTCGAACTGGGACCGCTGATCGCCACCGGCGAAGTGCCGATCATGGGCGGATTCATTGCCGCAAATCGTGCCGGCGAAACCACCACTCTCGGACGTGGCGGCTCGGATTACTCGGCGGCACTGGTAGCCGCGTCACTGCGGGCACGCGAGCTCCAGATCTGGACGGACGTTACCGGCGTGATGACTTGCGATCCGCGCATTTGCGCCGACGCACGGACAATCCCGGTCCTGAGCTATGAAGAGGCTGCAGAGCTCGCATATTTTGGGGCCAAGGTCCTGCACCCGAAGACAATAAAGCCGGCGGTGGACCACGCGATCCCGGTGCGGGTCTGCAACACGTTCGAGCCTGATGCGACGGGCACGATGGTACTCGCCGATTCGGCCGTCGCTCCGAATAAGATCAAATCGATCGCCCATAAAAAGAACATAACCATCTTGCGGATCACATCGGCACGTATGCTCGGGGCGTACGGCTTCATGAGCGCCGTTTTCCAGGTTTTCGACCGGCACCGGACAGTAATCGACGTTATTTCGACTTCCGAAGTTTCTGTGGCACTAACGCTGGACAATCCGGGTTCAGTCGACAAAGTGGTCGAAGACCTCAGGCGTCTTGGCGATGTCGAGGTCGAATCCGGTTACGCTGTGATCTGCGTCGTCGGAGAAGGCCTGCGTGCATCGACCGGCCTCGCGGCCAAGGTCTTTTCGACTATCCATGACGTCAACATCGCCCTCGTCTCGCACGGAGCCTCGAGCGTGAATCTCACCTTCGTCATTAAAGAGGAATACGTCGCGGATGTGATAATAAGGCTGCACCAAGAGCTTTTTTAGGATCTCTCCGTGAACTCTGTGTTCTCGGTGGTAAGAAGTTTTATGGAACTTTTCGACCTAACAAAATCCCTAATGAACATTCCCTCGGTCTCCGGCGAGGAGGAAGCGGTCGGGTATTATCTGCGCGAATATCTTGAATCGCTTGGCTGGACTGTCGAACTGCAAAAGGTCTCGGAGAATCAGAACAACGTCATCGCATACCTGAATGAAAATCCTCGGGTTTGGCTTTCGACGCATATGGACACGGTGCCGCCTTTTATACCGCCGGCTGAGGATGATGACAAGATCTACGGCCGCGGTGCGTGCGACGCGAAGGGCATCATTGCCGCCCAGATAACGGCGGCTGAGCTGTTAAAGATAGAGGGAATTACCGACATCGGGCTGCTTTACACAGTCGAAGAAGAACGGGCATCGACCGGGGCAAAAGTCGCGAACGGCCATCCGCTTGCGGCAAAATGCGAGTATCTGATCAACGGTGAACCGACGGATAATGACCTCGCAATTGGCTCAAAGGGTACTTTTCGCCTCAACATTAAAACGACCGGTAAAGCGGCCCATTCGGCTTATCCCGAGGAGGGCGAATCAGCGATCGAAAAGCTGCTCGACATCCTCGACGACATCCGGCACACGCGTTTTCCGAATGACGATTTTTTCGGCGAGACGACCGTCAATATTGGCACGATCGAAGGCGGCGTCGCCCTAAATGTGATTCCCCCACGGGCCGAGGCCGGTCTCGCCATCCGCCTGACGACCAAACGCGAGCCGATCGAGGAGGCGCTTCGAAGTATCGTTCGCGAACGTGGCGAAATCGAGATCCTTTCCGCAAGCGAACCGCAGCGGATGCTCGAAGTCGACGGCTTTCCGCAAAAGGTGGTTCGATTCACGACCGACATCCCGCACATGCCAAACTGGGGCACGCCGCTCCTCATCGGCCCCGGTTCGATCCTTGTCGCCCACACAAAAGACGAATTCGTTCTTAAGAAAGACCTCGAAGCAGCAGTCGGATTGTATAAAGATCTCGTTCATAAGTTGTTGAACGCCGTGACCGTTGCGATCGCAGAGTCATAAATTAATGGCCTTGCCCTGCGTACTTTGCGGTCTCTGCGTTAATATTCTCCTATGAAGATCGCACTTATCGGTTACGGGGCTATGGGAAAGCTCATCGAACGGCTTGCCGTCGAAAAAGG
>JAKOVX010000002.1 GCA_029781855.1 Acidobacteriota bacterium | reverse complement strand
GGTTTTTGATTGCAGGAAAAGTTCAGGTCGCTAACGTTGTCTGAAGTGAGCAGCATCTGCTCAACGATGGGCGCTATATCAAGCAAACTCATTGTATGGATCTACTCCCGAAAAAAGATTGGAAAGGGCGGGAATCAATTAAGGAATCGCTCGGAACCCGGAAGGGGGCACGCGGCTAACGTTCATTATGAACTATCGACTGCGGGTTTTGCAAGACAATTTTGTACAATGTTTAACAGAACTGCGAAATGAGGTGTCGCAAGTTTGCCGACATGCCGTCTGCAGGCGTCAGGATCGCCCCGATCATTGCCGCTGAATCTGCCCCGGCCGCGATCACACTGCCCACATTCCCGGCATTGATGCCGCCGATGGCGACGAGTGGAAGCCCGCTTAGCTCGGATCTCATTAAACTCAGATTTTCGAGACCGACGACCGGATCGGGGTCAATTTTTGTCGCGGTTGGGAAGATCGGGCCGAATGCAACGTAGTCGACCGGCAGATTGAGTGCCTCACGTACCTGATCAAGGGTGTGCGTCGAATATCCAATGATAGACCTGTCACCAAGCAAACGCCTCGCTGCTTCCGGCGGTAGGTCATCCTGGCCGAGATGCACTCCGTCGGCTCCCACAGCCAATGCCACGTCAACGCGGTCGTTGACCAGGATCTGTACCCCAGCAAGTTTTGCTATTCGGACGGCCTCGGCGGCATCATCCAGCCATTCGCCCACCGGAGAGTCCTTTTCGCGGATCTGGATAAGTGTTGCCCCGCCCGCGATCAGTTCCTTTACTTGCCGGGAATGCGAGAGGCCCGAAATGCCGCGGTCGGTGATCGGATATATCTTGGGAAGCTGGAGTCTCAATGGATTCAGGTCTGGTTGATCGCTTTCATCATCAGGAAACAATCTTCACCGTTGTTGTAGTATTTGGCGATCCGCTGGACCACGTTGTAGCCGTTATTCAGATACAGTTCCTGAGCGGCGGTGTTTCCCACGCGGACCTCAAGGACGATCGTGCCGACATCGCGATTCCGGAGTGCCGCTTCGATATGTTCGAGCAGCATAAGTGCTAAGCCGCGACGACGATGTTCAGGTGCAACGCCGATGGTCGTCAGGTGGGCAGCTCCGTTCTCATCGACCATTACAAAGGCGAAAGCGACAAGGTCGCCTTTTTCAGTCCGAATGAAGTAACTCAGGGTCCGCGGTTCCTTGAGCAAATAGTCGAACGTGTGTTTTGTATAGTTGTCGCCGTTGGTGAAACAGCGGATGTTCAGCCTCAGGACCTCCGTCAGGTGGTCGATCGTCAGCGGATGAACGGAATATTCACACGGCGGCGCGGGAATTATCTCGACATCCTCGCGAGGAACCCCGACCAAAAAGAAATTTCGGATTGTCTCCAAAACGGCCATAGAGTGGCTTAAACGATCAGCATACAATCACCGTAACTGTAAAACCGGTAGCCGGCGGCGACAGCATGACGATACGCCTTCATTATAAGTTCGTGTCCGCCGAAAGTTGAAGTCAAAACGAGCAACGAACTCTTCGGCAAATGAAAGTTAGTGAGCAGAGCACCTACGGCCTGAAAGTGGTAACCTGGCGTGATCGTCAGATCAGCAAGGCTGCGTACGGGTGTGAATCGTCCGTTTTTGCCGATATTCGATTCAAGCGCCCTTGTAGTGGTCGTGCCAACGGCGACAATGCGACGACCATCTGTTCGTGCCGTTTCAAGCTTTGTGGCCGTGTTCATATCGATCTCATATTCCTCCGGCATCACACTATGTTCTTTTAGGTCATCGACACGAACGGGTTCAAAGGTTCCGTAACCGACGTGGAGCGTGATCTCGGCCGTCTCGATGCCGCGGCCGTTTATTTTCGCAAGCACCTCAGGCGTAAAGTGCAGGCCGGCAGTCGGCGCAGCTATTGCACCCCGCTTTTTTGCATAGACTGTTTGATATCTTTCGCGATCCCGGTCGATCTTATCCCGGTCGCGCTTGATGTACGGCGGAAGAGGAGTTCGGCCAACCTCATCGATCAGGCTGGCGAGGTCGGCCGACCCATCGAATTCGAAACGGATCTCGACCTTTCCATCCGCGAGTCTATCCGTAACTTCGGCGGCAAGCCTATCGCTGAAGACAACGAGTTTTCCGGGCGGGAGCCGTCTCGCGGGACGAGCAAGAGCTTCCCAAGCTCCGTTGCTGATCTCTCGAACGAGAAAGATCTCGACATTCGCTCCTGTCTCGCTTTTGCCGTAGAGACGAGCCGGGAACACCTTGGTATTATTCATCACCAAGAGGTCGTTCGGACGCAGCATCTCCGGCAATTCCGAAAAGCGGCCGTCAGTAATGGTTCCGTCCGACCTATCGACGATCAGCATTCGCGAACCTTCGCGATCCGGCGAGGGCGATTGCGCAATAAGATGGTCGGGTAAATGGAAATCAAAATCGGCGAGAAGCATTGTAATTATGGTACTTTACGACAATATGAGGTGGTTGAAATAGCATGCCACTTCCAATATACTTGAGCGCATCTAATTAACCGGATCCCGATCGAAAAGGATCCGACCATTGGTCAATTGTAGCAAGGAATCGGATACACGAGTGTGGTAGAAGCTCGACCAAGCTGAAATTGCTCATCCGACGAATGCATTAAGAAAAGGGGACAATCACTATGAAAAAAAATATTATAGGCACGATCATGATCGTTGCATGTATCGGACTTGCAGTTTTGATAAATCCGATCGATACGAATGCCCAGGGCAATCTTCGGTATCAGAATCGATATTCGAAGGCCGACGTAGGCCGAATAATTTCGAAACTCGAATCGAGCAGCAACACATTTCGACATGATTTTGACAAGGCCATGGACCGCAGCCGCTATAACGGCACACGCGAAGAGGACCAGTTTAACGCCACGGTCAAAGATTATGAGAACTCGCTCGATCGCCTCCGGAATCGATTTAACCGGAACGACTCCTGGTGGGAATCACGGAATGAAGTCTCGGACATGCTCCGATACGCACAGCCCGTGAACACGATGATGAACAGCATCTCGTTCCGCAGGAATATCGAGCGGCAGTGGAATGCAATGCGTAACGATATCAACGCGCTTGCCGATACCTTCGACCTTCCAGGCCTCAACGGCGGCGGATGGAATGGCGGCCCCTGGAACGGCGGCAACAATGACGGCCCCTGGAACGGAAACGGGCAGATGAGCTCACCTCCGAATTGGGCAGTTGGAACGTTTAATTCGACCAACGGGACTAACATCAGGGTGATCATTGAGAATAACGGACGTGTCACCGTTTGGAATGACGGGCAGCGTTATTGGGGAACGTACTATCGCGGCAACATGACCGTGAATGGAGACGTGTCGACCGTTACGCGGCAAGGCAACGGCTTCCGGACCTATAACCGTAATAACGGTCAGACGACGGTTTATGTGCGTATCAACAACGGCGGCGGATGGGGCAATAACCCGGGCGCCGGCGGCGGCAATACGAGCACACCTCCGAATTGGGCGGTCGGCTCGTTCTATTCGACCAACGGGACAAATATCCAGTTGACCATTAATGGCAACGGGCAGGTCACAGCGATCGTAAACGGCATGACCTACTACGGTACGTACTACAACGGTGCGATCACTCTCAACGGAGATGTTTCTACCGTTACCCGTAACGGCAACGGCATCCGCACCTATAATACGAATAACCGACAGACGACGATCTACCGTCGTAACTAACCAATAGTCATTCAAGAAAGTGCGGCCGTTAACCAAACGAGGTTCACGGCCGCATTTTTATCTATAGTTGCCAAAAACGCCCGCTGTCCGCTGATGAACTCAGCGATCAACGAGCGTTTAGATCTTGGTACCGGAGGTCGGAGTCGAACCGACATGAGCGTGAAGCTCGTCAGATTTTGAGTCTGGTGCGTATACCAATTTCGCCACTCCGGCAGCGAACTTCTGATGATACGGCGCTGGACGGGCTCAGGTCAAGACGTGCATGCAATACGGGCAAGGTAAAAAAGGAACGGCACGCCATTTTGAGGCGTGCCGTCCAAACGGAATTTTGGTTTGCAAACCGCAGCACGCAGCTACCGTTTACTCACCTCTTTTGAATTATTTATCATAATATCACCCCCTTCGCGTTCGATATTACAGATTGGCAGGCGAAATTACCAGCAAAATCTTTTCGATTTATTGGTCGGAGCACCCGCAGACGTAGCCGTCTGTCACTTCGAGGTCGTCGATGTACTGGCCCTCGCGAAATGTACCGACGTCTGTTCCGATGCGCCACCGCAGCTGGACCAGTTGCCCGGCCGCGGCCGCTGGGAGCCGAACCGCAGTAGTGATAAATTCCGACGTTTGGTTTGGGCCGCTGCGTCCCGACCAACCCATGTGGCCGGCGAGCGGATTACTGCAGCAGCTGTCGATGATCCCGTCATAGCCGCCGCTTTCAAAAGTCCCACCGGCATCGATAATGTCCTGCCACGGCGCATTGCCGATCTTGATCTCGAGCACCGAACCGTCATAGAGACGGTTTCGCAGGAACGTGGTCTCCAGTTCATACCAATTCTGGAATGATAGCCTGGCGTTTGCCGTGTTCACGCGAAAAACCGGCGTCACCATTTCATTAACACCGACCTGATTAAGGTCCGGCGAGAATGCCGATTTCGTGCCGGAAGTTGAGCGGGCCGCACTTACCTTCCAATTTCTCTCGCCCGGCAGCTCGACGGTGTTCGAGTGATCCTCCGACCGTGTCCAACGAGGTGGAAGTTGCACCTGCTGGCTCCGGTCAAAATTCTGTTTTAGAGCAATGCGCGGTGAGCCGGTTCGGAGTTCGATGTCAACGATCCCGAGCGATCGTGTTCCATCGCTTAGGCTAAGTGCGAGGGTTATCGGGTCGCCGCACGCGAGGAGAGGTGAAACCGTGAATGTGAAAGGCCGCGTCACGCTCGCCCCATTGGGTGCGAGGGAACCATAGATTTGATTCGGGCCCGGATTTGTTACGCCGAGGATCGGCAGAAGGCTAGCCACCATATTCTGTGTAGCTGCGATACCGGTATTTCTCAACGAAATATTAACGGTCAGCGTCTCGCCGGGCTCGGGCGCGTGGTTAACAGAGCAACTTTCGTCTGTGATCTCAATGCCGGCGTTTTCGATCACCGGTATTGGAGTAAGTTGAAAATCCCGAACTACTGATTGGCCATTCGCCACGCTAATAACGTACGAGCCGGTAAGGTAGCCCTTCGCCGACGCCGTGATCTCAAAATCACCGGGCAGCACCCGAAACGGCCCGTAGATCCCATTTGCGGCGGTTCGCCGTGAATGTGGATATGCCAAAATTTCTGCGTTTTCGATCGGCAATCCGGTAACAGAATTCGTCACGGTGCCAGAAACTGTTCCTCGTGGAGCGTCGACACATTCCGGAAATCTGAACGTTCCGATCCGCGTCAACCAGGTGAAGTCGCTGAAGTTCTGGCTTTCGAGCGTGTAATACTCGCCCGATGCCCAAAACGTGCAATCGTCAACCGGATCGACGGTCAACGCGGCATAATCGCCCCATCGCCACCCAAAGGCCTTTTGAACGCCCGAGCCATTCACCAGAGCGGCCTCCTCGCGAAAAAGGCCTGCCGGTTCGCCTGCAAGGCGTCCGGTATAAAACACCGATGGAACTTTTGCATCGGTGACAAAATTGTAGCTGACCGCAAGATCGCCTTGATGGTCCTGGGCCGCACTGCCGATCCAGCGGGACGACGCGGTGTCGCCTATCGTTGATTGTTCGGTGACCGTGAACGGCCCCGTTCCTGTCCGCCGAAGTTCATATAAACGTACGCCGGCCCGATACGGATCCGGGTCCTGCGTAAGCCGCGCCGTTTGGTTAAAAATAAGCGATTCCGAACCGCCATAATTGCGGTAGGCAACACGATAATTTATTCGGTCGCTGTTCGAATCAAGCTTTTCTCCGGGTGCCGGCTGGGTGATGTCGGTCCGTCCCGACGGACTTGTCGGGTCGAACGCGGCTACCGCCAGCGGGCTCTCGGGCCGCTCGGTAAACGTTGAATTTGCGGGGTTTGCAAAATCGACTCGAAAATCAAACAATCTAATTGCGTCCTGCGGATCGCCGTACTCGTTCGCCGTGTAGCCGACGAATATACCAGGCGTGCTTGGAGCCGGCGGCCGTATACCGTCGACGTCGGCGGGAAGAAGATTGCGTCGTCGGTCCGTGGTATCCGAGGGGCGATTTAGATAGACGTACCCTGCCGTGGGGTCGCCCGCGAGCATCTTTGTCCGATCGAATGCAAAGATACCGACGCCGACGTAGTCAGACCCGAGAAATTCCTCATCCGTCATGAAATAGGCTTCGGGCCATACGCCGAATTTAGGAAGATCGTTGATCTTCACGTTCGGCATGACAAACTCATAAACAAAGTAGGCTCCGGTCGGATCGCCGGTCTTTGAAACCGCGATCATTTGCCGAAACGGTGGAAAATTATTGCAATACTGGCTCATAAACCAGCGGTCGGCAAAAGGGTCGTAGAGGACGATCGGTTCGCCGTCGTCGCGGGTGGAGCACGGCGTACGAAGGCTCGCAAAAAGCTGGCTCATCCGAAATGGCGGCGTTACAGCGTTGCCGCTCTTATCGAAAACACGGACGAGAGCGTTTACCGCCTGGACATAGTGATTCGGCCCCACGTCTCCGGTAATGTCCGGCGGAATGATCAACAACGAGTAGGCGTTTATATTGTCGTAATTCGAAAGCCCGTCAAAGGTCAGGCCGGGCGCAGGCATGGGCACTGCGGAATTGCGGGCAATGGCGCCATCGGCGTCGTGTATCGAGAAAATAGAATTGGTGGGCTCGGGTGTGTTGACCTGGTTCTTGCGAAGAGCGAACTTTCCAGTCCGCGGCTGCGGTTTCGCAGGAGCGAGGTCCCGCACTGCCGGCGACGAGCCAAAAGCTGCCGCCTTATGGAATTCAGGACGCGAAACGCTGACATCCTTTGGTCGATCGACGGCGGCCTTGCCGACGACTCCCTGCAATCGCAAACCAAAAACGGCCGCGACGACAACTCCGATCAAAACTAATATCCTTCGGTCCATCATTCTTGAATTTGATAAAATTCGATCAAATCGTCAAATTCCGCGACGTCATCGATCAATAGTTGACCAGGATCTGGATCTCGACACGGCGTTTCATATCGTCAAGAAAACTCTCGATCCGCAGGGCAACACGGTCCTCGGTAAGTATGCCGTTGATCTCTTTCCGTTTTTCTTCGAGTGTTGGCACGACGACACCGGGATATTTCTTTCGGAAATCCGGAGCGAAACTTTCACGATAATACTTTGCCTCGTCCTCAGGCGTAACAACAATAAAAGACCGAAAACGAAAATCCAGGTAATTATCGATCGCTACTCGTCGCGCAATGATCCGCTGGAAATCCTCGTCCTTG
This sequence comes from Acidobacteriota bacterium, assembly GCA_029781855.1. Lineage (GTDB taxonomy): Bacteria > Acidobacteriota > Blastocatellia > Pyrinomonadales > Pyrinomonadaceae > OLB17. Next base: position 14,523 of record JAKOVX010000002.1, on the reverse strand, counting down.
ATCGAATCGAATCCAACGGCCTTTAATCTTTCCTCGAACACGGCAGTCGATGGAAAGTATTTCAGAGTCTTGGCGATCTCGTCGTTGATGGCATTGTCGTCAGGTGCGGGCCGCGGCAATCGTTCGGCCTCGAGTGCGAAAATGCGTTGATCGATCAGCCGAAGCGTGGCGGCGTTCAGATCTTCGGGCCGCGGCGGATCGAGCGGCGTATTTGGCTGCAGTGCGAGCTGCCATTTCAGATCAGAGTATGTGATTATCTCGGTCCGGACGCCGTCGCTAACCGTCGCAACGGTTTGATCGACGATCTTCTGGGCCACGATCTCGACTGAAAATGCCGCGAACAGAGCCAAAACGGCCACCGTTTGCAAACCAATAACCAGGGGATTTCGTAAAATATCAATCATTCCGCCGTAAGCCCATTTTTGCGTTATTAAACCACCGTGTCAATGCGATCCCCGTTGAGTTAAAACTGTTGACAACATGTTAAAAATTGTTTCTAATTAAGACGTAGGATTGTAAGGTCCTCAGAGCTGACACTCTCCTCGCCTGCGAAACTTCCATGCCGAACCGATCGGCAGCGACCACTCATCGATGTTAAATCATTCGCCGCCCAAAAAAGACGCGAAGCCGTCGACACCAAAACCGTATGCGGACGAACCGGTACAAGATCTGAGATTTATCTCCGATCTGGGCCGCAGTTTGCTGCTGACGGTCCATCCTAAAAAGGTGGCAAGCCGCGTTGCCGATGCGATCAGGCAGGGTTTGGATGCGGAAATATGTGTTTTTGCTGCCGAGCTCAAAAACATTGGGCTCATTACTTGCGCGGCAGACCGAAAAGGCGGGGTGGTGACAAATTTTTTGGAAAGGTCGCGGCTCGAAAAGTGGCTGAATTTCATGCCGCCGCTGATCGGCCACTCCGAGACGGATCGCGACGAATTCATGATCACCGGTCCGGGACACGAGCTCGAATACGTCTCTCCGCTGCATATTGACGGCGAGATCCGCGGTGCCATTCTTACCGGATTTGCCTCCGCGTCGGATCTTGATGACAGTAAGGCCCGAATGATAGACGCCGCGACGCAAATGGCAGCGATGAGCATCAACCTCTCGGCCCACTATGAGACAGCGTTGAACAATTCGATCCACCAGGCCCGCGAGGAGCACCGGAAGTTTACGGAGGCCGTGCTCGACGCACTGCCGGTTTCGCTTTACGTCGTCGACCGCGAATATCGGATCGTTACGTGGAATCGGCACCGCGAAGTTGGCGTTCAGGGAATACCACGGGACTCCGCGATCGGCCGCGACGTCTTTAACGTACTCGCAAAATATCCGCAGGGGCGGCTCAGGCAGGAATTCGAGCGTGCTTTCCGAACAGGCGAGATCGAACGGATCGAGCAGCAGACGGTTGCCGACGACGGCTCGACACGCCACTGGATGGTCAGCAAAGTTCCAATGAAAGACGTGGAAACCGGCGAGGTCACGCACGTCATCACGGTCGGAGAGGACGTGACCGTCCGCGTCGAAGCGATCCAGGCGATAGGCAGGGCGGAGAAACTTGCGGCCGTTGGCCGTCTGGCAGCCGGTGTTGTCCACGAGATCAATAATCCGCTCGCGACGATCGCGGCATGTGCCGAGGCTCTCGAGCAGCGGATCGACGAGGGCCAATTCGTCGACTCCGAGTCTGCGGAGGACCTTGCCGAGTATCTGGGCTTGATCAAGAGCGAGGCGTTTCGCTGTAAGTCGATCACAACCGGCCTGCTCGATTTCAGCCGTGTTCGAACCGGTGAAAGGGTGTCGGTCGAGATCGCCGATGTTGTCAGGTCCGCCGCAAACCTTATATCTCATCAAAAGCGCGGCGACAAGATCTCGATCCATATCGAGATCCAATCCGACCTGCCGCCGATCGACGCCAACGGCAGCCAGCTTCAACAGGCAGTGATCGCCCTCGCAACCAACGCGATCGACGCAATGCCCAACGGCGGTGACCTGACCCTTCGGGCGTCCGCTCAGGCAAACCGGCTGATCATTGAGGTCAGCGATACCGGCGTGGGCATACCGCCCGATGATATGACAAAGATCTTTGAGCCGTTCTTTACCACAAAGGAAGTTGGTAAAGGCACCGGCCTCGGCCTCGCAGTATGTTACGGCATCGTGTCGGAACACGGAGGCCGTCTAAATGTCCGCTCTAACGTTGGAAAAGGCACCACATTTTCCATCGTCCTACCGACGAAACCTGCAAAATAACCCCGATGGCAAAATTATTGATCGTTGATGATGAAAAGAACCTTCGTCTCGTCGTCCGAAAAGAAATGACGCGACAGGGCCACGAAACTGACGAAGCGGCGGATGGCGAGGCCGCCTGGAATATGCTCGAACAGCAGGACTATGACGTCGTGCTGTGCGATATCAACATGCCGCGACTCGACGGGATAGGCCTTTTGCGCCGTACCCGCGAACGCAGCCAGAATCCGCCCGAGGTCATCATGCTCACCGGCCAGGCGACGGTCGAAACGGCGATCGAGGCAATGAAACTCGGTGCCTACGATTACCTGACGAAGCCCTACCGCATTGCCGAACTCTCGGCTCTGGTTATGCAGGCCGCCGAAAAACAGCAATTAAAGATCGATAATCAACGGTTGCGCGCCCAGATCGCGCGTACAAGCGTTTCACTGCCGGAGATCGTTGCCGAGTCGTCGCAAATGAAGGAGGCGTTGAGGCTCGTCCGTCGCGTCTCGCCGTCAGACGCATCTGTGCTGATCACGGGTGAGTCAGGCGTCGGAAAGGAACTTGTTGCCCAGGCGATCCATCGCCTCAGCGGCCGCAGCGACAAACCGTTCATCGACCTCAACTGCGCGGCGCTGCAGGACACGCTGCTCGAGAGCGAACTCTTCGGCCACGAGGCCGGGGCGTTTTCGGGTGCGCGGACCCGCAAACTCGGGCTATTTGAGATCGCCGACGGCGGAACGTTATTCCTGGACGAAGTAATGGAAATGCCGATGGCCCTGCAATCAAAACTGTTGCGGGCGCTCGAGACCAAGACGTTCTTTCGTGTCGGCGGCGTAAAGAAGGTCGAGGTTGACGTACGCCTGATCGCAGCGACGAATCGCGACCCGGAACGTGCAGTAGACGACGGGACATTTCGAGCGGACCTGATGTACCGGATCAATAGTTTTGAGATCAACGTACCGCCGCTCAGGACGCGCCGCGAGGATATCGAGCCGCTCGCCCGGCATTTACTATTTAAGATCGCCGGCCAAAATGCCCCTGAAATTGCGCCGAACGCTATCGAGGCTCTACGGGCGTTCGATTGGAGCGGAAATGTCCGCCAGCTGAGGAACTGCCTCGAGCGAGCCGTTTTGCTTTCGGACAACAGCCTTATCACGACCCGCGAATTGCCGCCGGAGGTCGTTTGCCGGACCGAAAAGCCAAGCTTTTCGGTGAGCTACGGTTCGCCAACATCGAACGGAGCGAACTCCTTCCACAACGCCGCCCCGAACAACCTGCGGGATGTCGAGCGAATGCAGATAATCGGTGCCCTCGAAAAGACCGGCTGGCATCGGGGCAAGACCGCCGAACTACTCGGCATCTCGCCATCTACGCTCTACCGCCGACTTCGCGAATACGAATTGGACGTCCGCTAGAACTAATTAACGATTTACGACAAAAAGGTACCGCTGCTCGGTCATCGGCATTAGGCGTTCGGTGAACGTTGCCTTTTGAGCGTTTAGAGCGTCGCGTAGGTTTGGGCCGCCGAAAAGCAGGGCCTGACGGCGCATGCGCCATTTGAGCAGACGCGGGAGACGCTCGGTGAATTTATCGAGCGCCCGGCAGGTGATCGACTCGCAATTTGCCGGGTCGACCTCGCCGAACTGCTTGTTGACGATCTCGACCCTTCCGGAAATGCCGAGTGCTGCAACGGTTAAACCCAGAAACTGCGTCTTCTTTTCTTTGGTCTCGATCAACAAAGCTCTCAGGTCGTCGCGGACAAGCAAACACGGTATCGACGGCAGCCCGCCGCCGGTGCCGACGTCTGCGATGCGGGCACCGATCGGCAGATGTTCGAGCAGCGTAAGCGACTCGAGAATGTGCCGCAAAGCGAACTCCTCGGGCGTTGACGGCCCGACAAGATGCAGAAATTCGTTATGTTCCTGGATGAGATCGTAGAAATCGGCAAGCCGCTCGATCGCCGCATCGTCGAGCGTGAGCCCGAATGCCGACTGATGGGTCTTGATCGCCTGGATGAATTCTGCTCGCATTTTGGTGAAATGCACAAGCCCGCACGTTAGTCAGGGCGATACATTCAAGTTGGGCACTCCCAGCTTCGCGTCGTGTGTATCGCCCTTGTTAACACGCGGGCTTGTGCATTAGATATTGGTGCGGACGAGAAGAATCGAACTTCCACTGCCGTAAGGCAACAGGCTTCTGAGTCCATGCACCCGCCCCCTTGACTATCAACAACTTAGAGTGGTAACCTCTTAATATAAAAGGAGTTACCGTGACACAAGCCGACAATCAAAGACATTAACAGACACTAGGATACGGTTATTTCGGGTACGCCGTACCCGAAACGGTACCCGAAAGGGATGACGTATGCGAAAAATACCTGATAAATACATTTCGGACGGATATTACGCCAAAGTGTTTCGGGAAGGCAAGCGAGGCAGAACGAAAGGCGAATACTACTACAGGGCACACCTACAAATCTGGGACAACGGGCAATGGAAACCCTATAAACGCAAACCAGATGAAAAGGGCTATTTTTTCACAAGGGACGATGCCAACAACTGGTTAAAGACTAAGATTGACGAGTTAAAGAACAAGGGGAAGGAAATAATGCTGAACCCCGAAACGGTGCAGGGGTTCATCGAGGATCATTACAAACCGTACCTTAAAGACCATCAAAAAATTCAATACAAGTTTGAATTTCAGAAGTTGGATGTCATATCTGAATTTTTGGGCGAAAAATTAATAAATGACGTATCGAAGCTAGACGTGCTCGCATTCAAGACGTGGTTGTTAAAACGCCCATACAAGCAGGGTAAGGGGGAACGGAAACGCACGGAAGCATCCGCACATAGGTATCTATCGCGGTTGCGCGGGTTATTGAATTTTGCCGAATCAACTCCGAAGCGAAAATTCGATAATCACGTCTCATTTAAAGACATCATCCGCAAAAGCGACGAAAACCCGAAAACGTCGTACATTTCGTTCGATGAGTTTATGCGGGTGCTCGAGGCTTGCTACGAGATCCCGAAGTGCAACCGATGGAAAAGAGACCGTTCGCATATGCGGTTGACGCTGATAGCGGGTTACACAACGGGCCTGCGTATAGACGAACTTCGACACGTTACTCGGCGTATGATTCGCACCGATGAAGCTGACCACAAAGGGGTGATAAAACTCGAAATGAAAAATTCGCGGAATAAGATTCACACGAAAACCGTTGATGTTTCGACGTGGCTCTATAACGAAATGGAAGCGGCCGGTGTGTTTGACAAAGGCGATGATGAGGCGGTCTTTAATGCAACCAACTATTACAGACTAGTCAAAGACCTTTACCAACGTGCCGGAGTTAGTTCCGATGTTACATTCCATACGCTACGTGCGGCTAATGCAACCGAGCGTGATGTGGCGGGTCAGGACCGCGAGTCATTGCAAGCAGGGTTAGGACATTCAAAAGGTAGCACTGTTACCGAGAAGCACTACCTACGTCATCAAGACCGTCACGTAATCGAAAAGGGGAAGATCTATAACGAATGGCTAGAGCATCAGCTAAGCGAACATCGCAAGAAGGTTGAACATGAACCCGACGATGTGCTTGGTGCGGAAACGCTTGATTGAAATAGGCGGCTCTTACTTCGAAGCATTACATTCATTTCAAGGATCGCCAAATAATTTGAGGCCGCATCGATGTATTTAATGAGAGATCGGCACCTTATCTAGATTATTCGCCACTAGGAACTGCCAGAACGTCAGGTGTTATCAATTCACTTTCTCGCCAGCGAGGATAGCAGCCTCCCTTGTTAAATCGTCGAAACATGTACCGTGGGATCTAACTTTCGCCGACGTTGGCATGCAGTTCTCATGCGAGCGGGGATCAACAAGCCCGAAGGAACAAAAGAAGCAAACTACCACTTCCACGACCTACGGAGTGACTTCCCGTTTCAAGCTCATTAGTCGAAATGCAAAATCCGCTCGTAGTTGAGAATCTGTTGCTCACCAACTATGAGCATCACTAACATTTACGCTGAGACTGAGGTGGACCTAAGTTGGAAGCGGTAAAACGACTTGATGACAGGCATGAAACCGTCGAATTTGGTGAGCCCTATCGGATTGGATTTTCATTCCGGAACATTACGCCGAGAGGTTTTCTAACATATTACGATTCATGCGCCAAGCATCTTATCGATCGAAGGCTGCCTCGTCGATTCGTGATGTTGAAGCATTACCGTATGCAACTTTATCTAGCGTTACTTGAAAGGTTTTATATCTAACTCCGTATGAATCACGAGTCTCTTGATACAGTAACCGGTCGTCAAATTTACTGTACTCGGCATTTCGCAAGAACTTTTTGACCGACGGAGCATAATCCTGCCCAGATGAAAAGACTAGCTCGTATTCACCTGGGGCAATACCGGAAATACTGGTTGATGAATTTGAGCGTATATAGACCTCTCGATATGATTTCCCCGTACTCATATCGATAAGCTTCGCGATCGCATCTTTCGAAGTGCCATTAGAAATCGAAAGCTGACCCAAGCCTCCAAGCCGGGAACCACGATTTAAAACCACCCCAGAGTTCGGCCTTTCAACTTTTGGGCTCGGAGTGGCTATTGGTGTCGCCGCCGCTGTCGGCGTGGGTATTACTATTGATCCCGAGCTTGCGTTATCGTTCACTAGAGTTCCCGCAGTGTTTGTCAGCGACGTTTTCTCCGTTCGCGCGGGTCCTTCCCCTAGTGTGACGCAGATAATTGGAGCAAATATGAGCAACACAACAGCGAAGACAGCGGTTATTGCCGTTGTACCCTGCTGAATCGTCATCGTGGAAAGGTTTTTAAGCAAGCTTCGCAGAAAGCTCGGCTGATCACTCAATCCGAATGTCAATTCTGGTTCTGGTGGCGTGAAGGTTGATTGGTACTGTTTTGCAGAGGAAGTTCCTCTTGGATCCGTTCCGTGATGTCCAGACTGGCCAGGCTTTGTACTCGATCGAGTTTCGCCGCGTGATTCGCGTTTTTGAGAAACCGTACCACCTACCGGAATTTGCGTTGTCTCTATTTCGCCGTATGCGGTAGTCAGGCTCCGGAGCAACGTCTCTGACACCGCCGGATCCGAAAGCCGTAGTTGAAGTCCGCGTGCGAGCACGGCCAGAGCATCACTTTTGGAGTTGTACGACGTGACAAGGCGCCACGCAATCTCGGTTAGCTTTTTTGAAATAACAATTATCGAATTATTGATCGTCGTGGAAGAAATGCTGTTTATTCCGTCGACGTCAAAGACCTTGTACACGGCCTTTATGGCGTCGCTCGGAGAACCCAAGCTGTGTTCTTGAATTTGTCTGCTAAGTTCGGATAACTGTATTTCTGTCAATTCAAGCAGATCTTTCTGAACAAGTGCTTTTATGAGTCGCTTGTTCTTGCTCAACAGGTCAAAGTCAACTCCTCCCGCTTCAATTTCAGTGGCCCGATCCGCAATTTCAAGAGCCACTGCATGTTCGTCACAATGGTTGGTGAATCGAACAAGCAAATTATTCAATTCGCCAACAATGTTATTTCGAAGTAGCTGAAATTCCTCAGGCAGAGAATTAAGTATTCGAATATCCGCCCCATCGATGATCCAATCGAGAAACTCGCACATCGGCTCAACGCGGGCTGGTTGGTCAAAGGGGTTGAAAAAGAACTCCTGGGGTTCGGAAACTTCGACAAAATTCGGGACTAATGATTCCAAATCGTCAGTTTCAGCGAGCTCCTCTTTGATCTCCCTAATATGTTCGAGAATCTCTGTAAAATGACGCCGCGCCGGTACATAGGCTTTTTCGCGCCATTCAGGCTGCATGGGAAAGCGTGCGGAGGACATCGAACTAATGAGCTCCGCATGTTGGTTGCTAATGGCTCGTGCCAGTACGCCACTAAACTGTTCGGCATAGAACGGTGACAAGAACCTCAAAAACTCGTCGTCGTAAATTTCGCCGTACATTTCCGCCGCATAGTACAGATTAAAGGTTCTTGTGTCTCCACCGGTTAAGAAATCATGAAATGCAGGGTACGAGAGGACTCTTGCGTGGATATCTCGCACTTTTTCGTTATCCAACTCGGAAAAAGCGCGAATAGCGTCGGATCGGGAAATTTCGACGCCGTTGATCGTTACAGTGTGGTCGAGGGCGATATCAGCGAGTACGCTCTTTCTGGCTGAACGAATGGATGCCGGGTTGTCGAACAAACTCCCCGGCTGAATATTAAGCAATGAAAACGGATTAACATATCGCATTGTCAGTTTTCGGAAAGGAGATGCCGGCCTCTATCCAATACCCGTTTTTGCTTCACGACGTCTTCTTTTCTCCTTCGGCATCATGTCATAAAGTCTAAAGATGATGCCGCGAAGGGAATCAAAGTCATTGTCGATGATGGCGATCTGACCCTGTTCGATCAGCTTCTGAACTGAATCAGAATCGTTCAACTTTTCCTGTTCGACTATCCAATTGAACTCTGCGGTCAGAAACTTCGGTTGCCGCCAAAGCACCGAAAAATAGAGGTTATGAAGTTCGCCGATCTTTGCCTTGAGGAGCGGCGGCGAAGGCGGTCGGACAAACTGCGATTCACCCTCGACGATTTCGGTAAAGTGCTCTCGATTCCGGTCCGAGCCCGACTCAGCAATCAAGTTTGAGCATTGTTCCTTGATGTCGAAATATTCATCCAACAGGATCTCCGCCCGACGTGACTGAATCGACGTGTTGACTTGGCGGGCTAACCGATTCTTCTCGTCCTCGAGCTGAAACTTAACGTCAGTAACATCATCGTTCGAGAGACACAGCGCTCGATCCTCAAGGCGGTCGACCTCTTTGGCGAGTACTCTTAGCTCACGAAGCAACTCAGTGTCATCCCGTCGCTTCGCCTCTTCTGCATGAGAATCTATTTTGTCTAGAAGCGACTCGACATCACGCTGCAACCATTCCGTTTTCACTTCGCGTTCCTTCGGTTGGAATACCTGCTTAAATGCCTGGTCGGAATGTTGAATGTATGCTGAAACTGTGACATCCCGCGATTCGGATACCTCAAACATAAGTTCAATCTCAGCTCCTTTTAGAAGATCGCGATTCAATTCGGAACTACCGATCTCCAACGTACCGATATGCTTTACTGATTCAGGCAAATACGACGAATCCCCTTCAAGGACATTAATGTATAAAGCATCGTCTAATGATCCCTTCGATACGGATCGGGTTGCACTGACAGTCACGGTAGGGCTTTTTGCCGGGAGAATTGTATTTCTCGGAAAAATCAGTCGAAGGTGAGATGTTTCGTTTTCTATATCATCCAACTCGATGCAAATGTCCTCGGGCAGCGGTTGCCCGCTCACGCCGATAATGTTGTGAGCTATTTGAAATTCACGGAAGTTAGTATCGACCTCATTGTTCCGGTCGTCAAAGGTTGTAAATTTGAAGTGGTTATAAGAGTCGGGCACAAGCCGCAGGTCCTCAGAAATTCGCTCTTTCAGTTCTCTAAGTCCAGTATCGAATCCTCCATCAGACCGCAATATACGATAGAAGAGGCCACTGGTCTCGCCTGTAACTCGCGCAAAAAAAGGTTCGGTACTATCCTTGGACGTTTTTTCATAAACGGCTTTCACAATTAAGCCGGAATTATTCTCAAAATTGTCGGCAGATGCGATTATTTGCTTTTCCTGAGTACCCGCGAAATAGGCTGCACCGGAAACAATGGCTGTGGTCGGATCTATATCTGTTTTGACGGGTATTTGCGCTAATTCTTCAATTCGACTGCGAATGTACGGAATATACGTTGAACCTCCGACTAAAAGTATGAAGCTGAGATCCCTCGGTGTAAGTGAGTTCCGCGTCAGAATCGATCGAACCATCTCCGCAGTTCGGGCAATCGGCTCTCTAATAATGCCTTCAAAGTCTGAACGGGTTATTTCGACGACTACGTCCTCGCCTTCAAACTCAAATTCGATTTCAGTCGAAGTCCGATTGGAGAGTTCTTTTTTTGCTTCTTCGGCCTTATGCATAAGCGCGAAGAAAAGCGCGTTGTATTTCCCGCTCGCGCTCTGAAAATCGGAAGCCATGTCGACATTTTCGTGGTGCTTGCTAATATGCGGTACGATAAAGTTTTCAATAATCAATCGATCAAAATCTGTACCGCCGAGGAAGTTGTCTCCTTCGTGATCCAGGACGCGCATTTCGCCATTTTCGATTTTCACTAACGCTACATCGAAGGTGCCACCGCCGAGATCGTAAACCAGCCATTTCCCGTCGGTGAATTCACGCGATGAAGCCTGATTAGCGTAAGCGAGGCTTGCGGCGATTGGTTCCTGAAGCAGGACAACGCTTTTGAAACCCGCTTCTTCGGCGGCTTTCTTGGTCGCGTTCGACTGGATTACATCGAACGAAGCGGGCACCGTAATAACGGCGGAATCGACGTTCTCGCCGGTCTGTATAAAAGTCTTTAATTCCTTGAGAACATGCGCCGATAATTCAACGGGTGTTTTCGGCTCTCTTGCGTGACCGATCGGGAAGGATTCGGTGGTACCCATCTTACGCTTGAAATGACCTACGACATTCGCTGGGTCCTTTTCCTGGAACGCCCGTGCTCTATCTCCAACAAGTATGCGATCCTTGCGAAAGGCGACAACTGACGGAGTCGTGTCTTTCCAAGTGCCTGGATTCTTGAAGATTTCGACCGAGCCATTGACAAATTTTGCGATCAGAGAATTGGTAGTGCCAAGATCGATCCCAAAGTCTATTGTTAGTGACATATGCTTCTTTGAAAACGTGTTATTGCCCTGAGAATAAATACCTAAAGGGAGTTCCTATCCCGAACAACCACAACAGCTCGCTGGACTATGATTGAACCCATCCCGTCACGGTACCGGATAAGTGGTTTAATTACGTCGATTATTACCAGATTCTCGGTCGACTCGCCTGCAATGCTTGCGTCGCAATCGGTTCGGGTTTCGTCATAAGGCTGGCCCGATGGATTCTCAAGGCTGTAACCCCATGCTTCGAACTGTTCCTTGATTCGATCCAAGTTTCGTAACAAGGCTTCACCCCCCACTAATTTATTAACCTTGTTTTCCAAGGCAAACAGTTGATTGAGAATCGTTACGATCCCCGAATGCGCTGAATCTCCTGCAGATGTAGTCCGCATAATGTATAGGTCAAGATTTGCCTAGCAACAGGTGAACTTAACAGAATCGAACCGAGAGTTCGAAAAATCGCTGGGCAATATTAATACGGAGAGCCCTTTGTTTGCAATAGTTAGTCTCGCATTTACGGCCGTTTTACTTCAATTTTGAAGATGCCAGACGGCTCCCAATCCTTCGTAGGTTCAGCCTCATTCCAGCAGGGCAATGGTCGGCGTGTCGTCAAGTGAGGTATCACCGGCCTCAAGCATTTGCACTTGAGGCATGGCCGAACCAGCAATCCCTCTGACAGAACCGTAGAAGCCGGACGCGTTGAGCAAAATACGGTCAAGCTGTTTCTCGCGCTCCTTCCAGATTTTGGTCATCTGGAGTTTTTCACGAGAATAGCCGTCCTGAATTGATTTGAAGCCTTCAAGGATTCCTTCAAACTGCCCTTTGAATTCCTGGCTGGTGAGAAATTCGTAAAGCATCTCGGCCTTGGTCTCCTTGCCCTGGTGGATTTGGACGCGAGCATGGACTTCCAACAGACTATGCCGGAGCACCATCGAAAGACCCCGCACCTGCCAGAAGGTGCATATCCAAACTCCATCCTGAAAGGTATAACCATCGCAGCCGTCAGGCAGAGCTTCGGTGACCAGCACCAACACATCGGCCTTGACCGTTAGGTTATCTTCACGAAGTTTCTTCAGCCAATTCGCATCGAAGTTCTTTGTGCGTTTACTCTCGTAGCAGATCTTGCCGCACTCTACGCCGACTGGATTTTTCACGCACTGCAGGGTATCGGCTCCGCGCTGACCTTTCTTGATTTCGGTGATTTCATCGTGGATATACATTTCCCGAAGCACCTTTTCAAGCTCTAACTCCTGAACTTCGCCCTGGAGCTGCACTGAACCCTGGTCAGCCTTTCGCTTCATTTCGGCCGCGAGTTCCTTTTGGTCCTCGAGCTGCTTTTCGAGCTCGCGCATCTTGAACGTGTACTCTTCTTCGACGCTGCTGCGAATCTTCGCTTTTTCCGCCTTAAGCTTCTCGGTAAGTTCGATTTCCTTTTCAAGGGCAATTTCGTCGCGGAGTTCTGCTTTCTCCCGGCGAAGGCGTTCGATCTCAGCCTTGGTCTTATTTAAGTCGCGGAGCTGACCAGATTTTTCGTCGAGCTCTTTCTTCAGCTCTAACACTTCAGATTCACTTTCCTTTCGAATGCGGTCACGAATGATGGTTTCCAGTTCCTTTGCGTGTTCGGCTTGACGCGCCTCAAATTCTTTCTCAAGGCGACTTTCGACCTGCCTTGACAATACTTCGCTAACGTTGATTGGTTCACCGCATTTGGGGCAGTTGATGTTTTGTTCCTTCACGGCTTGTAGGCCTCCTAAGATATCAAGATTATTCATCCGGATCGCCTCCAATGCATGGGCTGTGCCAAAGGATAAACCGCTGTAAATAGTGTGTTTATGTATTGTTGAGAATTGTGGATGAGAATTTATTTACTAGAATAAGAAAATATTTTCTGGCAATAAATCTTAGGAGGTTCTGCCACATTTAGAAGGACGCTCCGGCTGGGTTGCACGAATTCGCGTGATTCGTGAACAACTATTGAGCCGAAACCTTCATAAACTGAATGTCATTAAACTAGAAAGGGCGCGCGGCAGCCGGTGAGGAGGTCATTTTTTTCCGGAAAAAGTGTCCTGTCATTTACCGTCGGCTGCTCTAATTTCCAGTCTTGAAAATATCAACCTTGGTTTCGAGGCACTTGCGAAGGCTCAAATCATTCGCTCCGATTTCGAACCAATCATTTGGTTTCTGATAAAAGTCGAGACCCCGCCCAATCTTTATTACCCATCCGTTATCAAGGCGAATCTCCCGATCGTGAATCTTATCGTTAAACTGAATATCAAGAAAAATATCAACTTCCAGCAAGCTCTGCTTCAACGTGTTGAGCTTTTCAACTACTTCTGCGATTGGAGTGTCGTCGTTGTAGCCCGCTATTAGGTTTATTCGCCTAACGTTACCTGCTTTTACTATTGCCTCACAAAACCTAACGAAGTTTGCGACTTGATGGGTCGTGCGTACATAGGGCTCTTCGATCGTCACGGTCTTCGTACCGTTCAGGTATTCACCTAAAATCGATTCATATGTATAGCCAACGTCGTCATACATAATCGTAAAATGCCTCTCGACAGGAGAACACGACGCGATTCCTGTCTCCATGCCCACCTCAACTTCTTCAGTCTCATCCGGAACGGCAGGCCCTAGGGGGATGGCATTCTCCCCTTGTTCAATTCCGGGTGGCTGGCTGAGAGCTTTTCGAAAAGGGCTTAAAGTGGCGGGGGCATTTCGCGATTCCGGACAATATACAGTAACTTCCTTGCCTTCGGCGTTAATAAAAGAAAGATTGATCTTGGCAAATTCATCATCCGACTTTCTCTTATTCATTTGCTCTTTAACGCGCCGCCGGCACTCTATCGCGTAGGAAACGTATTCATCAAATTCGGCGTCGCTGGGGATGCCAGTCGGATGTAAGATTTTTAGAAACGCACAAACCGTTTTCTTGATTCCTTTTTCGTCCCTGCCCTCGATCTGACTACCTAAGCGGATTCGCTTGCTAACTTCCTCATAACGATTCGTATGCTGAAACATGTGGTGAAACGCCTCAGCCAAATAGTCGGTTATGAAACCGAAATTATTCGTAAGGAATTCACTGCTGTTTTTGGGCATTTCCCAACCGGGCAGGTATGCCGCAAAGCGATCCATTACGGCTAAATCAAATTCCTTCGGTATCGGCTGAAATAAATCGAATTCCGTAGAATTCACGATCTGTTCAATTGATAGATCGATGTTACCCACGAAAGCCAGGCTAGCGTCCGCTATAACCTCGACACCTCGCGAGAAGCGGCCGTTGGCCATAAAGTCCTTCATGATCTGAATAGTGTCTGGATCCTTTATCTTGATTCCGCCGACTTCATCAAAGGCAACCGTATCCCAAAATCCGACGAGCCCCACCTTCCCGCGCGCGGTGTTATAAAAGAGCGTGGCTTTAGTTGCCTGGCCACCGCTGACGAGAGTGGAATAAGGTGAGAATTCGCTATAGAAATACGACTTTCCGGTTCCCCTAGGTCCCAATTCTATAAAATTAAAATTAGGTTCAACCAGCGGAGC
>JAKOVX010000130.1 GCA_029781855.1 Acidobacteriota bacterium | reverse complement strand
CCGTTATTTCATGACGATCCCTGAGGCATCGCAGCTGGTGTTGCAAGCAGGAGCCCTTGGCAAAGGCGGCGAGATATTCATCCTCGATATGGGCCAGCCGGTCAAGATACTCGATCTCGCCCAGGACATGATCCGGCTTTCGGGCCTGACGCCGTACGAGGACATAGATATCAAGTTCACCGGCATCCGAAAGGGCGAGAAGCTGTTCGAGGAACTCGAGATCACCGGCGAAGACCTGCTCAAAACCCGCAACCCAAAGATATTTATTGGCAAGATCGCCACCTACTCAAAGACCGCGGTCGAGCATATCGTCGGCGAATTCCGGTCCGCCGTAACCGCTGCAGACGAAAACGCCATCCGACACGCCTTCAACGCCATCCTGCCCGAGGCGTCGATCGACATCGACGCTGGACCCACCGTCTCAAGGGTTGACCATCAGGCCAGCCGGATCGACGGGAGGGACCCGGCAGACGCTCGGGGGATCCCTAAATTACGGCCTGCTTAATAGTTGAGTAGATGCGGCCGGATCGACTTAGATGAACCGATCACTTTACCCCCTTCCCTTTCTGGTTTTGACTCCGGG
The DNA here is from genome assembly GCA_029781855.1 of Acidobacteriota bacterium. Lineage (GTDB taxonomy): Bacteria > Acidobacteriota > Blastocatellia > Pyrinomonadales > Pyrinomonadaceae > OLB17. Next base: position 110,613 of record JAKOVX010000130.1, on the reverse strand, counting down.
TTTGCGGATCTTGACTGTCGATATTTTATTAGAATTTGAATTATGCAAGCACTGATCCTGGCCGGCGGTAAGGGGACAAGACTTCGGCCGCTGACCGTCTACACACCAAAACCTATCGTTCCGCTGGCAAATCGCCCGTTTCTGTTGTATCAGCTCGATATCCTGCGACGAGCCGGGATCACCGACATTACTCTCTCCCTGGGCTATCGCCCGACGCGGATAGAGGATATTCTGGGCGACGGTTCAGAGTTTGGCGTAAATCTGCGGTTCATTACCGAACCGCAGCCGCTTGGGACGGGCGGTGCTTATCGGTTTGCTGCTGATGAGCTGCGTGAGACTACCGTTGTGCTGAATGGCGATATCCTGACAGACTTCGATCTGTCGCTGATCCTCGAACATCATAAATTGAAAAATGCGGAGGCGACGTTGGCCCTGATGCCGGTCGAAGACCCAACAAGGTACGGGCTTGTGGAAACGGATCAGGAATCACGGATCCGGAGGTTCCTCGAAAAGCCGAAGCCCGAAGAACTCCATGAATTGAAGGCAAACACCATCAACGCGGGTATCTACGTTCTCGAACCATCAATCCTAGACTTGATCCCGATGGGTGAGAACCGCTCGTTCGAATATGATGTATTTCCGGAGATCCTCGATCAGCAAAGGCCGTTTTTTGCATATATCATGGGCTCCGAATACTGGCGCGACATTGGTACGCCGGCCAGCTATGCTGCTGCCCATCACGATCTGTTGGACGGTTCGGTCAAGGGCTTTGATCTCGACCGGTCGCAGCCATCAGAGATCGCGACCAAAGCCGTTGTGGACGACCGGTCGGTCATCGGCGAAGGATGCGTGATAAAACCGGGCGCATGCGTCGAACGTTCCGTGCTCGGGCCGGGCGTCATAGTTGAGGAAAAAGCCGTTATCGAAAACTCCGTCATTTGGGCACACACGCGAGTCGCGGCTCTGGCTGAAATTCGGGAATCATTCATCGGGCGAAGCTGCCACATCGGCCGTCACGCTATGGTCACGTCAGGATCGGTGCTAGGTGATAAAACAGTCCTGACCGATTACTCGAGGTCCTAGATCTCAGCTATCAACTTTCAACTTGGAAGTAAGACATTGTCGAAGGTCGTAGTAAATTGGTGCGTCACCGTAGAGAAAGGTTCGTACGGTTGCCGGCGGAATGAACCTATCGGCCAAGACCAATGCGTTTTGTAAGTTCGACAAATCGCGGATCGCCGCGAAGCTCATCATACTCGTATCCGGTTCCGACGTAACGCAGCAAGAGATCACGTTCAACATAGGCCTGCTCCAACAGATCTAAGGCTTTGCCCTTTTCTCCGAGGGCTGAGTATCCGACGGCTAAGAGTGCCGGTGATTTGTATCCGGGCATCGCGTCGATCTTTTTCATTATCAAGAACGCTTCGTTTCTCTTTTCAGGAATTTTGGCGTAAGTCGCGGCCAAATAGACAAGCGGCTGACTGTATTTATCCTCGCCGCCGAACGCGTCAGCGGCTTTTTTATAGTAAACTGCGGCGTCCTCGTACTGACCCTTTCCGGCGTAAGCATAGCCGAGGGCGATCGGCTGTATTTCCTTCTCCGGTTCCAACGATTTCGCGACCTTATAGACTTCCAGAGCATCGTCGAACCTTCGCGCTCCTGCGAGGATCGCGGCTTTCCAAAGCAGGGTCATATTCCGGTTGATCGGGTCGAGTGACCCCTGCTTATCGAGTTCGGCCATAGCTTCTTGCTGACGTCCCATCACCGAGAGATAAAGGGCGTAACTGTTATGTGCCTCAGCAAGGCTTGGGCTCAATTCGATCGCCCGCAAGTATTCCCTTTCAGCCCCCGGCCAGTCGAACTCGAACTCCCGGACAGTAGCCATAATGACATGAGCTTTGGCCAGATTGGGATCGATCGCAAGAGCACGTTCAGCGGCGGCCTTCGCCTTTGGCATCAACTCGTGCGGGTCTTCGTTGCCATTCGCCTGGTACCAGTAGATCCATCCGATCTCCGTGTATGCGGCGGCATAATTGGGATCGAGCGTAACGGCCTGTTCAAAGTAATTAAGAGCCTTAGTCTGCATATCCGCCGGGCCGCCGTTAAGTTCGACGAGTCCGCTGAGATAGTAGCGAAAAGCTTCTGAATTCTCTGTGCCCGGAACGGAAAGACGTTTGGATTGTGAATCGGTTAGTTTCAACCGAAGCTGTTCCGAAGCCGCCCTGGCGATCTCATTCTGAATGAGCAGCGCCGTACCGATCTTCTGTCGGATCTGTCCCCCCGTGATCTGCCGGTCGTTCGAAGCGTCGACCAGATCATATCTGACAACGAGGTCCTCACCGATCCGGGATACACTGCCGGTCAGGATGGCCCGGACACCCAGTTGAAACGCGACGCTGCGCAGATCCGGACGGGTATCTCGGAACTTGAAGCTTGAGTTCCGCGAGATCACCTTCAGTTGAGGAAGCTCGGAAAGACGGTCGATGACTCCGTCGCTAATTCCGTCGGAAACGAACGTAAGGTCCGGATCCCCGCTTAGGTTTTCGAACGGCAGAACGGCGATCGAATTTATCTCAGAGTTTTCCGGACGCGCAAGGAACAGAAAATAGACCGTCGAGAAAAGCACGGAGAAAAGGAGTATCGCGATGACAGATGAGCGTAATTTGTGCTCCCCGGCGCTTTGAAAAGCCATTGAGATACCGGGAAACGACCAGACCGCGCTGACATGTTTCGATTCGCTCCGGCCACCGCTGGTCGGTTTGGCATTGCCGCCTGATGTAGGAACGGCTTGCTCCATATTATCGGCGGCCAGGGCCTGAGTTGCAGCTTCCGTGGACCCGGACCGCCCAAGTTCTTCAGAGACCTCCAGTCGTTTCTTGATCTTGATCAGGTCAGCCCGCAGTTCGCTCGACGTCTGATAGCGGCCCTCGACATCTTTCGAAAGCGATCTCAAGATCACTGATTCAAGTCCCGCCGGAAGATCCTCAACGAAATCCGAGATTTCCGGCGGCTCCTTGGAAAGCACGGAAACTATGATGTCCGCCGACGTTCCGCCGGAAAACGGCCGATGTCCCGTGATCATCTCGTAAAGGACCACGCCTAAGCTCCAGACATCCGTTCTGGCGTCGACTTCGATGCCTCGCGCCTGTTCCGGCGACATATACGAAGCTGTCCCCATTATTAAACCGGGCTTCGTCCGATGAAGTGCCCGGGTTGCGTCTTCGGATCCGGATATCGGCGAGGGATCTGACAAAGAATTGAGCTGAGTTAGTTTTGCGAGTCCAAAATCGAGTACCTTGATGTAACCGTCCCGTCTGACCATTATGTTTTCGGGCTTAATGTCGCGGTGGGTTATTCCGGCATCGTGAGCGGCGGAAAGCGCTGACGATACCTGCACGGCAATTTCCAGGGCCTTTTCCAAACTCATTGGCTTTCCGATCAAGTGGTCAAGAGTGTGACCATCGACGTATTCGGCGACAAAGAAGAGTGTTCCATCTTCCGCCGTATCGAACTCATGGATCGTCATGATATGAGGATGGTTGAGCGCAGACACCGCCTGAGCTTCGAGAGCGAACCGGCGAAGGCTTTCCTTATTAGATACAAAGTCCGGATGTAGGACCTTTAGTGCCACGTTCCGGCTGATCCGCTTGTCATTCGCGAGGTAGACCTCACCCATCCCTCCGCGGCCCAAAAGGCGCAAGATCTCGTAGCGGCCGTTAAGTAAAATTCCTTTTTCGAATCTGGGCAATGCCGATCCCAAATAGGAACGGCCCATAGCGGCGGTCGTATCTCCCTCGAAATCACCGGCAATTTGTTCCACTGCGGAATTCTCAAGAAAATCGTCGTCCTCTGAATGAGAATCGAGCAGTCGCTCAACTTCCCGCTTCAATTCCCCGTCATCTCCGCAGGCATGACTCAGGAAGCGGCTACGCTCGCTCTCGGGATAGTCCTGAGCCGAGGCGAAAAGGGCCTTTATTTTGTTCCATTTTTCAGGGGTCATCGTCATTACCGCCTGGCAAAGAACGCGGTATTGTGACTAAATTCATTCCGAGAATATCAGGATTCGCGAGGCAACAACAACGAAACCGGTAAACCCGAATTTACCGTCGCCGCCATGTCATTGGCATCCTTCAATAGTATAAGCGACAAAAACCGGCTCAGGGGCTCCAGGTTTTTTGTTGATCGACCCGAATCCAACTAAATTCCTTTTGGTACAATCGGGATAATGTACGAGACCCCGCGGAACGAACCGGCCATAACGAAGCTTCTCAACAGGTGGCGTGAAGGCGATCCCGCGGCGTTAGATGCGGTGATCGAGTATGTTTACAGCGACCTCCGTCGAAGGGCAACCGCCTATCTTAAAAGGGAGAGGCGGGACCACACGCTACAGCCGACCGGCCTGGTGCACGAGGCATTTATCAAGCTCGTTGAAAAGCGTGAGATCGAATGGCAAGACCGAAATCACTTTATCGCGGTTGCCGCGCAGGTAATGCGACGGATACTTGTCGATCACGCCCGCGGCCGAAATCGTGAAAAGCGCGGCGGCAAATTTGAGGACATTCCGCTCGATGAAGCTCTTCCCCCGGCGTCAAGCCGATCGTCGATCGACCTGATAGCCCTGGACGAAGCGCTAAACAAACTCGCGGTGTTCGACGAACGGCAGGCAAAGATCGTTGAACTCAAGTATTTCGGCGGAATGACGCTTGATGAGACGGCGGGCATCCTCGATATCTCAGAAGTAACCGTCAAACGCGACTGGCAGATCGCCAGAGCCTGGCTGCGAAATCAACTCCAATAATTCCAGCGCCTGTCACTTCAGGATCAGAACTTTTAAAAGAAACTCGCCGATCAAATGACCCGACTTTTGCAAAAATATCGCTTACCTAACTGAACGGATAGTAAATAACTTGCGGTTGGTTCGTTTTGGAATATAGTTGTCTTTTATCAAGAGATCATCCCCGATCGGGGCCCGTTTGATCAACGAGCCGGGGTACGGTCCTATTGACAAAAGGGAGTGGAAATACAATGAACCAAAAAGAATGGACGATCATGATCTACATGGCAGGCGACAACAACCTGGCCGTCGATATGGCATACGCAATGGAACAAATTCGGGAGGTCGCCAAGGGCGGAGCCGACAGCCTGAACCTGTTTGTTTACTATGACGGGAACTCGCCGGAGATACCGACGATCTACTGCGATTTTTCCGACGCAAAGAATCCGAAGTATGTCCGTTCGTTCATGGTGGCGGACAAACTCTATCCGGTTCCGGACAAATATAATGAAAACGCCGCGGACCGAAGGTCCGTCCTCAATTTTGTCGACTGGTGTGTTAACAAGGCTGGCGGGCAAGCCAAACGATATGGCCTGATCTTCTCGGGGCACTCGCTCGGCTTTGAGGACAAAGGACTATTCAGAGACGATTCGTCAGGTAAGTCGATGAAGATCGCGGACCTGTTCTTCCTTATCCAGCGTATTATTCTGCCAAAAGATTCTTTGGAAGACCTGGCGAAAAGTAACAAACTCAAGGGCGAGGAGCGGGAACGCGAAACGAAGGAACTGATCGGCCAACGTCTCGACATCCTCGGTTTCGACAGTTGCGTAATGGGAATGCTCGAGGTCGGGTATCAGTTCTGCGACGTCGCAAAGACAATGATCGCCTCGGAAGGAAGCGTGCCGAGCGCCGGGTGGACATACGCCAAGATCCTCGGCGGACTTGCCCGCGGCGAACATCGTCGCAAATCCGCCCAAAAGGTTGCCGAGCATTTCGTCAAAGAATTCATCGACAGCCAGGATAAATACACGGTCGGCGGCGTTTCGGTGGATATGGCGGCGTGGGACATGAGCCGGCTCAGAGGCCTGGCCGATGCGCTCGACGGGCTCGCCGAGGTGCTCATCGACTGCTTTGAGGACCCGGACAGCCGAGCCTACAAGCAAATGGAGCGAATGATCCTACAGGCCCATTGGAAATGCCAGTCGTACATGTGGGACCAAAACGTCGATCTGGGCGATCTTTGCGAGCTTTTATACTCGGAGTGCGAGCTGTTTGCCAAGGAACTCGGCGGTGACGAAACGGAGATACTGAAGGCGGTTCAGAAAGCGTGCCGGAAAGTGCTGACCAACCTCGAAAAAACGGTGATCCTCAGCGGGTTCAGCGGTGGCGGATATCAGTATTCGAACGGAATCTCGGTCTTCTTTCCCTGGTCGTGGAACGCCTACCGCGTTTCTCAAAAGAACTACGAAAGTACGTGGTACGCAAAAGATTCCAAGAATATGAATTTTGAATCCAAATGGCTCGGCTGGGCCGATTTCCTCAAGCTTTACCTCTCAAAGGTCGCGCTCCGTAAAGCGGCCGAGGTAACCGACGAGGCGAGTGAAGGAATGAAATACCGTTATTTCTCAGGGATCCAGTTTGATGACCAATCGGCGCCGCACGCGAACAGCGAAGTTTCATCCGGCCTAACCGGCGCAGCCGCCAAAACAAAGCTGGGCGGTTCAGCGAGCTCCACGCGACTCGGCGGTTCAGCAAGCTCGACCAGGTTGGGTGGTTCAGCAAGCTCGACGCGAATGGGTGGATCGGGCAGTTCGACGCGACTTGGCGGTTCCGGAAGTTCGACCAGATTGGGGGGCTCGGGCAGCTCGACCCGGATGGGTGGCTCGGGGAGTTCGACACGGCTTGGCGGATCAGCCAGCTCGACCCGACTCGGAGGGTCAGCCAGCTCCACGAGACTAGGCGGTTCGGGCAGTTCGACGCGCCTCGGGGGCGGCGGACTGGAAGCCTTCTTCGGCACTTTACAGCTTTTCAAGAATGTCGAGAGCGAATGGAACATTTCGGGCTTTTCGAAAAAACCTGAAGGTCATGTGACAACACCGGAATCTGATCGATCCGATGGTTGACCGCGTCCGGAAAGATACGCAAGTTATTTTGTTTTCCTGGGAGTTGAAGTGGGGGCGACTGAAGCCGGGACCGAGTGCGGCAGCAGTCAAACTTAGCCCTTCCGCGTTTGCACTCAACAAAAATTTCAAAGGAGACCGAAATGAAACGTAACCTTCTCTTAGTTTTTCCTGTCGTTATTTTTGTCCTGGCGTTGAGCGCTGTCGCATCGGCACAGGTCAATCGGCCGTATCACAACGGCTCAGTTTGGAGTATTGGCTTTATTCAGATCAAGCCCGGAATGGACTCGGCATATTTGAATTACATCGCCACGGACTGGAAGAAAGAACAAGAAGCTCTGAAGAAAGACGGCCAGATAATTTCTTATATGGTTGTTCAGACTGAATGACACTCCGGAACGGATTGGAACATGATGTTGATGACAGAATACAAGGACCTGGCCACATATGAGGCGAATCAGGCAAAAGCGGACAGTTTACTTCAGACCGTGATCGGCAATGATGCCAAACAAATGCAAGGCTACCGCGACCGCCTTGCTATCCGTGAAGTGCTCGGTAACCGTCTCGCCCGACAGATCATTCTTGAGCCGAAGAAGTAGACTCTGGACCGTGACGGAAGTATCGAAAAGGAATGGCGTGTGTTGGCAGCTGTTTTTCCCTGCCAACACCGCCATTTCTTTGGACCAAATTCTAAATTCCTGCGCCGTGCTAACGACCGAAAAGTCTAGGTGAGATCGCCCAATCGCGAAGATGGCAACGCTCTCCCCGGCAATTCACCCGATCTGTAAACGTTGTCTACCTAAATCAGCTTCGAAGCGCCTCCATCTACCGGAAAGCATGCAATATTTGTGAGGAATATTTTGGGTAAGACCTGACAATTCGCCCCCGGTGCGTCGCGCCCGCTGCGGCGTTCTGTATGCACCTGCATCGGCTGTTCCCGGCTCTTGTCTGCCGACGCTTGACCCCTTCCCTGCCTACCAACCCGGGCTTAAGAATTCTATTGAAGTTTCGCCTTAAAGAAATTATAGTTTTCGTGAGCAACTATCGGAGGTAGTTATGGCGGAATGGAACGGCGGAGTCATGCCGGAATGTCCGGCGATCAAAGAGTTGAAAGACGCTTTGAGATCGGCTGTGCCGCTTCTCTCGGCAAACCCGAACAAACTTGGAACGGTAAGGAACGATTCGTCGAGGCACACGGCCGGACTTGCCATGGACATCATGCTTGACAGCCGTGATCCGGTCGAAAAATCGGTCGCTGACTCGATCATAACTGCAGTGATCAATGTCCATCACTCGATGAAATGGTATGACCTTATTTACACCGATTGGGAAAACGGCAAACCGGTCTACTTCCATGTTCCCGGGCTCCCGCCATTTGGTGGCCCAAAAGGAATGTTAAAAAAGAATCCGACTTCCGCGAAACTTGGTAAACAACACGAGAACCATATCCACATTGATTGGTTCAACCTCAACGCTGAAAAGTGGCCTCCCCAGGCGTCGACCACCGGCTTCAAGACGGCATTGATAGGAGAACTCCAAAAGCCGCCGCAGTGGCTGGTGGATTTTATGACACTCAATTTCTAAACCGTGACTGCGAACGGGTCTGAAAGCCTCCGGTCGAGGGATAAGCTCTGAGACCAAGCGATATGTCTGTCAGTTAGTCTGGACATGTTGTAGGGTCGAACGATCCGGTCTCAATGATCGGATAGGTGCCATAAAATTCAATTTCCCGATTGAACACGAAACCGGAGGGAATATATGTCCGCATTTGCAAGAACAAAAGACGATCCGCTGCGGCTCAAGACCCCTCCGGGCACCTCGGACTTTACCGTGCACACGGACAGTAAGGACGGAACAGACATTCTCGTCTGTATCGTGGGCAAGACAGTTCTGCACTACGACGCCTCCTGCATTCAGGATCTTTACGCCATGCTGAAGGAGCACGGCAGCTGGATGGATCTGGGTGGGGCCGATGAACAAAAACCGGCCAAGGAAGGTACGGTCGAGGCATGGGGCCGCTCTCCGGATAACCCGGTCGGAGGGTGGTATGGGCTCAAGAAAGGCCTTCGCGGACGTTTTGGCGTCTATATTCCGCCGCTAATGGAAGCACTCGGTCTATGCGAGCTGGAGCACAACCCGAAGAACAATCGGATCCGGGCCATATAGCCGATCAATTTACGGCTGATTGCAAGTTTAGGGCACGGCTAATCGTAAGTTTGATGCTCGGCAGGTCTTGACCTGTTAGTTCTCCGCCATCATTTCATTACAAACGTACCGCTTCCCTCCTTGCTTGGGAACGCATCGTCTCGCAGCATACCGAACGTCTTCTGCTCAGATATCAAAACCGCGAGGCAAAACGTTCGAAGTCCGCCCCAAAACCGGATATCGCTTAGCAACTAAAATCCGTGATAAGGCGGGATCGTTAAGTTCCTGTGCAGTATGGATCACTCTAACTTGTCAAATATCAACACTTATGTGACTTGACCCTTTTATGAATACTCTGGCGGAGCCGAAAAGCCTCAGAGTTTCCACCTGATCGCAGACAACTTTCCCATCCTCTTGAAGATGGTAATCGCGGCCGGACAACGTCCTGCCTTATTGGCTGCGTTTATTTCCCGAGCCGTCGGAAACCGTCCCAGCTCATCGGTGAGCTGTCGCAATGCGATAATCATCTCTTGGTCGGTATAGTTGCGCCTGCCGGACCGGGCAAAACCGGCTAGTTGGCGAAGACCGTCCGGAACCTGTTCGAACATTCGCCGGAACGTAGATAGCGACGCACATTCACCCCTCGCACTCGCACGAATAATGTCACGGTCTTTCGGCCGGCGCCCGAGGCTTTTCTTAAGGGATCGCAGCTGCTCGGACAATTCTTCGACCGTGTATTTCTTCCAGTTCGGATCCCCGATGCCGGCAGCCTTGCACGCTGCAATAAGACCTCCGAACTCTTTCCTTATCACAACCGGTGACGGCCCTTTTCCTTCGAGGAAGATCGATTCAATGTCGACGTTGCGTATCGGCCGCCCGAGGCGTGAGTGGAGCTCCCGAAGGAAATCTATCATTTCGGCCCGGGTGTACCTTTTTCTGCCAACCCCAGCGGCCGCAATTGCCACTGAAACGGACCCGAACGCCCGTTGAAAGTGATGCAGCGGAGAGATCGACCCCGCTTTCCTGGCCGCTCTAAGGTCCTTGTTGAGGAGCGGACGACCAATCGATTCCCGGAGGGTCCGCAACTCTGAAAGCAACTTGCCGGTATCGTACTCGTGTTCCTGGGATAGCCTCGATTTCCGCATTCTGGTCGCGCATCTGAATTTCCGTCAGTTCAATGTGAACCGGTACAGACAAAGTCACTTACCGACTGAAAATCCGCCGTCGATCTCTAGCGCGGTTCCGGTCGTGAATGCAGCCTCATCGCTCGCGAGATAAAGTACCGCAGCGGCGATCTCTTCGGGTGTACCCATTCGCCCGATGGCTTGGGTTCCGGCCATTTCGTCATAGGCTTTTTGAGGATCCGGATACTCGGCGAGGCGCTTCTTGACGAACGGTGTTTCAACTCGCCCGGGACATACCGCATTGGCACGGATCCCCTGTAATGCATGGTCCAGTGCAAGGCATTTGGTAAATCCGACGACCGCAAACTTTGTCGTACAGTATGCCAACCGCTCCTTGATCGCAACGACCCCGCCGATCGAGGCAATATTGATGATCACGCCGTATTTACGCTCGATCATCGACGCGAGAAATGCCTTGGTGAGCGAAAACATTCCCCGGACATTGACCTGATAAAGGCGGTCGAGGTCTCCCTCAAGAGTTTCAAGCAGGGTTCCTACATGCCCGACGCCGGCGTTGTTGACCAGGATATCGAGTTTACCGTGAACGGAAAGCACCGAATCGGCAGCATCGCGGCACTCCCCGGGATCGGCGACATTCAGCTTTAGAAACGAAGCTTTCCCGCCGACCGAGGTTATCTCATCGACCACCCGATCACCGCTTGCCGTGTCGATGTCGGCGACGTATACATGCGCTCCGGCCCCGGCCAATGCAGATGCGATTGCTTCGCCTATGCCCGAACCAGCACCCGTTACTAGTGCCTCTTTTCCACGAAGATCAAACATAATTTACGAGCGTCTTACCGGATTTGAAAGCACACCGAGACCCTCGATCTCGACCTCTGCGACATCGCCGTCCTTCATGAAAACCGGCGGCTTTCTCGCAAATCCTACGCCGGGCGGTGTGCCGGTCGCAATGATATCGCCCGGCTCGAGCGTAATCGAGCGCGAAAGAAACTCGATAAGCTCCGGTATCCGGAAGATGAGTTCACTGGTGCTCGAATCCTGCAGCGTTTCGCCATTGAGCCGAAAGCGGATCCGCAGATCGTGCGGGTCGGGAATCTCGTCGGCAGTCGTGACGAACTCACCGAACGGCGCAAACGTGTCGCACGATTTGCCGCGTTGCCACTGACCGTCGGCAAATTGGAAATCCCTGGCGGAAACGTCGTTGAAATTTGTGTAACCGAAAACGTATCTCATTGCATCCGCCGAGGATACGTTTTTCGCCCGTCGACCGATGACTACTGCCAATTCGGCCTCGTAATCAACTTTTTCACTGCCCTCGGGGATCACGATCGGCCCGCCGGGGGCGGTAACGGACGTAACAAATTTGGAAAAAATGATCGGCGACTTGGGAATCTCCATCCCGCTTTCGATCGCGTGATTTCGATAGTTGAGGCCAATGCAAATGATCTTTCCCGGACGCGGCACCGGAGCCTTGAGGATAACCTCGGCGCGGCCGTAAACCGGAAGAAGGCCGCTTGCTACCGCTTCGGTTGCCGGCGAGAGAAAATTCGTATCGAGGTCATAGCACCGCAGCACCTCGGCGGCCGTAAGGCCAAGAGGCAGGATCGACGGCGTAAGATCGGCGATGGTGTCGTTTTCGAGGAGTGCCCCCACTCGATAGTGCACGGCCCCGGGCCCGGCCTCAAACATCTTTCTGAAAATTACGAGTTTCACTGTCTAAATTCCTTTAATTCCCGGTGAGGCCCTCGATAGGCACCCAAACAAAGCGCGGCCGGTAAAAGTCCGCGTAGATAGAGTCGCCCGGCTTCGAACCGAACGGAAGATTGCTGTTATACGAGATCAGCAACTTGCCGTTCTCAATAAACTGCGGGTGCATATGCGGATTATACACGCTCAACCCGCTCTGAAGGCTCTGCGATCCGGTCATGCCCGGCAACTTCTTCTGCCCGGCGGTCGGCGTGGTGTAAAAACGGTGCTTGTTCGTGAATGGGCCCTGCGGATCGCAGGCCGAGTAAAGATACAGATCCTTCCAGTCGGCGTAGCCGACCGACGTGTCGAACGTAACCATCACGAAAACGGGTCTTCCGTTGATGTTCAGACGGCGAACGGTCAACTCGTCGCTGATGCTGTCCTTCTCCGGAATGATCGACTTTCGCTTATTCAGGTCCTTCGAAAAGGATCTGCCGTCCCACGCCGTCCAGTTCTTCAGATCGACGACGCCCTCGAGTCCCCTCGATACGTCCGTTTTGGCAACATAAAGTTTCTTGTACTTGTCCGCCATCGCGAGAGTCGACTTCCTGGCGGTCTTGATATCGCCTTCGTTTCGCATTCCGTAGATGTACAGATCTTTCCCGTTGGCCGGGTCAAGCCACAGCGAAATGCCCCACACTGCCTCATCCGTCTTGTTTTTCAGGTCGAGGACCTTTTCTATCGCCAGAGTGTTCGGATCCAGCTGCGCTATCGCCTGTGCCCGATACCTGATCCAGAAGCTCTTGTCGAACGGCCGTGCGACGTCCCATTCGTTCAGAAACATCCAGACCTTCTTTTGCCCGCCGACCTCAACGATGATCGGGTCGCCGAGCCAATACATATCGTTGGGATCGTCGCCCCTGGGTTTGAAATAAGTTGTTGAGTATCCGTTCTTGTCCTTCGGGCCGGTCAGCGTTCGCACGGTCCTGCCGTCTTTCGACCGGATGACAATACTGTTGTAAACGTAGTGGATCACCTCCGGCGCCGGACCGCAGAAAGGCGGCAGGCAGTTCGGCTTGCGCAGGCGAAGTCCGTTCGCATTCGTATAGACCGATCCATCGCCGGGCTTTGCGGGATCCTCCGCAATATAAGAGTCCGAGAAAAAGAATGCCGAATCGCCGTTTGGCAGCTCGAGCGAAAATGTGGAATCGGCTCCCGTCCAGCCGGGACCATTTCGCGTGAAGAACTTGTCCCATTTTGCGGCCGGCTCGCCTTTCCCGACCGAGATATCGCACTGAGGAAAGACGCTGTTCGAGAGAACGGCAACGACCAGGGCCACGAGAAAACTATGCAAAAACTGCTTCATGATCTTTCTAATTCGGTATCTCCGGCTGCCTGTCATCGGACGGGTCCGCCCAACGATTGTTCGGGACTATCGGCGACCAATCGGGACGGAGCGGGTCACGGTCATAAGGGTAGCCGCCGAGACGCTTGTACAGTTCGCTATATTCGGCGAGTTTGTCACGGTTCAAACGCACGCCAAGCCCGGGGCCGTCCGGAACAGCGATCTTGCCGTCTCTGTACGGCATCAGACCGCCTTCGATAATGTCATCCTCGAGATGGTGATAATGAGCATCCGCAGCGAAGCTCAGATTGGGAATAACCGCACCCAGGTGAAGCATCGTCGCCAGTTGAATGCCAAGTTCGCCGGACGAATGAACGGCCACGCCCAACTGGAAAGTCTCGCAGACACCGGCGGCCTTGACGCACTGCCGAATCCCGCCCCAAAACGTCGTGTCCAGCAAAATGACGTCAACCGCCGTATCGAGAACGTTTGCAGCCAATTGCTCGAAATTGACAACGACCGTGTTCGTAGCAAGCGGCATTCTCACCTTTTCACGCGTTCGCCTCATTCCGTGAAGCCCGAAGACCGGGTCTTCGAGGTAGTCGTTCCGGATATCCTCGATATTCTGCCCGAACCAGATCGCCTGTTCGGTCGACCAAGCGGCGTTCGGGTCAAAGCGGAACGAGTCGCCGCGGGAAGTGTCGGTCCCGAGCTCCGCTGCCACGGCCCCATAGCATTCAAGTTCGTACTCAGGATGAAATACGCCTCCCTTAAGCTTGTGTGACGTAAAACCGTGCTTCGCCTTTAGGTCGCGGGCATGCGAGACGAGCTGATCGACCGTTCGGACCTCGCCTTCGCCGGTCTTCGGGTTCGCGTATCGAAAGAACAGATACGACGCGAACGGCACCTCGGACTGCAATTTCCCGCCGAGGATGTCGTAAACCGGGACGTTCCATTTCTGCCCGATGATGTCGAGACAGGCAAATTCGAGCGCGGCGAGGATCTGGGTCCGGTTGTTGTAGAGCGACGCGGTCGGATTAGCGATCTTGAAACGCATTTCCTCAAGTCGTGCCGGGTCGTGGCCGACAAGGTAGCCTTTCATCGCGCGGAATACACCCTCGGCGGATTCCCCGCCGCCGCCCATTTCGCCAAGGCCGATAATGCCTTCATCCGTCTCGACCTCCACGATCGTGCGGACGAATCGGCCCCAGTGAGCTCCCGCCGCGTGCCTCAAGGGAGCTTCAAGCGGAACCGTGACCGTTGTCGCTCTGATGTCAGTGATCTTCATTGCGTGACCTTATTATCCTTTAGGAATTTCCAGATCTCTACGAACGCCGCTTCATAGTCGGATTGACCAAACATACCATGTCCGCCCGCTTTCACAGTCACGAGTTTATTCGCGACACCGGCCTTACTCAGAGCGTCGTGCAGCCGCGTGGCCTGGGTGTAAGGAACTACGTCGTCCTTATCGCCGTGTATCGAGATGATAGGCGGAAGGCCGCCGCGGACATACGTGAGCGGCGACACGCTCTTTGCGATCTCGGCGGCATTCGGCATCGCTCCCATCCACATTACAGCGTAGTTCTTCAGGTTCGGGCCCTGGATCAGGTCGTTCACGTCACTAATTCCGTACCAGTTGACGATAGCGGCGACCTTCATTGGAACGTCCCCGTATTTTGCGTCCGCGTAACAACGGTTGTCGAGCGGCGTAACGTCGGGCAACATACCCGTGATCAGCGAGAGATGCCCGCCGGCCGAGTGGCCCGTAAGGATGATCTTCGACGTGTCGAAATTCCATTGCTTGGCGTTTCGATAGATCCAACGGAGAGCACATCGGGTGTCTTCGACAGCACCGGGAGCCAGTGAATTCGATGCCATTCTGTACTCGACATTCACGACTCGCCAGCCGCGTTCAAGGTATGGCAGAAACTGATAGACGGCACCTTCTTTCGAACCGAAGATCCAGCCTCCGCCGTGAATGTAAACCACCGTCGTCGTCGGGTTCGGATCGTCGCGCGGATACCAGATATCGAGTTTGAGCGGTGTATTGTTCGCCGTGCCGTAAACGACATCCGGCTGCATCCAGTAACGATCCGCAATTTGCAGCATCGACGGCGTCGTCGGCCGATCCTGGGCGACTGCGGCCGATACGATGAGCAACGTCATAATCAGCAAGAATATTTTCTTCATCGTGGTCCTCTTACGCCGGTCGAACACCGGTCCTGGTTGCCGTGTAGGGTTTGCCCTGATAATTGATATTCCTGAGCTCGGCGGCCGGGTCGAAGCGGCCGAATTGCGGACGGGCCGTGATATTGCCGAACAACCCTGCGTTCACTCCAAACAACGAGTCGACGATCGGCTCCAGGTAATTGCATCCCGATACGCATGCCCAGTCATTAATATACGGCTGATCGGATGTCGATTTCGACGCTCCTCCGTTCGATTCAGGCGTGTAAAATACCTCTGTAAAATGTGCTTGGGCGAACGGGCCCTGCATACTTGTTTTCGCAAGTCCTTTGATCCAATCGTAAGCGATATCGTCTTCACCTGCTGCATAGAGTCCGCTCAGCGCAAGTGCCGGCCAAGAGCAATACGCTCCCGTCCACTGATGGTCCGGCCTGATGCTGAACGTTACGTCAAGGTCGCGGGTTGAAAGGGCACGCATCCAGTTCGGTGTCTGAAGCTCACGCTGAAAGAAGGCAACTATCTCCTTCTTCTGCGTGGATGACATCAGATCGCCGATGTTCATCAGCGTGGTGCCGAAATCGTAGCAGTGATGCACCTCGTTGTAGCTGCCGTCGGGCAGACGGCATTTCCAGATGCCGCGGCCCGGAACATAAAGCTCCATGACCCGGCGGCCGAGTTGCTCAGCCTCCCGCCGATATGCGGCAGCCTTCGCCGTTTCACCCTTATGCTCGACCAGCTCGGCAGCAAACCGAAGGTTGTGAACGTTCGCGGCGTTGAGTCCGGCAACCTCGTGCACGTAACTCGAGACGGCTTCGAGCAGATTGGTCACGCCGCCGTAATCTGCCAGGCCGTGTTTGTTGACATCCAGTGCCCGCCAGTGCTCGGCGTAATTGATAAGATAATCGAACACCGTCTTCCCGCCGACCGTCTTGTCCAGCCAGGCGTGATCGCCGGTCCAGCGAAGATACTCCTTCGCCATCCGCGACATCGCATAATCATTGACCGAATACCATGGCCCGACGCCGGCTCCCGTCAGGAATTCGGTGCCGAAATGCTGGTAAACATCGAGTTCCATCCAGGTTTCCATCATGCGCCTGAGCACCGCCGGATCGAGCATCGAGAGCAGCATCGCGCTCAGGGATATGTCCCAAAGGAACGTCGTTGTCTCCCAATAACGCGGCATTAGCGTCACGTAGGTCGTGCCGTAAACCGAATGCGGCGTGGTGCGGCGAAAATAAAGAGCACTCATCACCGCGGAATGATAGATGCGCTTTACCGACTCGTCGGACGTAACCAGCGTCGGCACGTAGCCGGAAAATACGTCGTTTCCGGGCGTAAATGCGGCCTTCAGCTGACGATCCCATTCGAGTGTCGTCTCGCGGGCGGCCTCGTCAAACCGGTTTATGATCGCGTCGAAGTCTTTTTGCGCGGCGGCCGCGGTGCCGCCCAACGAATTGACGAACACTATCGATGCCGACTCTCCCGGCCCGAGTTCGAATTGATAGATCAGCCACGATGTTTCGATCCTCGCGGGTTTCGGAGATGCGCCTTGAAGCACAAACGCATCCGTGCGTTTCGACCTGCATAGGATGGCGCTGCGCTCCGCGTCGACCGTGCGCGTATTGTCATATTCGCCGGGGGAGTAAGCGGCGCTCCAGGACTTCGCTTCGGCGTTCATGGTGGCACCGCCATTGACCGCGAGCTTGATCTCGGTCGTTCGGCTTGCCTTCGTCATATTTGACACCGTCAGCTTCACGGCCACCGACATTGTTTTGAACGGGACGATAGTGGTGCTCTTTAGTTCCAGACCTTTATAGACCGAGCGGCGTTTCCTTGAAAAATAAATTGTTCGGGCGTATGCTAGCGCCAAATTAGCATTAATCCTCAATTCCCATGCTTAGATATATCTCCCAGTCGCACAATTATGTCGCCCGCATCTCAATGCTCGGAACCGTGACTGGGTCCGTCGTTGCTCTATTTTCGACGATTGTCGAAGTTTTGCACGCATGCAGTGATGCCCAACCGGAGGATATTGAGTTCACGACCCATCGCGCTCTGATAGCCGACTGAATGTGTCAGGCCGCCAACGAGACGATTCCAGATTTTGGAGGATCGAAAACAATGCACCGCATATCACTCGTATTGAATGTTTTCCAAATAACCACCGACTCGATTACCCCCTCGAACGTCCGCAGCTTGGCCGATATTGGTTTGAAGGCACTTTCCATCGTCGCGGCTCTTTTTTTGCTTTTCGTCCTCGGTTCTGCGGCGTCGGCTGCAACTTTTGTCGTCACAAAAACAGCCGACACCAATGACGGAGTCTGTGACTCGGACTGCAGTTTGCGCGAAGCCCTAGCCGTTGCCAATCAAACCGCCGAAAGCAATATCATCAATTTTGATCCGTCCGTTTTCTCGACGGAGCAAACTATTGTTTTAGGTGGTACGCAATTGGAAACTGTTGAACATGCAACGATAACCATCAATGGACCCGGAATGAATTTGTTGACGATTAGCGGGAATGACATTAGTCGCGTGATTTTGATAAACGCGGACGGAAACGCAACGATCAGCAATTTAAGAATTGCTTACGGGAAAGTATTTGGAAACGAGGACGGAGCTGGCCTGCGTAGTCAGGTCGCCACGACGACTCTCATCAACGTTGCGTTCGTAAACAACTCGACCGCGAGCGAAGGCGGCGCGATCTATAATGTTACCGGAAATTTAATCATTTCTGGATGTACGTTTGCTAATAACTCCGCTGGAGTGCAAGGCGGAGCCATTGATAGCGACACGTCCACCTCAACGATCCCCGTTGTGGATATTTCGAATTCGGCTTTTACCGGAAACATGGCGATGTCTAGCGGTGGAGGGGCGATCTCGGGCTCTTACGATCTTTCGGTCTCCGATTCTATATTCAGTAATAATTCGGCTCCGTTCGCAGGTGCCGTTGTCGGTGGCAACAGCTTTACGAATGTCTCATTCTCCGACAATCGAGCGCTAACGGGCCCGGCCGGTGCCTTGTACGGAGCGCGCAGTGTTATTAATTCCAATTTCATCAACAACGTTGCCAATCTATCCGGAGGCGCAATCTACTATGATTGTCTAACGAGCGGAGCTGGCCAAACTCTGACAATAAGCGGATCGAACTTCTCGAACAACAGTGCTCAAGATGGCGGAGCGATTTATGATGCTCGCTGCAAGCTATCGATAAACGATTCAACAATTTCGAGTAATGTCGCCAGCGGGAAAGGAGGCGGCCTATACCACAACAATACATTTAGCGATGCGACAATCAGCGGGTCGGCGATAACAAGCAATTCATCAACAAGTGACGGCGGAGGCATTTTTAACGCCGGTGGAATTTTGAATATTAATCAATCGCTATTAGCTGGGAACTCAGCAACTAGTATTGGAGGCGAAGGTGGCGGCGGAATTTATAATGAGATCGCTACTACGAATTTTACCAACAGCACGGTTACAGGAAACACAACAAATGCCAAAGGTGGCGGCATCTTCAACCGCGGAACAATCAACCTTTTAAATGCGACCATTAGCTCAAACAACGCTGCAACAGGGGGTGGTGGAATTCTAAATTTCAATCTTAGAACCGTCAACGGTCGGAACAGCTTGGTTGGGGATAATACGTCCACCAATGGTGTAGCCCCCGACTATTCCGGCACATTTACGTCACAGGGATATAACCTAATTGAAAACGTTTCGGGAAATACGATTAACGGCTCTATTGTCGGCAATATTAGGGGGCTAGATCCCCAGCTTGTTTCACTGCGGAATAATGGTTCGACGATAAAGACGATTGCGCTTCTGCCTACAAGCCCGGCTATCGACGCTGGTGATCCAGACAATTTTCCAGCAACGGACCAGCGTGGCGTTGCTCGGCCGCAGGATGGCGATCTTAACGGCACTGCCGTACCTGATATCGGAGCATATGAAAGGCAGGTCACTCAGTTCGTAGTTACGAAGACCGCGGATACAAACGACGGGGTTTGTAACGCGGATTGTTCTTTACGCGAAGCGGTGGCCGCAACTAATGCAGCGGCTACTCCCGATAATGCGATCGTTTTCGACGCAGGAGTTTTTGCATCTCCGCAGATAATAACTCTTGCTGGCGGCGAGCTGGACATAGTCAATGACGCTACTTTGTTTATAAATGGGCCTGGTTCTGGCCTATTGACCATTAACGGCAACAATCAGAGTAGGGTCTTTACAATTCAGCCTGTAGCGAACGTCGCCATTAGCGGCGTAACCATTTCGGGCGGTAACGGAGCGGGAGCAACCGATACCGGTTCTGGCGGCGGTATATACAACAGTGGCACGTTGAGTATCTCGAACGCCGCGATCTCGGGCAATTCAGCGACCGGCAGTTCGGGTGGGGGCATTCGCAATACCAACGTCGGCAGTTTGGCAGTGTCCAATTCAATTATTTTCGGAAACGCGACAAACTTTGGTGCTGGAATATTCAACAGTGGTGGCACGGTGACCTTAACCGGCACGGTCATTTCAGGAAATATTGCGGCTCTTAACGCTGGCGGTGTCCTCAACGATGGCGCTTTGACGGTTATCGCTTCCACTATTTCCGCCAACAAGGCAAACGGCTTAGGTGGCAACGCCGGTGGAGGCATTCTTAACGAAGGAACGTCATTTGCGGTCACCAACTCGACAATATCCGGCAACACTGCAAGTGGCGGCACCAGCGGCGGCGGTATCTGGACGAGTACGAATGGTAGCATTACTAATAGCACCATAACCAACAACTCGGCGACAGGTGCCGGCAGCTCTAGCGGTGTTTTTAGATTTAACGGCACTTTCAGTGTGCGCAATTGCATTATCGCAGCAAACCAGAATAATGCGGCACGCCCGGATGTTGTCGCTCTTGGCAGCACTGGGATTACTTCTAACGGCTATAACCTCGTAGGCAATCCTGGTTCTGTTACGTTCAGCTCGCCCGGTGACCAGTTCGGCACCGGTGCATCTCCGCTCGATCCGCGGCTCGGCACACTCGCTAATAACGGAGGAAGCATGCCTACACATTCATTACTCTTAGGGAGTCCGGCTATAGATGCCGGCAGCGCTTCGGGTTCAAATTATGATCAACGGGGCTTGGCTCGTACTGTCGATCTCGCCGGCATTGTGAACGTCGCCGATGGCACCGACATCGGAGCCTTCGAGGCCCAAAGCTTGCCGATAGGACCTCACGGAGCAACGTTCGACTTCGACGGCGACGGCAAGACGGATCTTTCGATCTTCCGGCCGAATGGTGCGACGGGTTCGGAGTGGTGGTATTTGAAGTCGTCGAATGGCGGGAATTTTGCGACTCAGTTCGGGTCGCCGACTGACAAGTTGGTGGCGGCGGACTACACGGGTGATGGCAAGGCGGATATCGCGTTCTTCAGGCCGAGCACCGGGTTCTGGTACATCTTGAGAAGCGAAGATTCTTCATTCTACGCGTTCCCGTTTGGAGCGAATGGTGACATTCCGGCTCCGGCCGACTTTGATGGAGACGGCAAGGCCGACGCTGCCGTTTTCCGGCCATCGACGGCGACCTGGTTCATACAGAACTCGGGCGGCGGCACTACCATCCAGGCGTTCGGAGCGGCGGGTGATGTTCCGGTGGTGGGTGACTACGACGGCGATGGCAAGGCCGACATTGCGATCTTCCGTCCGAACGGAACGACAGGCTCCGAGTGGTGGATCCTGAGAAGCACTGCAGGATTGATCGCGACGCAATTCGGGACGCCGACCGACAAGACGGTTCCCGGTGACTACACCGGCGACGGCAAGGCTGACATCGCGATCTGGCGGCCTTCGACCGGGCAGTGGTACATCCTTCGAAGCGAGGACCTCTCGTTCTACGCGTTCCCGTTCGGCGCTAACGGCGACATTCCCGTTCCCGGCGACTACGACGGTGACGGCAAGACCGACGCCGCGATATTCCGCCCGTCAAGCTCAACCTGGTTCGCCCAGGGCTCGACCGCGGGAACGATCATCCAGCAATTCGGTGCAGCCGGCGACGTGCCCGTGCCGAGTGAGTTTGTGAGGTGACGACGCTCGGCACCGTCATTGAAACGGAAACTTAGCCGATATCTTTCGTTCCAGGGGTGCCTGTTGCGAAATGCAACGGGCCCGTCTCTCAAACGAGAGAGCCTTCGGGTTCGACGGGGGCCAGTCGCTGAGTCCGGAAGGTTGTTTATTGTGGCTGATGAAAAGTCGGGGCCTGTTTCCTCCTTGGCAATAGCTTTGAGGAAGGTCAAGAATTCTAAGCGCTGGAAAGTATTTATCCATGCGGATCGTAGTTCTCACGCTAAACGGTTACGGGTTGTATTTTTCCGAATGATTGTGGGTGAGGCTTTAGTAAAACTCAATATGCAAAATGTGAGCTCAATGTGGAAATTTGAATATTCGTTAACGGTTGTCGTTGCCCTACTAATTACGTTCTTAGCGGTTTCTTACAATGAGACCGCATTTTCACATGGCTTACCGGCGATTCCTGCGAACAATATTGTTGTAACAAACGCTAATGACACGGGAACCGGCTCTTTAAGGCAAGCAATGCTTGATTCAAATTCAAGCCCCGAATTCGACAATATCATTTTTAACATCCCGGGAAGTGGCTTAAAGACCATAACCTTGTTCTCACCGTTGCCCGCTTTAACGGATCCAGTAAATCTTGACGGCACCACACAACCGGGATATGCCGGTATCCCATTGATTGAGATCGTCGGTCGAAGGTTGGGAACTGCAAATGGGCTGGTGATCTCCGGCGGTAATTCGACGGTTAAAGGACTGATCATTAATCGGTTCATAGGACCAAAGATCCGGATTGACACCAACGGCGGGAATATTATTCAGGGTAATTTCCTAGGGACCGATTCGACCGGGACAATAGCGATAGACCCGACGGGCGGTTCAGATGGAGTGTACGTTCTTAATACATCAAATAATCTTATTGGTGGGACGACGTCAGCAGCAAGAAATATTATATCTGGGAATCATCTGGCAGGCATTCATTTTGAAGGTCAAAATTGCCGAAATAACCTCGCTCAAGGCAACTACGTTGGTACCGACATCACAGGAACTTTGATGTTAGGGAATGGTTCAAATGGAATCCTGTCCGATAATGGATCCGGAAACAACATGATCGGCGGTATCGATCAGGGTGCCGGAAATCTCATTTCAGCCAATCAGTACCACGGGCTTCTTATTATTGGCACCTCAAACATTATTCAGGGAAATCTAATCGGAACAAATGCTGCTGGGACATCGGCATTGCCGAATAACGTAAACGGTATAGATCTACTTGCCAACAACAATCTCATCGGGGGCTCATCCCCCGGTGCCGGAAATGTCATTTCCGGCAATTCAGCCACCGGGATATTGATTGAGGGAACGAGTGCCAAAGGCAACATGGTTCAAGGAAATCTTATTGGAACTGATATCAGCGGAACGATCGCCATAGGTAATTTAGGTGCTGGAATTATCGTTTCGGGAACCGGCAACAGGATCGGCGGGACCGGGTTCGGCATGGGAAATGTGATATCCGGAAATGCATCTTCAGGCGTCGTAGTCGGAGGCGTTTCACAAAGCGGGACTTCCTTGCAGGGCAATAGTATAGGAACCAGTATTAACCGAGACGCCCCATTGGGAAATGGATCATACGGTATTTTGATTCAAGGGGCCGGTGTCGAGGTTGGCGGAACAATAATTGAGTCGGGAAACTCAATTGCGTTTAATGCGAAACCGGGTGTGTATATTCAAACCGGAGAAGGTAATTCGATTCGCCGTAATTCAATTTATTCAAATAATGGCTTGGGGATTGACCTAGCCCCGGAAGGATTAACCCCAAATGACAACGGAGATGGAGACGGTGGGCCAAATCGCTTGCAGAACTTCCCCGTCGTAACTTCGGCGTCTTCCAATGGAGTTATCACTTCCTTGGCGGGAACTCTAAACAGTATGTCCTCAAATTCGTATTCCATAGATCTATACGCTAACGAGACATGTGATCCGTCCACAAATGGTGAGGGAAAGACCTTTTTGGGGACCAGTATCACACAAACCGGCGGTAACGGAATCGCTGCGTTTCGTGCCTATATAGGGAAGGGTGTTCCGGCCGGACAATACATTACCGCCACAGCAACTGACAATCAAAACAACACTTCGGAATTTTCCCAATGCAAACAAGTTGTCAGCGAACCAATAGTACATCGCTCATTTCTCGATTTTGACGGAGATGGTAAGACCGACATTTCAATTTTCCGTCCGTCAGTTGGTGAATGGTGGTATTCAAAAAGCTCCGACGGTCAGGTCGCCGCGGTTCAATTCGGCGATACGTCGGATAAGCTCACGCCAGGCGATTTTACCGGCGATGGTAAAGCAGACATTGCGCTTTGGCGAGGCTCGACCGGCGAGTGGTTCGTGCTTCGTAGTGAAAATAGTACCTACTTTTCGTTTCCGTTTGGTGTTAGCGACGATATTCCCGCGCAAGGTGATTTTGACGGCGACGGCAAGACCGACGCCGCAGTATTTCGACCTACATCGGGCACCTGGTACATCTTGAATTCATCAAGCGCTGAACCCACGGTTCTGCAATTTGGTATCGCAGAGGACAAACCTGTCGTGGCTGATTATGACGGAGACGGTAAATCCGACATTGCCATTTTCCGACCAAGCGTGGGTGAATGGTGGGTCAATCGATCAACCGGTGGACAAGTCGCGGTGAGTTTTGGAAATGGCCAGGATAGAGCGGTTCCTGGTGATTATTCGGGCGATGGGATTGCAGATATCGCTATTTGGCGACCTTCAACCGGATACTGGTACATTTTGAGGAGCGAGGACTCATCTTTTTATTCTTTCCCTTTCGGAACAACCGGAGATATTCCCGCACCCGGCGATTATGACGGCGACGGCAAATTCGACGCCACTGTGTTTAGACCGTCGACGTCTACCTTTTTCAGCAACCAATCCCAAGCGGGAACGTTAATTATGCATTTTGGATCAGCAGGAGACGTTCCAGTTTCCGGCGCTTTCGTGAGGTAAAGATTCTCAATGAAGTCTGCCAATGGATTTAACACGGTTTTGTTGTTTGCGAGTAAATACTCGAGAGCGACTCTTTTCGCCGTGATATTCACTACTTTATCAATTGCTTCGGCAGGAACTACATGCGCAAGTTTCGTTGAAGCGGTTCGAACCAGCCAATCGCTTGAAATCGGACTTGGAATTCAATTGGAGACCGTTGAAAACGGCCCAACCTTATACCAATCAGCGTCGTTTGGTATCACCTCTGCGGGTTCGGACTTAAAGCCAACGAGTCTTGCATCAGCGGACTTCAATGAAGACGGAATTGCCGATCTAGTCGTCGTGTATTCCGGAACACCTTCGGGTCTCATCACATTGGGGATCGGGGATCGGGGCAACAGCTTTCGAGTGAACGACCTTGAAACGACCGGCCATCGAGAACAAGGCATGACAAATCGGACGATTTTTTCTGATGAAAAGATATATGAATCGCCCGACAGTCCCGATTTCGTTCTAGTCGGGGATTTTGATTGCGACGGGCATGCGGACGTGGTAATCGCGAGACGGGGGGGCAACCACCTCTATTTGTTTGCGGGAGACGGGCACGGAAGCCTGCGTTCACCCATTGGGCTGATTGTTCCGGGTAACATAACCGAAACGATCTCTGGCGAAGTAAACCGGGCTGACGGCTTGCCCGATATTGTGGTAGCGACGGAAAGTAAGTCTGGAAGTCACATTTACATATTTGAATCTCCAATTGGGGCCTTCAATTCGGATCCGGAGATATTTGAATTTTCCGAGAGAGTCACTTCGTTAGCGCTCGGAAGATTGTCAACCGATATGTTTGATCTCGCCTTAGCTGCTCAGGACGAAGTATTTCTAATTCATGGGCGCGACCGCAAGCTATCATTAGATTCAACGCAGAGGTCACTAGTTCCTGTCGCTTCAATTGAGAAAAGGAGGTTCGGAAATAAGGTAATATCCATGGCGGTTGGCGATTTCAACGACCGACGGAATACCGCATTGGCTTTGTTACTTTCAAATGGTGAAATAATGGCCCTTTCGTCATCCGCAGGATCCTTTGCTCACTGGGAGCGAAGAGATGTCGAAAAAGCACATTTGAATAGCGACAAGCTGCACGAAAATTCGCGTTTGCTAGCCGCACACACATCGGCTTATCCGGGCGACAATCTGTTAGTTGTTGATTCATCAAATCAGATAAAGGAAATTGCCATTGAAAATGAAGATGCAGAAAGCGGAATCCAAAACCAAAAATCGCATAATCGAACGTGTTCCATCAATTTCGGGGCTTCGGTCATATCGGTTTTACCTTTACCGCTTAATAATGACGCTTTCAATGATTTAGTCGTGTTAAACGCCGATGGGAATTTGAATTTGGTACTGACCGAGCCTCAGGACGTCTTTGTCGTAACCAACACAAATGACAGCGGCCCTGGATCACTGCGACAGGCAATTCTGGATTCAAACTCAAACCCGTCAGCGAGCACAATTAATTTTGATATTTCCGGGGCTGGCATTCAGACGATAACACCGATAACTCCGTTGCCGCAAATTTCCGCTCCAGTGTCGATCGACGGAACAACTCAACCCGGGTATAACGGCTCACCTTTGATTGAAATTAACGGAAGTTCTGTTATCGATGTAAACGGACTTCAGATAACCGCTCCGAATTGCACTGTCCGGGGCCTTGCAATTAACCGTTTTTACCGCGTGCTCGGCGGCGGAGCTATAAGATCGGGTTACCAAATCTACGTAGATATCACATCGCGAAACAATATCATCTCCGGCAATATCATTGGGACAAACGCTGCCGGAACGGCTGGGTTCCCTGCCGTATCCGGTTTGGTTCAGCAGGGAATTTATTTAGAAAATTCACCGGATAACGTGATTGGAGGAACGACCGCCGTGGATCGTAATTTGATCTCCGGATTGGATACGATCGCGATTGAAATGAATGGTGTTGGTACGACAAGAACTCTGGTCCAAGGGAATTACATCGGCACTGATGTCACAGGAAATGTTCCCATCGGCAATAATTTCTACGGAATTTCAGTTGGTGGTCCCAGTAATACGTTCGGTGGTTCCTTGCCGGGAGCCGGTAATGTTATTTCTAGCAGCCGACCTTATGGAATCAGAATTGCGAACTCCGATAAATCGGGCAATGTCATTCAGGGTAATTTCATCGGGACGAGTGCTGACGGTATGACCGCACTGCCTAATTTCACAAGCGGAGTATTTATTGGCGGAAACCCTAATACAACGATTGGAGGCACATCTCCAAATGCCCGCAATGTGATCTCAGGTAATCCGCAATATGGTGTTGAAATGAGTCCGAGCGGGGTGACAGGAATCTTGCTTCAAGGTAACTTCGTAGGAATCAACTCTGCAGGTACAAGTGCTTTGCCGAATATGATGGGCGGAATATCGATCGCGAGCGGACCGGTCAACGTTGGCGGAACTGTTTCGGGTGCCCGAAATGTCATTTCCGGAAATTCTGGTACAGGGGCGAATTTTGGTTATGGCGTTGGGGTATTTGGTTCCTCGATGAACACGTTTATTCAAGGGAATTATATCGGCACTCGATCTGACGGTTCAGGTGCAGTGCCGAATACTGGCTCGGGAATTTATGTTGACGGGTCTCGCGATTTCACGATTGGCGGAACAGATCCCGGAGCGGCAAACGTTTTGGCATACAATGGGCGGGCCGGCGTTTATGTAGCTCTTGGCTTTGATATCGCTATCAGCCATAATTCGATTTACTCAAATAGTGGGTTAGGAATTGATCTCGCACCGGAAGGAGTCACGCCGAACGATCTAGGCGACACTGATTCGGGCCCAAATCTTCTTCAAAATTACCCCTCATTATCAGATGTCTCGTCAAATGGAAGAACCACAACGGTTCAAGGAACGCTCAATAGCAAATCGAACTCTGTATTCACCTTGGAATTTTTCTCGAATACAGGTTGTGATTCGACCTCCTTTGGCGAGGGAAGGACCTATATCGGCTCACAAACAGTTTCGACGGACGGCATCGGAAACGCTGCTTTTAATGCAGTATTGCCAACGGGAGTCGCAGGCGGTCAATTCGTGACGGCGACCGCTACGGACCTGGTGGACAATACATCGGAATTTTCGGCGTGTCGCTCGGTTGTCTCGATATCTGGAGGAGTTCCAACGATTTTTGACTTTGACGGAGACGGCAAGACGGATCTCTCGATCTTCCGGCCGAACGGGGCGACGGGATCGGAGTGGTGGTATTTGAAGTCGTCGAATGGCGGGAATTTTGCGACTCAGTTCGGGTCGCCGACTGACAAGTTGGTGGCGGCGGATTATACGGGCGACGGCAAGGCTGATATCGCGTTTTTCAGGCCGAGTACCGGGTTCTGGTACATCTTGAGGAGCGAGGACTCTTCGTTCTACGCGTTCCCGTTTGGAGCGAATGGTGATATTCCGGCTCCGGCGGACTTTGACGGCGACGGCAAGGCGGATGCTGCCGTTTTCAGGCCTTCGACTGCGACGTGGTTCATACAGAACTCCGGCGGCGGGACGACCATCCAGGCGTTCGGAGCGGCGGGTGATGTCCCGGTGGTGGGTGACTATGACGGCGACGGAAAAGCCGACATTGCGATCTTCCGTCCGAACGGTGCGACAGGCTCCGAATGGTGGATCCTCAGAAGCACTGCCGGTCTGATCGCGACGCAGTTCGGGACTCCGACCGACAAGACGGTTCCGGGTGACTACACGGGAGACGGCAAGACTGACATCGCGATCTGGCGGCCGTCCAACGGGCAGTGGTTCATCCTCAGGAGCGAGGACCTCTCGTTCTACGCGTTCCCGTTCGGATCAAATGGCGACATTCCCGTTCCCGGCGATTACGACGGCGACGGCAAGACCGACGCCGCGGTCTTCCGCCCGTCAAGCTCAACCTGGTTCGCCCAGGGCTCGACGGCAGGCACGATCATCCAGCAATTCGGCTCCGCCGGCGACGTGCCTGTGCCGAACGAATTCGTTAGGTGATGGCACCGCGAGGCAGTTGATCGGGCAAAGAGATTTTGCAAAACGATGTGTGCGGGCTACTAACATGTGAAAGCTCTCCTTGGACAGAAAAGTGACCTCAATCGGCCATTTGGTGATGCAACACGTCCACTTAAAAGTTCCGACTTTTCCAAACCGCAAACTGAGAATTTCCGATTCGATGTCCGGTATATGGACGGTTGTGTGTTGTGCCAGTTCCGACTATGCAGATTGACTTTTTCGAATATTAGTTCGAAACTCGTCTCATCTACAAATTTCTTGTTGCAAGGAAATAGACTCGTGAATCTCTCTCCTCATAGATCTTCGCCTCTTGTCAGACCGGGGCAAGGTTATGCTCGATCTTTCGGCGATGTTCTTTTCCGGCTTCTATCAGTTCAGATGCCGAATCCTCATATTGTCGAAACTAGAGTAATCGCGGAGCACGCCAATAAAAGCGCGACGGCAATAGCAGAGCGCACATACAAACCTCAAAAAATGGAAGTTGAAGATTATGATTCCCAAATTCAACCGAATTCTTTTATTGATTTCCCTTATCTCCCTCTTTTCAGTGACTTTCGGCCAGTCCAGTCTAACGAGTGTGAAGGCTGAAGAGCCTGGTTCGGCTGCGACCTTTCCAAATGTACCTTTTGGACAAAACAATGGTATAAAAGCCGTCCCTGTTCGGGAGAGACACCTGAATTTGCTTCGATCCGAGCAAGTATTTCCATTTTCTGTAGATTTTAAGAATTCTAGTGGCCAAGCCCCAGTTGGAAGTTGTCAGTCCACTGAATTTGAGGGCGGAAGGGTCTTCCGGACCGGCACGCCGTCAAATTTCGTTGTCAGCGGCGACTTCAATTACGACGGCCTACGAGACCTGGTGACGGCAGGCGACCAGGGCATCTCGGTCATGTTGGGAGACGGAAACGGACATTTTTCACCGCCAAACTGGTATTCGTTTGGAGGGGTGGCCGTTGGGATCGATCAAACTGATCTCAATGACGACGGTATTACCGATCTCGCCGTAATAACGAACAGCGGGAACGCCGGAACGGTTGTTATCCTCCAAGGCGATCGAAATGGGAACTTTAGCATCGTAAATACCCTCCAATTGACGGGTATTCCTCAAGCGATCCGCATCGCGGACTTTGACGGCGATGATAATCCAGACATTGCGGTCACGCAATCAGGCGCAAATTCAGCTGCGGTTTTCCTAGGCAGAGGCAACGGCATATTCGGACCCGTAACCAACTATCCGGTGGGTGGAAATGGATACGGCCTGGTCGTAGGCGACTTCAATAACGACAGCAAGCCGGATATGGTCGTATCCAGCGGTTTCACTAATTATCTTTCTTTTTTCGCCGGCCATGGAGACGGGAACTTCGATCCGCGAACCAGTATTCCGACATTACAGGGTAATTTGAACCTTCAACTTGGCGACTTTAACGGTGATGGAAAGCTCGACATAGTTTCGGTAACCACGAATTTTGGTCAACAGTCGGTTTTCCTGGGCAATAATGACGGGACATTTAACATTCTGCCGCCGATCGATGCGGTGGTTCGGACGACGCAGATCGGCGTGGCCGATGTTAATCACGATGGGAAAGTGGATCTCGTATCCTCGGGTGGAGGGTTTGCGGGATTTGCCTACACTGGATCGTCATCTGTCCGATTGGGCATCGGTGACGGTACTTTCGGCGACGAGATCGTCCTCGCTTCCGGGTTTTCATCGGTCTCGGTCGTGATCGACGACTTTGACGTAGATGGAAAACCAGACCTCGCTATCGCCAGTTTGGGCAAAGCCGAGGTCGTGATCTTGCGCGGTGACGGGACAGGAAAATTCGGGGCTCCGGTTTTTCCCACGGGTGGAACTCAGCCGTCATGGTCGGCCACAGGGGATTTCAATGGTGACGGAAAGCCGGACCTAGCGGTGGTTGATCATCAATCGAAGGACATATCGATATTGCTCGGCGATGGTAATGGTGGTTTTAGCCCGCCCGCCCTTGTTACCCAACAGGTCGCACCGAACGTGATCGCTGCCGCTGATCTCAACCTTGACGGAAAGATCGACCTGGTGACCGGAAATGCCGGAAATACTAATGGCAACGCAACTATGTATGCCTATTACGGAAACGGTGACGGAACTTTTACCGGGGTCGCTCCGGTAAGTACTACAGGTTCTCGCCAGTTCCGTTCGATATCCGTCGCCAAGATAACTACCGACAATATCCCGGATATCGTGCTTGCGGGTACCGAAGCGACTGGGCGAGTCGTAGTATTTAACGGAAATGCGTCTGGCGTTTTTACTTTAAAGCAAACCGTTGTCCTCGATCATCCGGTACTTCACGTCACGACAGGCGATTTTAATGGTGATGGCCGAATTGACGTCGCTGCGACGACTAGCGATGGAGTAGCTATCTTATTGAATCAGCCGAACGGTTCACTAGGAACCGCTACTTATTACCGAGCCGGGCTCAATGGCTACTTTTTGACGACGGGCGACTTCAATGAGGACACGATCCTTGACCTTGCAGTCGCAAACGATTATTCCAACGGCGATGTATCGATCCTGTTGGGAAACGGCGTGGGTGGATTCTCCGAACCGACCGAGTTCCCTGCCGGATACGGTCCTTCCGGGATCGCGGTACAGGACCTCAATGGCGACAACCATCTTGATCTGGCAGTTTCTGATCCGTCGGAAAATGTGCTTGGGCAAAACAAGATCTCGGTGCTATTCGGAGACGGGAGCGGTAGATTTGGGGCGGCCATCGAGTATATTGGCGGACAAAATCCTCAAAATGTCGTGGTGGCGGATTTTGACCTTGACGGGAGACCTGACCTGGCGGCGCCGAACTACAACTCAAACAACGCGGCCATTCTTAAGAACGTATGTTTCGCTCCGGTCGCTTACACCTTTCCAGGCATTTCGTTGGGAAGTGATGTGGTCGTACCTGAGCCGGTTTCCGGCAGCACGAGCGTTATGTTTACCGCAACGCTTTCAGAAGTAAGCTCACGAGTCGTTAAGGTCAAGTACTTTACCCGTTCGAACACGGCTACCGGAAATCAGGACTATCAGGCGACGTCGGGCTATTTTATATTTCAACCCGGAGAGACCGAAAAGACCCTCACTGTCGACGTTAATTCTGACGCGGTGTACGAATATGATGAGACTGTGGACGTCTTTCTAGGAGATCCTACGAATGTCATTCTTTTGAATCCACATTCTAGTCTTACGATTACGGACGACGATACGCCGCCATCTATCGCTATCGGCAACGTCACGCAGGCCGAAGGCGACACAGGCACGACGAATTTCAATTTTCCGGTAACGGTGTCAGCGACGAGTGAAAGACCGATCGTTGTGAGTTATTCCACGCTTGGCGGCACCGCAGCAAGCAATGTGGACTTCGTGAGGACGAGCGGTTTATTGACTATCGCCCCGCGAGTTTCCGTGGCGAATATAGCCGTACCTGTGATCGGCGATTACGCGATCGAACCGGATGAGAACTTTTCGGTCATTCTCAGTGATCCGGTGGGAGCAACAATTTCGAATGCTCTTGGTTCGGCTACGATCACTAACGACGACATCGCTGGTTCGATCCAGTTCGGTTCGGCGACGTACAACGTGACGGAAGGCGGCACTAACGCATCGTTAACCGTGACACGAAGCGGCGGATCAGCGAGCGGAGTTTCGGTTGATTACTCAACAGGCGGTGGAACGGCCACCGGGGATCAGGATTATCGGTCGGCCGCAGGCACACTGACGTTCGGGGCGAATGAATCTAGTAAAACGATCCCGGTGACGATAATCGATGACGCGATCGACGAACCAGATGAGACGTTTAACGTTTCGCTCTCAAACCAGTCCCCAGGCGCCACGCTCGGGACACCTTCGGTAGCACAAGTGACGATCATCGATAACGATCCACCCCCGAATATGACGATCAACGACGTTTCGATTCAGGAAGGAAATAGCGGAATCACCAACGCGGTTTTCACGGTGCGCCTATCGGCAACAAGCGGGCGAACAATTACGGTAAATTATTCCAGCGGCGACGGCACCGCGACCGCAGGCAGCGATTACCAGAGCGTTTCCGGAACGCTAACATTCCTGCCCAGCATATTGTCTCAAACGATCTCGGTCCCGATCAACGGCGACACGAACTACGAGTCAGACGAGTTTTTCAATATTGACCTTTCTGAACCGTCAAACGTGGTCATTGCTGACGGTCAGGGTCGAGGCACGATCATAAACGACGACTCGAATCCTCTGGGAAGTAATAGACTGATCTCTATCAACCGGTTTGGAACCGGAAGTGGTGACGATGGCTCCCAGCAATCCGTCATGACACCGAATGGACATTTCGTCGCATTTACAAGCTCCGCCGATGATCTTGTTGCTAATGATACAAATGCCCGCATATCAGACGTTTTTGTTCGCGACACGAGCGCAAACGTCACGTCGCTGGTTTCAGTAAACCAGACCGGAACAGGGTCTGGCAATGGCCGATCCACGGCGCCGGTCATTTCCCCGGATGGTAGATTTGTCCTGTTTGAAAGCGGCGCGACGGATCTTGCTCCGAACGATAACAACTCGTTTTCCGATGTGTACTTGCGTGACATGCAAGCCGGTACAACGGCACTTGTAAGCTTGAATTCAGCCGGTACTGCGTCCGCCTCGGGGAACTCCAGTCCGGTGGCAATTTCAGCGGATGGCAGGTACGCCGTATTCATCAGCGCCGCAACCGATGTGACGAATACGCCGGATACAAGTGTTAGCCGGGACATCTTCATTAGAGACATGCAAGCGGGCATAACGAAAATGGTCTCGATCAACGTCTCCGGCAGTTCCCCGCAATCCCGGGACTCATATGGGCTCCCAAACTCAGTCACTGACGATGGACGTTTCGTCCTTTTTTCAAGTGATGCTACGGATTTGACGAATATTCCCAATTCAGGTGGCAAAAACGCCTTTGTCAGAGATACCGTAAACGACACTACCATCCCGGTTAGCGTTAACCGAACCGGAACGCAAATGGTCAATATCATTTTTACACCGAGTTTTTCTTCTGATGGCCGATATGTTTGCTTCTCGTCACTTGGAAACGACATAGTCGAAACTGATAACAATAATAGGGCCGATGTCTTTGTTCGCGATATACAGAGCAATACGGCATCATTGGTCTCTATTAATTCCGCCGGCACCGCTCCCGGGAATGCTCTCTCCGACCAGGCGGTGATCACACCAAATGGAAGGTTTGTTGCCTTCGCCAGCTGGGCCAACGATCTTTCAGCCGCACAGGATACGAATGGGCTTCCAGATATCTATTTGAGGGATCTTCAGAATCAGAATACCCGATTGGTCAGCCACAACGTATCGAACTCAAATTCGGGAAATGATTTTTCTGCCCTTCAGGCGGTGTCGCCCGATGGTCGATTCGTCGTATTCCAGAGCTACGCAACGGATCTTGTAACTATTACTGACACGAATGGTGCTCCAGATGTTTTTGTGGGTGATACACAGACACAACGAACGGCCCTTGTGAGTGTCAATTTGTTTGGGACGGCGACCGCAAGTCTTGGATCAAATTTTGCATCAATAAATGCAGACGGTACATCGATCGTATTTCAAAGCGACGCAAGCAATCTTGATGTCGGCGACACCAATGGAGCGACTGATATCTTTCTTTTCCATAACGATCTTGGCCGAGCACGCGGAACATTCGACTTCGACGGCGATGGCAAAACTGACATTTCCATTTTCAGGCCGAACGGAGCTGCGGGTTCGGAATGGTGGTATCTGAAGAGCTCGGACGGTGGGAATTTCGCGACGCAGTTCGGTTCGCCGACGGATAAGTTGGTGGCGGCGGATTACTCGGGTGACGGAAAGGCGGACATCGCGTTCTGGCGACCGTCGACCGGCGAGTGGTTTATCCTGAGGAGCGAAGACTCTTCGTTCTATGCGTTCCCGTTCGGCGGGAGCGGCGATATTCCTGCTCCGGCCGACTATGACGGCGACGGCAAAGCGGATGCTGCTGTCTTCCGGCCTTCGACGGCGACCTGGTTCATCCAGAACTCGGGCGGTGGGACGACCATTCAGACATTCGGTTCGGCTGGCGATGTTCCAGTGGTGGGAGACTACGACGGTGACGGCAAAGCGGACCTCGCGATTTTCAGGCCGACTGGAGCGACTGGCTCGGAATGGTGGTATCTAAAGAGCTCGGACGGCGGGAACTACGCGACGCAGTTCGGGACACCGACAGATAAGACGGTGCCGGGCGACTACACCGGGGACGGTAAGACGGACGTAGCGTTCTGGCGGCCTTCGACCGGCGAGTGGTACATCCTAAGAAGCGAGGACTCTTCGTTCTACGCGTTCCCATTCGGATCAAATGGCGACATCCCGGTCCCCGGCGACTATGACGGCGACGGCAAGACCGATGCCGGCGTCTTCAGGCCGTCGAACTCGACTTGGTTCGTCAATAAGTCGACCGGCGGAACGATCATCCAACAGTTCGGCTCAGCCAGCGATGTCCCTGTGCCAAACGAGTTTGTGCGCTAGATGCCGGAAACAAAAAGCCTGAAGAAAACAATTGGCCCCCGACACGCCGCCGTCAGGTTCCATTAGTCGGCGTTGGGCAGTCGCAGACCGCACCAATCGCACTTCTTGTGATAGCTGTCACGTTCGGTTTTCACTATTGCTGTTAATATTTGAATTACGCGGAGACGGGATTCGTGGACCTAGGAACACAGCATATCGCCGTCGATTGAGTTCGACGTAGCTAGGCTAACCCCGAAAATCGAAAATCCGGTCCTTTGGTGGGAGCCGAACCGACGTTGACGGCTATCAGTTGCGGTCAACTTAAAGTTAATTGCTTTCAATTACTTTTGGTGAAGGTTCGCAAGTGAAATGCGTCATCGTGTCGTCGGCCAAGCAGAGCTAGCTCACGTTTGGATCATTTCGATGAAGTTAACGACTTATTCCACTGGATCTAGATAAATTCCGGAGTATAAGCATCACTTTTACGGTAATATTTTCTTTACTGAGGTCAAAACGAGGATCTATATGAAAAAGCCCATTCTTTCACGTTGGCTTTCTACCGGGGTCGTCCTGATATTGATGCTGCTTGGAGCCGGCTCTACAGTTTCATTCGCTTCGACCTTTCTCGTCACTAACACGAATGATAGTGGGCCCGGCAGTTTGCGGCAGGCGATTCTGGATTCTAATTTCAACGACCAGGACGATTCGATCGACTTTGATGCGACTTTGTTCAGTACGCCACAAACGATTGAACTGACTTCGGGAATGCTTGAAATTAAATGGGACGGTGAGACGTCCAATTTTTCTAGATCGCTCACCATTAACGGTCCGGGCGCCAGTCTACTGACTATTAGTGGAAATCATCAGAGCCGGGTAATTTCAGTCGAGTGGTTGGCAAGGGCAGTGATTGACGGCGTTCGAATTATTAATGGAAACGGCATCGGAGGGACCGACTATTTCGGCGCTGGTGGCGGGATCCTAGTAAAAGGAGGATCCATTGCCGGCGGGGTCGACCTTCTGATACTCAAGAATTCAATTATTACAGGAAATGCGTCCATCCAGAGTCAGGGTGGTGGCGTTTACGTCTATGGTAACGCGTCGATAATTAACTGCGCGATTTATAACAATACGGCGGCAACCTGGGGTGGAGGCGTGGGGGCCTATTTGTCGGTCAGCTCACGGCTGCGGATCATCAATTCGACAGTGAGTCAAAACTCCGCCGTAAGTTATGGAGGCGGCATCGTGAATTCCACTGGCCCGTTGTGGTTGATCAACAGTACGATCGCGTTCAACACCGGAACTTCCGGAACAACTGGCGGCGGTGGAATAGCTCAGCTAAATTCCGCCGTTCTTCACACCAGAAACTCAATAATCGCGAACAACACCCTCGGCACGAGCACTTTTATTTCTGACATCAGCGGACCGGTCGTTTCGGAAGGTTATAACATTATCGGCAGTGCGTCCGGCATTACCCAAATTACCGGGGTTCTCACTGGCAACCAGCTAGACATCGATCCGCAATTGGATCCCGTACTCGGTCCAAATGGAGGTTACCTGTTTACCCACGCCCTTCTCGCGGGCAGCCCGGCAATTGATAGGGGTGACAATTGTGTACTTAGCACCCCGGCAACCGGCGGATGCCTTGACCCAAGTATCAGCACTGACGAACGCGGAATGTTGAGGCCTCAAGACGGTGACGGTGACGGAATTGCTACAGTCGATATTGGAGCATTCGAAGCAGACGCGTCGGCCACTCAGGTGTCTACGCCTTCGACCCCCGATCTTCTTCCCACAAGCGACAGCGGTACCAGTAACACTGACAATATCACCGCCAATTCTGACCTCTCATTTAATATAGGCGGCGTCGAGCCTGGCGGCAATGTAGAACTCTTTCGAGACGGATCGCCTGTTGCAAGCGGCCCGGCTACGACCTCATCTGTAGTTCTCACTGATTTGAACATCACATCGAATGGCCCACACGAATACACGGCTCGCCAGACTGTCTCCGGTAACATCAGTCGCCAGAGCGAACCTATCGTCGTGATTTTCGATAATATCAGGCCAACGACCACTGTCAATCAGTCGTCATCGCAGACTGATCCGACATACACCCAACCGATCAACTTTGACATTACGGTTAGCGAGTCCGTCGTTGGTTTCGATTCGTCCGATGTTTCATTGGCCGGTTCCACGGCCGGCGTCTCTAATGCGAATCTAATTTTAACTGGGAACAGCACGGCGTATGGCCTTTCGGTAGGAAATATTTCGAGCTACGGCACCGTGACAGCCAATATACAGGCCGGTGCATTTCAGGATATTGCTGGAAATTCTAACTGGGCCTCAATTTCTAATGATAATTCGGTCAGTTTTCAATCAGTTCCTCAGGTTCCAGTTGGCGGTTTTCGACTTCAGACAATAAGCAGTCCGGTTACCACGGTTTCTATCGAGGCCGATCAGAAGATCCTTATCGGCGGCGGTTTTACCTCCGTAAATGGCCAAAACCGTGCCGGAACTGCTCGACTGTTAGAGGACGGTTCAAATGACTCGTTATTTCAAAACCCGTTTTTTGCCGGTGGTGAGATCAGGTTGATTACGACGCAGTCGGATGGCAAGATTCTGGTCGGTGGTAACTTCCGGACCGTTAACGGGCAGGATCACAAGAATCTTGTTCGGTTGAATTCGGATGGCTCGCTCGATTCGACTTTCAATCCGATCGTAAACAAAGATGTTACGTCGATGAGTGAGCAGGCCGACCACAAGTTGATCATTGGCGGGTTATTCACGACGGTCGATGGCCAAACCCATACAAGTGTTGCGCGGATAAACACTGATGGGACGCTTGACTCGACTTTTCAGGATCCGGCTTTAACAGACGATACCCCGGGCTCAGAAACCGAAGTTTCAAGTATCGTAGTGCAACCCGACGGCAACATTCTGATCGGCGGCTTCTTTGACAAGGTCAGCGGCTCGGTTCGCTCGTTGGTTGCCAGACTTAATCCCGACGGTTCGCTGGATACGAGTTTTCAGGATCCTGTCATTTCGGGAGGAAATGGATCTTCTTCAATCAGGCGGCTGATGCTTCAGTCAGACGGCAAGGTGCTTCTTACTGGTAATTTCGCCTATGTTGGCGGTTTCGCCAGAAGCTGCATCGGACGATTGAACGCTGACGGTTCCACAGACACGACGTTTCAGAACCCGAATATAAGCGACAATGGCTTGCCGATCTTAATACGTGACAGCATCTTGCAGCCGAACGGAAGCATTTTGATCGCGGGCTCGTTTTCGAGCGTCGGGGGACAGAGGAGAAGGAAGCTGGCCAGAGTGTATGCGGACGGAACACTGGACCCCACATTCATTGACCCCAACGTAATGGACGGAGGGTTTATCACGATTGCCTTACAACAGGACGGAAAAGTCATCGTTGCCGGAGATTTCACAATGGTGGGGGGCCGGCCGCGTAGCAGGCTCACTAGACTGATGCCGGACGGCTCGCTTGACGTTCCGGAGCCGATGACTTTTATCGTGACCAAGGTCGAGGACACAAATGACGGAGTCTGCAACAGCGATTGTTCATTGCGGGAAGCGATCGCCGCCGCGAATTCGTCTGAAAGTACCGACACGATAGTTTTCGACCCGACCGCGTTTTCAGGACCGCGAACAATTTCACTTAGTAATGGACAGTTAGCCGTTTGCAACACCGGCGACCTTACTATAAATGGACCGGGTGCGGACCTGCTTACTTTGTCTGGAAATCACTTGTCGCGAATCATGCGACTATTTGCGGGTCCGGTCGTGACAATCAACCAACTAAAGTTCTCGAATGGAAATGCTCATACCGGCGACTTCTCCGGATGTACGGCCGGTAATGATCTCAGTGTAGGAGGCGCGGCGATAGAGAACCGGGCCGATCTTACACTCAATAACGTCGTTATATCTAACAACGAGGTTACTGGTTCCGGCGGCGGACTGGCAAATATCTATGGGACGGTCCGACTGAATAGCTCCGTTGTAAGCGGCAATACTGCCACCTTCGGTTTTGGAGGAATCGTAAACATAGGGATTGTCGACTCGGGTCTCGGGAATCTTATTGTCTTCAATTCTCGTATCAGTGACAACTCCTGTTTGGAGCCGACCGGAAAAGGCGGCGGCGGGATCGGTAACCTAGACGACGGATTTATCACTATCGACAGATCCTCAGTTACTAACAACACAACGGTGACTTACGGCGGAGGCATATATTCAGAGAAGTCAACGGTTTCGGTGTTGAATTCCACAATTGGTGCGAATAGTTCAAAAGACGGCGGCGGAATCTTTGCCGACCGTGGGAAAGTGAATATATCGAGCTCGACGATCGCTTTCAATACTGCTAGCCAAACCGGTGGTGGGATCGGTAACAACTCCTTTTATGGTCCGGCAATTATTCATGTCGGTAACGCGATTCTTGCGAATAATTCATCACCGAGCGGGCCCGACCTAATCGGCTCGGTAACTTCCGACGGCTATAATTTGATTGGAAATACTGCTGACTCTCAAATAACCGGAAACACAGCAGGCAATATATTAAATACTGATCCGGTGCTTGACCCTTTGCTAAGGAACAACGGTGCCATTTCTCTTTCGTTTGCATTGCTGGACGGAAGTCCGGCGATCGATCATGGTCTCTCTGCGCCGACTGTTCTTTCCGACCAACGAGGGCTTCGAAGGCCGGTTGACTTGGTTTCGGTTCAAAACGCTCCGGGCGGCAATGCTTCCGATATGGGTGCATTTGAAATTCAGCTAGGGCGAGCTGTATTTGACTTCGACGGCGACGGCAAGACGGACCTGTCGATCTTCCGTCCGAACGGAGCGACGGGTTCGGAGTGGTGGTATCTGAAGTCGTCGAACGGCGGGAATTTTGCGACTCAGTTCGGGTCGCCGATGGATAAGCTTGTGGCGGCCGATTATACGGGTGACGGCAAGGCTGATATCGCGTTCTTCAGGCCGAGCACCGGGTTCTGGTACATCTTGAGAAGCGAAGACTCTTCGTTCTACGCCTTCCCGTTCGGGGCTAGCGGTGATATTCCGGCTCCGGCGGACTTTGACGGAGACGGCAAGGCCGACGCTGCCGTTTTCAGGCCTTCGAGTGCGACCTGGTACATACAGAACTCCGGCGGCGGGACGACCATTCAGGCGTTCGGAGCGGCGGGTGATGTCCCGGTGGTGGGAGACTACGACGGCGATGGCAAGGCCGACATTGCGATCTTCCGTCCGAACGGTGCAACAGGTTCCGAGTGGTGGATCCTCAGAAGCACTGCCGGATTGATCGCGACGCAATTCGGGACGCCGACGGACAAGACAGTTCCCGGTGACTACACCGGCGACGGCAAGGCTGACATCGCGATCTGGCGGCCGTCCAACGGGCAATGGTACATCCTCCGGAGCGAGGACCTCTCGTTCTACGCGTTTCCGTTTGGATCAAATGGCGACATTCCCGTTCCCGGAGACTACGACGGCGACGGCAAGGCAGACGCTGCCGTCTTCCGCCCGGCAAGCGCGACCTGGTTCGCCCAGGGCTCGACCTCCGGCACCATCATCCAGCAGTTCGGTGCAGCCGGCGATGTCCCTGTGCCAAACGAGTTTGTGCGCTAGATGCTGGAAACAAAAAGCCTGAAGAAAACAATCGGTCACCGACGCTCAGCCCTCAGCTTCCATTAGACGGCCTTGGGCAGTAGCCAACCGCACCAGTCGCACTTCTTGTGATAGCTGTCGCACCCAGTCTTCACTGTAGCTGTTAATATTTGAATTACGCGAAGACGGGATTCGTGAATCTAGGAACACAGCGTTTCGCCGTCGATTGGGTTCGACGTAGCTAAGCTAACCCCGAAAATCGAAAATCCGGTTCTTTGGGAAATCCGAACCGACTCGGACGAGCGAGTTGAGGTACAATCATAGGATCGAGTAACTACCAGCGATCCTTTCCACAGACTTA
Source organism: Acidobacteriota bacterium (assembly GCA_029781855.1). Classification (GTDB taxonomy): domain Bacteria; phylum Acidobacteriota; class Blastocatellia; order Pyrinomonadales; family Pyrinomonadaceae; genus OLB17. The sequence continues at coordinate 69,631 of JAKOVX010000130.1, read as the reverse complement.
AAACCGGATAGCAACTGAGTCAAATGGACATTTTCAAACATACTAAGCGCACTTTGTCTTTAATCTTTAGTTAAGTAATTTGAAGTAACGGATTGATCATGAAAATCAGAAAAGGTCCCGTAAAGAGTAGAGTTCTCATCGTAGCGATCTTCGTAGTTCTTACCTCCATTTTCCCTTCGGTGGCATCGACTGAGGAAATCGATCCTGGGTTCCTGGATATCCAGGGAGCCGAGTACTACTCTGGGTCACATCGATCTAACTTTCCGAGTTTCACCAGCAGTAATTGCTCTGACCTTCCCTTTTTCCAGGCACCGACTTTTTCAGTAGCAACCTCCCCGCAAAACGTAGTCGCAGCCGATTTCGATGGGGATGGAAAGCCGGACATAGCCACCTCAAGTTACGCTACACTTGGTGTTTCGATATTGCGCAATCTTAGCGGTGCAGGTCACGATCAGTTTGGGAACGGTATAACACTTCCTGTCGGATCCAATTCGAATGAGGTCACCGGCGCAGATGTAGACAGCGACGGAAGGATCGACTTGTTGACTTTTAACACCAACGGTTCAATCTCTGTATTTCTTAATAATTCAACTGGAGCCGGGACAATATCTTTCGCACCAAAGGTTGAGATTTCTGTTGGATCTGACATCCGTAAGTCAGCTATTGCAGACTTTGATGGCGACGGAAAGATGGACATTGCACTCGTTTTCAACGGAGGCACGAACGTTGTAGTTCTCAAGAATAACAGTAACGGCCCGGGCGTAGTAGCCTTCACCTCGGGCATCTCGCTCGCTGCGGGTATTGCCGTCCGGTCGATCGGCACGGGAGATCTAGACGGGGATGGGAAGCCCGATATCGCTGTCTCGTCAAACTCTTCACTGTTGGCCAAGGTCTTCAGAAACACAAGTAACTCCGACCTTAGTTTCGAGTCGTCAGTTTCCGTTTCGTTGCCGGTGAATGGCGGATGGGCGCTGAAAGTAGCTGATATAGACGGTGATGGCAAATCGGACATTTCGATTGCTTCCGCTACCTCCAGTTATATATTGGTGCTGCGGAATGCCAGTTCGGGACCGGGAAACATGTTGTTCGCCCCAGCATCACAGATCTACACGGGACAGGGACTTTATGCTATCGCTGCAGATGATTTGGACGGCGATGGCAAACTCGATTTGGCTGTTGGAAGTGATTTTAATGTTGTCTACGCGCTTCGCAACACAAGCAGTATCGGCGCAATCTCATTCTCGCTGCGAACGGAGTTCGGCGTAGGGCAAAACCCGCGTGGAGTCTTCCCAAGCGACTTTGACGGTGATGGCAAAATAGACCTGGTCACAGCCAACTCCAACGGATCTTCTGTCTCCTTTCTCCGGAATTCAACCATTTCGAATGGCCAGATTGAATTTGAATCCCGTTTCGGTATGTCTATGGATCTTCCAGCCGAATCGCCCAGAGGTTCTTCACTAGTTGATCTCGATTTAGACGGGCGGTTGGACGTTGTCACTGCAAATTACAGTGATAATTTCACGGTCTTCCGGAATGCCGGTAGCGCTGTCGGAGTTACCAAATTCGATCGAGGCATCCAATTCACAGCTCCCGTCGCGTCCCGACCATTCAGCGTCGCTGCTGATGACCTTGATAATGATGGAAGAAAGGATGTGGTAGTCGGAAATGACAACTCTAATGATATTTCGATCTACCTTAACATGACTGCGACTCCCGGTTCTATAGCGTTTTCCGCACCCGTCAATTTTCCAGTCGGCGGCCGACCTGAATTCGTTGCTGTTGCGGACATCAATAATGATGACAAACCTGATCTGATAACCATTAATCGTGGAACGAACAACATCTCGATTTTGAAAAACACTGGCTCAGCTCCCGGGAACTTGTCCTTCGACCCGCAAATTACCCTACCTGTTAATTCTGAACCGTCTTCTGCCGCGGTCGCCGATTTTGACGGCGACGGGCGTGTTGATATTGCAGTCTCCAATTTTGTCGGTACTACGGTTTCTATTTTTCGAAATGCAACGACCGGCCCCGAAGTCGTTCAGTTCGACCCGAAGATCGATCTCACAGCCAATTCAAATCCGTATTCGGTGATTGCGGGGGACTTCGATGGCGATGGGAGGATCGACTTCGCAGTATCGAACCGTATAAACAATACGTCTATTATTTCGGTTTTTAGAAATGTCAGCCCAGCTGTTGGTGCGATTCAATTCGCTCCCAAACTAGATCTTGTTGTAGCAGTCAATACCCAATTTACCCCGATCGCAATCTCTGTATTAGCGGCCGATCTTCAACATGACGGCAAACTCGATCTTATCGCCAATAACACTACTAATCGTACGCTCTCGATTCTCCGAAATACGGAAAGATCACCTGGCAATATAGGCTTCCTGGCGCCCATCGAGACTGATCTGACAATGGCTACTTCCTCGATTGCGTCAGGAGATTTGAATAACGATGGATCGGTCGATATCGTTTCTGCGAATTACAATTCGAATGGCGTTGGCATCTTCGCGAATCCATGCCGGCTGTCGCGCGTGCCGTTTGATTTTGACGGCGATTACAAGACGGACGTGTCGATCTTCCGGCCGAACGGGGCGACTGGTTCCGAATGGTGGTATTTGAAGTCGTCGAACGGCGGGAATTTTGCGACTCAGTTCGGGTCGCCGATGGATAAGCTTGTGGCGGCCGATTATACGGGTGACGGCAAGGCTGATATTGCGTTCTTCAGGCCGAGCACCGGGTTCTGGTACATCTTGAGAAGCGAAGACTCTTCGTTCTACGCGTTCCCGTTCGGGGCTAGCGGTGATATTCCGGCTCCGGCGGACTTTGACGGAGACGGCAAGGCCGACGCTGCCGTTTTCCGGCCTTCGACGGCGACGTGGTTCATACAGAACTCGGGCGGCGGGACGACGATACAGGCGTTCGGAGCGGCGGGTGATGTCCCGGTGGTGGGTGACTATGACGGCGACGGAAAAGCCGACATTGCGATCTTCCGTCCGAATGGTGCGACAGGTTCGGAATGGTGGATCCTCAGAAGCACTGCCGGTCTGATCGCAACGCAATTCGGGACGCCGACCGACAAGACGGTTCCCGGTGATTACACCGGCGACGGCAAGGCTGATGTCGCGATCTGGCGGCCGTCCAACGGGCAGTGGTACATCCTCAGGAGCGAGGACCTCTCGTTCTACGCGTTCCCGTTCGGAGCGAACGGCGACATTCCCGTTCCCGGCGACTACGACGGTGACGGCAAGACGGACGCCGCGGTCTTCCGCCCGGCAAGCTCGACCTGGTTCGCCCAGGGCTCGACGGCAGGCACGATCATCCAGCAGTTCGGTACCGCGGGCGACGTGCCTGTGCCGAGTGAGTTTGTAAGGTAGCAGTGGTCAGTGGTCGGTGGTCAGAGTGAATATCGGGATAATTGGCTGAAAGAAAGAGAAAAGCTCACGGCAGATGATTAGGCGGCCCTCTCTTTCTTTCGGCTGATAGCGTACCGCCGATCGTAAGCCTCACGGATATTATGATAGCTGCAATATCAAATTACGGTTATCCCAACTAATATTCGACATACTCCTGGAAGTTTGACCTGTAGGCCGTGAATGGCTGCGGACAGACGCTGATCGGATACCGGCGGTAGCATCCCTTTGTATGACCGGCTTTTCGTTTATCGGGAGGATTTTCTCGTTGCAAGAGAGGCGTTCGGTTGTATAATGTGGCCATCGGTCGTGTCAAAAGTGTTTACGGAGGACGAGGCCGTAAGCGGAACGCGACGAAGTTTGAAATAGAATTGAACGACGGCTCCGAACTCCCGAACTGCTCTTCCCATTGAAAGAAGAACTCCTTCGCCAGTCTCCCAGCCGCCAAAACAACTGAATCAAGGTCAGCATGCAGACAATTGTGGTCTAACCGAGTTTTCGGATTGGACTTTATTGGCCGTAAGCAAGCAACGACACCGAACGTCGATAATCCGATCGTCGTAATTCGGCGTGCCTAGCGAAAGGATTTGGGGATTTTGCAATTGTGGTCGACTTACTGCACTGGACCTGTCCAAAACAAAAGAATATGAAATCGAAAAACGAGCTGATACACGATAGCAGCAATCGCTCCGCCAAGAGCTTCTTCGTTTCAACCAGGCATACGTTCGTTCGCGGATTTGGAGACATGTCCCTCGGGGTATTCATAATAGCCGCCCTAATTATTTCGTCTATCTGGTGTCTGGACGTACTTGCGGGTCCGCGACCGGGAGTGAAAGATAGGGATCATTGGGAAACAAAGGAGTCCCTGTCGGCCCGGATCGATGTTAATAAACCTGATCGGATGATTCAGACCAGCCCTGGCAACCTTATTCTGGATCCTGCATTCGGAGCTTCGGTAACGGAGGGTAACGGAGGCGTCAACGAAACGATCGTTCAGACCGATGGGAAAATCATATCGGTTGGCACGTTTTATCGGGCGAATGGCCTTCGATTCAACGGAATTGTCCGTCTCAATTCGGATGGAACGGTCGACCCTAGTTTTAGCGGTGCAGGAACCGGTGCTAATGGAGAAGTTCGCGCCGTCGCGTTGCAATCCGACGGCAAAATAGTGATTGCCGGTAACTTTTTGAGTTTCGACGGACATCCTGTAACCAGGATTGTGAGGCTCAACCAAGACGGCGGTTTTGACCAATCTTTCACCGGACCGTCCTTCAACAACCAACTGCTTGATGTCGCGATCCAAAGTGACGGGAAAATACTTGTCAGTGGTTCTTTCACGGGAGATTCTCCGATGCGCGGGCGCATAACGCGTCTGAATGATGACGGCACTGTCGATTCGACGTTTAATCCTGGCGGGACGGGAGCAAACGGAGATGTCTATAAGATCCTAATAGAACCGAACAACAAGATTCTGTTGGGTGGCTCGTTTACATCGTTCAACGGGGCAGGAGTTCCACGGATGATCAGGCTGACGTCAGATGGTGTTCCCGATACCCCATTGAATACTACGACGACACCGAACGGTGCGATCAGGAATATCGTGCGCCAGCCGGATGGCAAGTTATTGATAGGCGGCTCTTTTCAAATTTACGGAAATTCCACGATGGACGGACTTGCCCGACTTAACCCTGACGGGTCGTTGGAGGCCTCATTCGATTTCACCGTTGACCCAAATGCATGGGCAAATGTAAATAGCTTTGCGCTAATGGATGACGGCAAAATAGTAGTCAGTTACTGGGACAGTAACCACCATGAACTGAGTAAGTTAATAAAACTCAATGCCGACGGCACTGTTGATCAAACATTCGTCGCAGGAACGCTCGAAAGGTCCTCGGTCCGGAATTTTGCTGCCCAGTCAGACGGAAGTCTTTTGGTGTCGGGTGACTTTGTAAGTTATAACTCCATCAACGCAATTCACCTGTTTCGAATCGGGGCGGGCGGGGTGGTCGATTCCACATTCAACCCGGTTTTATCAACAACCGCTACAGTGTTTGCTGTCAAGCAGCAAACTGACGGAAAGATCCTGATAGGAGGGGATTTTGAATTTGTAAACGGTGTCAGGCGGACTGCGGTAGCCCGACTGAACGCCGACGGTACTTTGGATAGTGGTTTTGACATGGGCCGCTCGATCGACGGTGATGTCTATGCGTTGGCCATCGAGACGGGAGGAACCGTCGTAATCGGCGGATCATATATTGGAAACGGAAGCTTTCTGGGCGGTAACGTGAGTCGTATTAATTCTGACGGTAGCTTCGGACTGAATTTGAATTTCGATACCAGGTTCACCGAGATCGCCTACGCTCTCGATCTGCAAAAAGATGGCAAGATATTGGTGGGCGGGGTGATCCATGATGCGACTTTTATAAATCGACTGGTGGCCACACGGCTTAATTCAGACGGTTCATTAGATACGTCGTTTAACGTACCAACGATGTCCAATGGTGCTATCCGGGCGATCTTGGTGCAACCGAGTGGCAAAATCATTGTCGGCGGCAACTTTTTTAGTACCGCTAATTTTCCACGCCAGGGAATTGCTAGGCTGAATGTTGACGGTTCCTTGGATACCGGCTTTTCTGAGGGCACCCCCATCGTGTATTCACTGGCGCGTTCCAGTGGTGGTCAGGTCGTTTCCGGCGGCTCGTCATTGCGCCGTTATTCCGTGGACGGCGTAGTCGACTCCACGCTAAATATCGGTACGGGCAATGACGGGCTGATTCGCACTGTGATTATCCAATCCGATGGCAAGATTTTAGTCGGCGGACAAACTAGTGTATATAACGGGACAAGCGTGAGTAATCTCTTTCAGGTTCAGGAGAACGGTCTCTTGGACCCGGGATTCGATATCGGTGCGGGAGTTTCGTCGGCCGTAATGTGCATGGCTTTCCAGTCCGACTCAAAGTTGTTGGTAGGAGGGTTGCTAACTGATTTCAACGGAAGCGCGGCCTATGGACTTTTGAGGCTCAAGGACTCTCCCGGGCGGAAAGCTCCGTTTGACTTCGACGGCGACGGCAAGACGGATCTTTCGATCTTCCGTCCGAACGGGGCGACAGGTTCGGAGTGGTGGTATTTGAAGTCGTCGAATGGCGGGAATTTTGCGACGCAGTTCGGGTCGCCGACTGACAAGTTGGTGGCGGTGGATTATACGGGCGACGGCAAGGCGGATATCGCGTTCTGGCGGCCTTCGACCGGTGAGTGGTTTATCTTGAGAAGCGAAGATTCTTCGTTCTACGCATTCCCGTTTGGGACCAGCGGCGATGTTCCGGCTCCGGCAGATTACGATGGTGACGGCAAAGCGGACGCCGCTGTGTTCAGGCCTTCGACCTCGACCTGGTTCGTCCAGCGTTCATCGGGAGGCACGACTATTCAGCAGTTCGGCTCGGCGGGGGATCTCCCAGTCGCAGGCGATTACGACGGCGACGGAAAAGCCGACATTGCGATCTTCCGTCCGAACGGTGCGACAGGTTCGGAATGGTGGATCCTCAGAAGCACTGCCGGATTGATCGCGACGCAATTCGGTACGCCGACCGACAAGGCGTTTGCCGGCGATTTCACTGGTGATGGCCGGGCCGACATGGCGTTCTGGCGGCCTTCGACGGGAATGTGGTACATCCTGCGAAGCGAGGATCTGAACTTCTACGCGTTTCCGTTTGGGGCAAATGGTGATGTACCGGTTCCCGGCGATTACGATGGCGACGGGAAGACGGATGCGGCCGTCTTCAGGCCTTCGAATTCAACCTGGTACCTACTTAGGTCAACGGCGGGCACGATCATCCAGCAATTCGGTGCAGCAGGCGACGTGCCTGTGCCGAGTGAGTTTGTGCGGTAAGGGTGGCCGTTTCCTCATTTAGGGAGCCGCTTAGATCGATAGGTTAAGGGCACCGATTCGGTGCCCTTGTAATTCAAGCCGAAATTCTTCAATCGGAACAGCGTTTTCGACCCACCGTATGTCTTTTTACCGCTTTGTGGACGTACATTAACCGCCAAGTGCAGCTATCGGCCAGATGTTTCGACGAAAGGTGCTATTCCGTTGCTAGCGGATTTTCTCCGGTCCCCGAAATTGATCCGCGACTGTTCGATCAGACCCAAAACCCCAAGCTGCGTGACCGACGGGTCAGAATTGACCCTCTGTATCTGCTCTATCGGGAGGGCCGCTCCCTTCCATCGCCGGCAGGCTTCGGGCGTTGACGCCAGGAACCATGACGGGGCCTCATCTCGGGACGGCCCGGTCGGTATCGCCCATAGAGAATAGCGATGATCGCCGATCCGGCTGTATAGGTAATAATAATTGCGGTGAAGGAACCCTTTTCCGCCTGCCATGAATTCCCTTTCCTTCCGGTCCCAAACGACACCTTCAAGATCCTTGAGACTTGCCGGGAATCCGCCGCGTTTCTCATGAAACCGGAGCAAGTCACGCATCATCATGCTTACCGAGTCGACCGGCACCTCAGCAGCCTTACCCTTTTCGGCCATCCAGAGCGAATAGACATATGCCCCAACGACCAGAAAAAGGGCCGCCGGCATCAGCAGGAATGTCAGTTTCAGCCTACTAATCATCTGATCAAACAACGCTCCTGTTCATTTCGAGCATTGAGTTTTCAAATTGTTCATGGAGGCTCGAACGGACCTCGTCGGTGAGGCGATCGAGGGCATCGGCAACCCCGGTGCCGTCGGGTCCGATCACATCGGGATCGTTCGCGCGGATGGTCCTTCTTAGGACGACCGGTTTCGCCGGTGCCGCCAATCCCATCTGCCCGATCCGCGATCGATCACCCCCGGACTCGCCCGCACGGCCGCCATCCGGTTTAGCTTCGGCGTAATGCGACGGATCCGGCGCTGCCATGAAAGCATTTGCCGAGTCGATCACCGAATCGACCGCTTCCGAGACTATCGCCGCGAGCCTGGCGTCGGCTGTCGCGGAGACGCTGGTCACTTTTCCTCCTGACCCGAAATGTGTTTTGTTTCCCGCAGATCGGTCTTGCCGCTCGCCAAAACGGTGGCGGGCATCGATATCGCCCAGATGGATCTCTTCCGGAGTGCCATAGACCCGTGACCGAAATTTCTTGGAAAGGACCGCCAGCGGCGGGTATGCCGCCTTTATCGGCGGAGCCGTGTCGCTAAGGATCAGAAGTTCCTTGTGAGAGGCGATCTGTCGGATCTCGACCCCCTGCATAAGCGAGCGTTTCTGTTCCGCGTAACGGATGTTGTCGTTCTTCGTTCCGGGAAAGTCCTGATAGGTCTTTGCGAAAATTGTCGTGTCGCCCAACTGCCGGGACGCATATTCGGCGGTGACATCATCGAGTCCGGGAAGAAAGATCTTGGTCATCACCGTCCCGAGGATCGCGTTGGCCTGTTCCTTCCCGTACTGGTCGTACATCTGCGGGAGGTCCTGATAACCGAGCCCGAGCCCGATACCCCGCCCGCGGCCGATCCCTGAGATCCGTTTTACCTCGGCAACGTTGAGCTGATACGCCTCGTCAATGAGGACAAAACACGGGTATTCGGGTTCATTTATCCCGTCAAGCCTCATTTCGAGCACGGCTTGTCCGAGAAACGTCGAGATGAATTCCTTGTACATATCGGCCGCCCCCTCCGACACGACCAGGAAGACAGCTGTGCCGGGCCTGCGGAGCTCTTTGAAATCGATCATTCGGCAGCCCCTCGATAAGTCATCTTTGGTCGGGCTCTTGGTTATCATTCGGGCCGGTGAAAGCGTAAAGGGCCGGAGCTTGTTGTAGAGCCCGATAAGGATCGACCCGCGGGTCTGGTATGGGGCCTGCCGGAACGCGAGATATGCCTGCCGGGCATAGTAGCTTGGCGAAGACTTCATCGCAGTTCCGAACGCGTCCTGGTCCTCGTCGTCGAGGGCCAGCAGGAAATCCGCCGCAAACCCCGGCATTGCCCTCTCCCGGTATACTTCGGCCAGATGCAGCAGGATCGCCGTCAGGGCGATCTGCTCCGCGTCCCCCCAGAACGGATCGGCATTTGTCTTCCGCCTCGCCTCAGCCCCGATCATCATCCCAGCCAGCTGGCAGGCGAACGCCGGGTTCTCGCGGCACTCGGGTACAAAGTTCCAGCGATCGCTTCTGGCCGGATCGTTGAGGTCGAGCCGATATACCCGGCGGGCGAAGTTGCCCGTCTGTTCGCAAAGCTCGCCCTTCGGATCGTAAACAAGGCATGACGAGTGTCGTAGGACGGCACGGATCATTGAGATAAAGAAGGTCTTGGACTTGCCCGAGCCGGTAGGCCCGAACATCGCGAAGTGCCTGAGCCATTGCTCCTTCGGCAGAAACAGATCGCGGCCGCCGAATACCTTCGCGATCGGCAGCGCGTTCTTCGGCAGCCGGATATTGCGTATCCGGTTGACAAGCCGGCAGCGGATGAGGTCAGTCAGCCTGGCCCATCGGGCCGAACCATGCGATGTGCTCATCCTCCAGAGCCGATACGTCCAGCAAAGCGTCAGGACGTCCGCCAGGGCGACGGCGAGACAAAGGAAAGCAAGCGCCCAGAAGACGGGCCAGATCAGCCCGGAAACCCCGAAAAGATGTCCGGCAAAAAGGCTCAGAAGCGCGCCGGCAAGCCCTAAAAGGCTGAAGAACAGCGCCTGGCCGACATCTCCTGCCCACGACCAGAATGCCTGATAAGCGGGCAGGTATTGTTCGTTCGCCTTTCGGGGGATCCCCCGCGATGCGTCAAGTTTTTCGATCCATTCCTGTGAAGCCATAAATTCTCTGTCGGGTCAGCGCTTGAGATCCTGAGTTTTCGATTCCCTTTGTTCGTCGGCGAGCTGATCGATCGCGTTGCTATCAAGTTTGAGCATTTCACCCTGCCACCAGTCGAGCGTCCAACCGGTCGACCCAAGCCGCTCGGCCGTCGCAAACGGCTCGGGAAGCTCTCCGCGCCCTGCGAGCGAAGAGCGGAAGAATGGTACCGGTCGTCCGCTTATCGAAACGATCGGAAACCTGATCATGAGGGCAGGCCCGCCGGCCCCGGGGTTTGGTAGGGAGACTATCTCAAACGCGAGCGGCTTCACCCGATACCTCACGATCAGCGTACTCGACGGTGTCGAGGTTCCCTGCTGGCGGATCTCGAATCCCGGCGGCAGCAGGTTTTGGCGGGAGATCGAACCAAATACACTGTTAACATCCGGCGGCGGCGTTCTTCTCCTGGCGTATTCGTCGATCACTACCAGCGAAATGGCCATCCCGAAGGCCGCTGCTTCCCGTAATCTGATAGAGGTATCGTACACCTCTCCCGCAAAGATCTTCGGCGGCGGCGCCGTTCCACCACTGCCCGTGGCGCCCGGAGCGGTATCACTGCTTCCCTGCTCGGTAAAAGTAACCTGGGTAGGCCCCCGCTTCTCCCTCAACAACCGGCCTCCTGCAATTACGGCGACGATCGCCGCTATGATCGCCGCAGCATTTACAAACCGTGAGCCTGTCAGTTGTCGAAGGCGTGACGCGGACAGTGCTCTCGGAACCGACTGCTTCCTGTTTCTTGCGGGTTTCGATCCCGGGAGTGCTTTGTCCCGCCTTTTTTGAGTCTTCATGCGTCTTCTCCGATATCGAAGCCATCGTTTTCCGGCGGCGGATTTCGGCCTGGCGGTCGAAATGTCCAGCGTTTCCCCCATTCGGGATCACGCTTGCCGAGCCACCCGTCGATCTCAGGCTGGAAGCCCGTTGCCACCATCAAAAGGTAATCAAGCTGGAGTTTCAAAAGCTCCTGCGACTCTCCGGTCTTGACGAAATAGCAGAAGTAACGGATCAGGCCTTCATCATCGAGTTCCTCGACTCCGTCCCGCGCAAAGGCCGCCAGAACATCTATCGATTCCCTTAAACTCGGATAGTCTTCGAGTCCGGCTACACCGCGGACGCCGTCGAGCAGCTTTATCGCCAGGGCCAGCTGCGCCGTTGAGGCCGACGGACAGCGAGCACTCAGGATCTCGAGTTCCTTTTCGAGCGAGGGCGTGGCGAAGCGGCTGAAGATGTGCCGGGAGACAAACGGCGGGCTCAGCTTATGCCGGAGATCGTTGGACGTTGTTACGACGATCGGTTTCGACTTCCCGTCAGCCGAACCGATCGACCCGCCAACAAGCCTCGGAATATGGATCACCCCGCGTTCGAGCGGCATCAGCAATGAATCTTCAAGACTTGCCCCGAACTTGTCGCTTTCGTCAAGTATCAGTACCGGCGGGGCTGCCCCCGGATCGGCTGCGGCCCTCGCTGCAAGGTCGTACGCGAGCCCCATCTCGCCAAGCACCAGGAATTCCCGCTTCCATTTGGCCCGGCGTGCACCCGCCATATGGGCGTCGCGTTCAGGTCCGGAAAGCTGCTTTGCCGATCGCAGGTTCTCGGCCATCCATTCGGCCTGTTCTTCGCGGTCCCAGTCGTAAAGGATCTCTTCCTGTTTAAGCCCGTCTCGGCCCGCCACCATGCAAACGGTGAGGTTACAGGCCGCGGCCACGGCTTCGGGAAACGCGGTCTTTCCGCTTCCGCGCGTGCCGGTGATAAGCCACGCCCGGCCGGATCGCAGCGATTCGCAGAAATCAGAGAAATTCCGCCCGTCGGGCACGTATCCCTGTCCGCAGATAAGTTCGTAAAGCCGCTGCTTCTCGTCCGAAAGCACAAGCCGGCGAGGATCAACCTGTTCCCTGTTTGGATCATGCGGGATCATATTCTAGATCGGCTCCTCACTATTTTGATCCGTCGGCGGTTCCCGAGAGGATCACAGCCGCCAGCCGACGGAACTCCGGCGTCATCCTCGGAATCGCAGCCCTCAGCTTTTCAGGCGACCCATCGGTAAATAATTCCGCCAGTTCCTGGTCCGTCAAACCGCTGATCGACGGGCCGTTGTCATCCGGCGCGGGGATGCGGGCCGGAGTCCCGCTTCTGCCGACCGTCCTGCTTTCCGGAAGGCCGGTCGCCAGAACGTACCCGGTCGTCCCGGCCGCGAGTTCAACAAATTCATCCGATCCCTGCTTTCCGCCGACGAGTCCGGCCGCCTGCTCTGATAGCGCCGCCGATGTCGACCGCGCCTGATCGCCGATCACGATCGTTCCTCCCGAGCGAGCGCTCCCGATCGCGCTGATCACCGAGCGTCCGGTGTCCCGGAGTCCTGCGAGGGCGCGGGACCAGGCACCGGTGATCGATCTTCGCCGCCCCGGCATCCCAGAGGCACCATCGTTTCCCAGGACCTCGCCGTTGAACTTGACCAACTGGCCGGTTCCCGGATCTATCAATCCGGCTACGCTGATGAATGCCCGCTTGTATTCGCCGCCCCGAACCGTGCCGACGAGCTGCGTTCCGGCCGGATATGCATAACCTTTTCCGGAGACCGCTCTGGTTAATTCCATTCGGACCATTCCGCTCGAATTGCGCAAAGTGAATACAGCACCGGTCAGCCGGACCGGGAGCAGGGTTCCGAACGGGAGCGGCCCCGGCCCACCGCCGGCTTCCCTCTCAATTACTGTGACAGGACCCGTTGTCGCGGCCTTTGCAACCTGGGGTACTTCTTTTTTTTCGATGCCAAAGAACAGTGAACGTCCCGGCGCCATGAGCTCACGGGATGCCGTTCCGTCCGATTCCCCAGCCGGCGCCCTTTGTCGGGACGTATCCGGCAGCCCCGCCTCACCTCGGGTGCCGGATGGCGAGCCGGGACTATCAGTATTCGCCGGAAGACCTTCTGTCCGGATAGCCGGATCACTCATTGCCGGGCTCCCCGGAGAGAAAACGTCCTCACGGTTCATGTCGCGGCCATCAGCCGGAACAGTGACCAATGTAGGTGGTGCAGAGCTGTTGTTTCCCGGCATGCCTGCCGGAGTACCCGTTTCCGGGACCGGGTTCTTGTCGGCTACCAGGCTGAGAGCCGCTTTTAACTTCTCGTCCTCGGTTGCCGGAGCAGAACTGCTTCTCGTACGGTCGATCGATCGCGTCTTTTGGGCCGAGAACGAACCGATACCGAAGAACCAGCTAAGTCCGGCCGCAAGCAGGATAAACAGTACGAGAAGGCCCGCGAAGGCGGTCAGGAGCTTTCGCCTGACCGGCTTGCTCTCGGGCAGTTCCTCGGACCAATCCGGATCCTCGAATTCAGGGATCTCCGAACCCTCACCCGCCGCGGTTTCTATTGCCCGACGCAGCAGTTCGCCGCGAGCATCCTCATTCGGGCCATCGGGGATCACCGGGGGCACCTCCACCGGGTCGTCATTCAAAACTGTCATGTCGATTTACTCCTTGCCGGGATCTGCGCCTGGCAGCGAAATGGCGACCGGAACGTCTGCCGCCTCGCGATGGGCGACCATGACCCGAACGTGCTGATTGATACCCATGATCGGTGCACTGTAAACGATCGCGTAGTAGACGATCGATCCTGCGGACAAGGATCCGTCGATCGTCGTGCTCTCGATATACAAATTCCCGATGCGCTCGGTTTGCAGGACATTCCCTTTCGTGTCCGCGGTCTGGATCTGAAATTCCGGAGAGTCCGGAACAAGCGTCAGTTTCCCGGCCGTATCGTTCCTGACGCCGACTACGACCAGCCGCCGGTCCCCGCCGATCTCGTCGACTCGCGAAACCGCAAGTGAAAGTCCGGCCGATGACCCCGACCACGGACCCATCTTCTTCTTCGGGTCCCGGATGCAGTCAGCGAGTTTGCGGTTAGCAAGTTTCGATATGTCGGCGATGGGCCGCGGGCCGCCATTCGGCTTGTCGGAGCCTCGTCTCCCCGCCTTGAGGATCTCGACCGATGCGGCCCGGGGAACCGGCCCGGGTACCGGTCCGGATGTTGTTCCGGGATCATCTTCGATGGCGTCCGGACGCTCTCCGATAAGTTTTGAAGAAGCACGGGTAATCCGGGCCGATCCGGGGACCACTTCTTCACCCAGATCATAGGCGAGGCCGGCGCTTCGCCGGGCCGCAACGACCTCATCGCGGTCATACTTGATAACACAGCGATGAGCATTACTGCGGATGTCGGCGACCGGCACGAGTTCAAGAGTAAGTACGAGGCCCGAGCGCATCTGAAGCGTGATAGAGGCCGATGCCGCGCCGCTTTTTCCTTCCCGGCCCGCGACAAACGACTCCCCCGGATAGATCGTGATCGACCGGTCTGTTTCCTTGGTCGGCGATTGAAAGACCGAAGCGAGCTTGGGATTCCCCTCGTGGATGTAATAAATTCCGTCAGCCGCCGGGAACTCGACGATCGATACCGCGTTTTGGGCAAGCCCGAGGCGGATGATCGTCGGTTGTTTCGGATCCACCGTAACGCTCGCCTCGCCCGATAGGATATCGGGTTCCGGCAAGTTGACGACCGTTACAGGCGCAGGTTTCGCTGCGACGGTTCCCTCCGCGGGTATGGCGGTTCTTCGCTGTGCGTGGTGCCGGGCGACCGGAACCGCCCGGGGCCTTACTTTGGCGGCCGTCCGCCTGTTTTGAGCGAGGCCGTAGCCCGCCCCGCCGAATATCAGGATCAGGACCGTCGCTGCGGCGAAGATCAATGATCGACACGGCATCGAGAGCGTATCCTCTATTGATTTGAGTTTGAACATAATATTACCTCGTGTAACTTGTCTTGGATTGCTAACTCTTCAGGCCCGGGGACCCCCGAAGCGAGATATTCAGATTTGTTATCGTTCAGGCGGGTGCTGTCCCATATCGGGACCTTCTTTCCTTGGTTCTGCGGCCGGATCAGTCCCGACAGCAGTTTCGTCACCGTCGGCGATCAGCGCGATCGGAGAAACACTTTTGCCGTTGACCGGTTCCACCCGGAACCTGACTATGACGAATCCCGTTCTCAGGTTGTTGTCGTTTCTGACTGGGGACGAGGGGCTGTCCTTGAGGAGAAATTTGCATTTGAGCTGCATCGTTTCCTCGACATCCTGCCCGCCCGACTTGCGCCTGATGCGGCGGATACCGATCGCCCTCAGGATATACGGGTCGCGCTCGTCGATCGCAAGGTCCTGAAGCTCCCACGAAGAATTGACGCTCTCTGCCTTCTCGGTCGCCAACAGGCCGTCCTGCTTCAGTCTTCCTGCGATGGAAAGCGATAGGTCCGGGTCGAGCATCCGCAGCAGCTTGTTAACCTGTGACTCCCGGGTCGTTTGTTTAACCTCGTAAAGGGCCGTCAGGAACTCCCTGACAATATATTTCTTGTCGGTGTCGCCGGGGCTGTCCGGGGTCATGCTCACCGTCTCGGTGGAGCCATAATCGCGGTTATTGATCTCGGTCACGCGGCCCGAAGTCCTGTCCACGATGATCCGGTCGGCTTTTCGAAGCGTGAGAAAGAGGTTGATGCCAACGCTTATGGTTAAAATGGCCAGAAGCACCCAGACCGCCCGGAACATTGATGAGATCGTCAGGACGTCCTCCGGGTCTCTCGTCAGATAGACCGGCCTCGAAGAAACGTCCATATTCTCCGTATCTGCACCCGCAACCGGGTCCCCGATCTGCTCAGGTACCTCTATTTCCGCATCGCTTTTCGCCAATTGTTGATTCATATTGTTGTGGGACGTCCGCCGGGCCCCCTGCTTACCGCGCAATGGTCATCGCAAATCCAGTGCCAAGCTGAAAAGCGGTCGGTTCGATCAGGAATGGAGCCAGTGTTGGTGCGCCTCCGCTCAGTTCCGGTGCGCTGATTCGCCGAACGGTTCAAGAATGTGCCGCCAGCCCATGGAATTCTTTGGCATATCGAAGAAACCGAGGAGAGTCGCTTTCGTTCCGGTAAGATTTTCACCGAATATGCATTAAATCATGGGGGCCGTTCTGACGTGCCGCTGCCCTCAACCGATACAATTACGGTCCGGTTTCGATCCGACGAGGATAACGCAATGAAAGAATGGACAGTTATGGTCTATATGGCCGGCGACAATAACCTGAGCGAAAATATGGCGTTTTCGCTCGATAGTTTGGGTGCGTTCCGCAGATCATTGGCGGCGGGTTCAGAGTCCAGGATCAATTTGCTGGCCTTCTTCGATGGATCATCGCTTACGGCGCCGACGATGTATATCGACTATTCGGACCTCGAAACGAACGCAACCCCTTTTCGTCAGCCTGTGACACCGAGCCAACATTTTCATCCGAACGAGAAGGACGGCAAAGGACCGGGAGAACATCCCGGGAAGGCCTCAGGAGACCAACCAGTTGATGAGAATTCGGCATCGGCGTATTCGATCATGAATTTCGTTCACTGGTGTATCGAGACCCAACGACGAACTGCAAGAAACTATGCGCTGATATTTTCGGGCCACAGTTTTGGCTTTCACGGCACGAGCTTTCTTCGTGATGATTCCGCCGGAAGGTTCATCACATTGGGTACCTTCAGGCGGTCTATCGAGCAGATCAACAAACTCTATTTCGCAAACCATTACTCTGATCGGCTGGCGATCCTCGGATTCGATAGTTGTGAAATGAGCATGCTCGAAGTCGGTTTTGAATTGAAAGATATTGCCCACACTATCGTTGCCTCTGAGGGAAGCCTACCGAATTCTGGTTGGGGGTATGCCCCGATGCTAACTGAATTCGTCTCGTCACTCCCGACCACCACCGATACGGAGGGAAGGCCCGGTCACGAATTGGATCGATCACACAACGAGGCCTATGTCAGAAATGCGGCGCGTAGTTTCGTTACGGCTTTTACCGATCTCCAACATGACCTTGCACTCGGCGGGAGGTCGGTCGATATCGCGGCGTGGGACCTCAAGTTCGTTTCGGATCTTGCCTCGGATGTTGGCGCTCTTGCCAGATTGCTCGACCATCGGTTCGATCTTGAAGGCAAGGTCGAGGACGGCGTGATCGTGCACGATTCCATCGATGATGAATATATACGCGTGAATCACGATCTCAAAAAGATCCTGCTTCAAAGTCACTACGACTCGCAAACCTATATGGAGGAGCAATGCGTCGACCTTAAGGACTTTTGCGGCCGTCTCATTTTCGAATGCGGATTCATGAACGGCACCCCGGGTGAGGAGCTTTTCTGTGAGATCCGGGACCGGTGCGAAAAAGTTATCGGTTCCATCGACAGAATTGTCCTAAAATGCGGATATAGCGGAGACGAATTCCAGTTCTCGAACGGAATTTCACTTTATTTTCCGTGGTCATACGTCACTTACTTTCTCACCGACCACCAGTACCGCCGCTTGAGGTTCAATCGCGGGGTCGAAGTTCATGATATGAACGATCCTCAAGGGGTAGGTAAGGACTGGAACGCGTTTCTCAGAAATTATCTCGTCAACGTTACGCTTCGAAGGGCACGCAAGAACTTGGCGACCGGAGCGGTTTCACAACTCGAAGCGATCGAACATAACAATCAACCTTGGAGCAGGAACAATCCCCCGTGGAGCAAGAACAATCCGCCCTGGAGCAAAAACAACCCACCCTGGAACAAGGGTGTTGACGATCGATCGAGAGATGATCCACCGTGGTCAAGAGGTGAAGTTGGAAATTATCTGACGAATTTCGGCCGCTTTAAGAATTTTGAGCTACGATGGGATATTTCAGGCTATTCTGATGAACAGACAACTGATGCGCAATTCGGGGAGCAGTTCGTCGACCCAATAAACCTAGAGTGATTATGACGTTTTGCAGAACGACGCTAAAGATCTTCCCGATCCTGGCCCTCATCGTTTTTGCGCATATATCTGCTCCCAAACTGGAAAGTGCGACCGACCCCGAAGCCGAACAATTGGAATCAAAGGCGGTTCATGCAGGCTCTGACTGGAACGCAGCTTCCACCCGGTTTTCAATAGATCTGTTGACGAAAGCATCTCTCAGATACCAGAGCGTGGGGGATAGGATCCGGGCCTCTGAATGTCTTCGTAAGGCGGCCCGGCTACAGTTGATGGCCGGTTTGACTGACGCGGCGATGGGTTCACTGAAAAAGGCAATTGAATTGTCGAAAGGAGTCTCGTCCGAGGAAGAAGCCATGGCCCTGAGCCTGCTCGCCTCCATCCGGCTTGGTCAGGGCGAGGCAACAGAGAGCTCACGGATGCTGGATCATGCATGGGATCTCGTGGCGACTTCGGATTCGGCGGCAACGGCATCTGTTTTGCGAAGTTTGGCGGAACTTCAGGACGCAAGGCAGGAATTCCAAAAAGCTCTGGCGTCGTATCAGCGATCGATCGACATTTGGCGAAAGATCGGCGACAAAACGCAGCTTGCGGAAACTTTGATCGGATTAAGTTATATCCGGATGGTCACTGACGATCCGTTGGCCGGACTCGCAAATAGCGAAGAAGCGGCGAAAATATACGGTGAATTGGGCGACACACGCGGGACCGCTATTGCTCATATCAGCAAAGGCCATTTACTTAGCGTCCTCGGACGAAAACAGGAAGCTCTTTCGTCCTATCTTGCCGCAAAAGAGCGTTTCCCTGATGGGCTCGATCAGATGGATCTTGCCCGTCTCCTCAATGGCCTGGGGTTCATATACGAAGATCTTGGCGAGTGGAAATTATCGTTAGAGAACCGGCGGGACGCACTGAAGATCTTCGAGAAAGAGGACTATTTGCTCGGCGTCGTCTCGACGCTTCCAAGTCTTATCAAACTAAGCAATTTGATCGGCGAAGAGGACGCGGCTTCAGACTACCTCAATAAGATCGAACGGCTGTCCCGAAAATTGGGCGACAAATTCTGGTTCGCGATCGCTCTCGAACAGGTAGGCCATCATTACTTCAATATCGGCAAGGACACGATGGCCAAGACCTATTATCGTCGATGCCTCCCGATCCTCCGTGCCTCAAAGCTGCATGTCGAGGTCTCGGTGATCTGCGATAAGCTCGGTACTCTGTATGCACGTCAGGGCGACCTAAAGCTCGCCCGAAAATACTACGAAACGTCAATGGCTTTGAGCACCAGGATCAAAAGCAGTGTTTTGACCGCCAATACGCTCCACGATCTTGCATCCTTAGACTTCCGGGAGGGTAAGACCGAAAGCTCCCTTGAACTGGCTCGATCATCCATCGATGCGACGGAATCGATGTCCGGAAGTCTCATCAATTCCAACCTGAGAACCTCCTATATTTCTACCGTCTCAGAACGGTATGAACTGTACATCAAGGTCTTAATGTCGCTGGCTTCCCGTTATCCCGAACGCGGCTACACCGCCCTGGCACTTCAGGCAGCGGAGCGATCGCGTGCGAGGTCGATGCTCGAAAATTTAGCATTGTCCCAGGCTCACTTTACCGCAGACGCCGATCCGCAGACCGCACTGAAAGAGAATGAGATAAGAACGGAACTGAACGCAAAGTCGGACAGGCTGACCGAACTTCTAAGCCGGGATGCGGACCGCTCCGAAACCGAAAAGCTGGACGCTGAGATAGGTCAGCTTAGAAATCAACTTGAGGAGATCAAGGCCGAACTTAAAAGAAAAAGCCCGATCTATTCGGCTATCAAGAACCCTCCGCCGTTCGATGTTTCCGAGCTTCAGGCGAAATTTCTGGATGAGAATTCCCTGTTGATGGAGTTCTCTTTTGGGGCCGACAAGAGCTTTCTATGGGTGGTCGGAAAGACCGGTTCCAGCAGCTATGTTCTTCCGCCCCGGCATCAGATCGAGTCCAGGATCGAAAGACTCCGAAGCCTTCTGAGCCAAAACTCCCAACTTTCGAACGAGAGCATTGACGTCTTTCAAGAACGCGCCGCCGCCGCGAATGCCGAATATTTACGTGAAGCCCATGCCCTTAGCAATGATCTGCTCGGCCAGGCAGCGGATGAACTGGGCGGAAAAAGACTGATCATTGTGGCAGATGGAAAGATGCATTATTTCCCGCTGGAGGCACTGCCGCTGCCGGACTCCCGGTCCGATGATCCGATCCTGCTGACCAACGAAGTTATTTACGAACCGTCGGCAGCGGCTTTGATGCTCATCGAGAAAACCGCAACCTCCGTAAGATCGCCGGGGAAGGACCTCTTTTTGGTTTCTGATCCGGTTTTCTCAAGATCTGATGTCCGCTTGCGACCAGACCGCGGCCCCGACCAAAGCAACTTCTCATCATCGGTGGGTGCATTCCGCGATTTCCGATCGCTTGATTCACTGCCCCGTCTTCCTGCTTCCCTTGATGAAGCAAATTCTATCGAAAACGTCGTCGGAGCCTACGCGACGACCTCACGTACCGGGTTTGCCGCGAATCGGGACAACGTTCTCAATTCGGGCCTTGCGGACTACAAGGTCGTTCATTTCGCAACTCACGGAGTACTCGACGAGGAGCGTCCGGAGCTTTCCGGTATAGTGCTTTCGCTTTTCGACCAGGCCGGCGATCCGCAAAGCGGCGGATTCCTCCGGCTGCAGGACGTCTACGGGATGAATTTGAATGCGGATCTCGTCGTTCTCAGCGCATGCGATACCGGGCTCGGCAAAGAGATCAAAGGCGAGGGCGTAATGAGCCTCAACAACGCGTTCCTCCAAGCGGGGGCCCGGACAGTGGTCTCGACCCTGTGGAAGATCGAGGATACGGCAACCAAGCAGCTTATGACCGATCTTTACCGCGGAATGAAGGAAGATGGCCTCACACCATCCGAAGCCCTGCGCCGGGCGAAGATCCGATTACGTAACGATCAGCGATTCTCATCTCCCTTTTTCTGGGCGTCATTCACCACGGAAGGTGACTTCAGATCCATTCCCCACTTCTCCACTAGACGAAGGTGGACGATCTTCGATTTTGGGGTCGTATTGTTGTCGCTTTGCGGGATATTTCTTTTTCGGACGGTGAGAATGAGGAAATCACAAAACCCGGCCGCCGGTTAGTTCACGTGACGGGATCAGTCAATTGTGAAGACGTAAGTTCCGATGATACCGGGGCGGTCGTCCGATTCGACGCTGATCTGGTATTGACCTTGCTTTAGCACCGGTCCCGGTACCAGGAGCCGGATCTCCGTGCCGGCCGGATTACGATACGAGCGAACACCATCGAGCATGAGAACCGCCTCTCCATTGCGAATGATCTTTGTTTTGAATGCGGAGTTGATCGGAGTATCGCCCGGCATCGCCAGCCTGAAAAGCACTATGGCGGTCAGATCATCGGCTCGATATTTCGCCGTAGCCGCGGAATCTCGAAACGTCCCCGAACTTAAATTGACCGCGTAATAAACTGAGGTTGTCTTGAGGTCGCTGAGGTCCTGCTTGTTCAGTTCAGCAAACTTCGTCTCGAGCGGAGATACCGTCTGCCGGTAATAATTGTTCCAAACCAGCAGGAACGACACCAGCAAAACCAAAACGCCGCCTAACGCTACCAGTGGCCTGAGGCCAAAACCAAACAAACCACCGTACCGTTTGATGGCGCTTTCCGGCGGTTCGCCTTGCCTCAGATCCCGGAATTCCTTTTTCGAGAATTCCTTCAAGACCCCGATCTCGCGTAATCGTGCTCTTCGCAACGGCGAAGTCAGAAAATTCAAATAAAATAGCTTTTTCTCGTCCGGGGAAAGAGTCCCCTCCAAAAAGTCCTCTATGAGGTCGTTTTCGGCGAGCGAAAGTTCTTCCTCGAATTTCTCGTCGGAAATAACGCGAAGATCTATCGCTTCATTCTCCTGGTCCGAGAGAACTCCCAATAGGTATCGCTTCAGTTTCTCCTTTTCACCTTCCATCAAAAAACCGGCATCTGTTCTAATGTGATTGAATTCTATCGCGAAATCTCACAGTTTCGCGGCAACGCATTTTTCAACGCACTTCCTCAACGTTTTTTTGATGCGAAATACCCGCGTATAGAGGGCTCCCGGTCCGCATCCCATTCGCTCCGCCAATTCCTGACGGTGAGCCAATTTTTCCTGCCGTTCGTAAGCGTAATATTCAGCGATCAACTTCTTATCGTCATCTCTGAGCCTTTCCAGGCATTTGTCGAGACAGGTCAGCCCGGACTCTCTGTCGCTATTCGCTCCCGGATGACCGGCGTCCGTGTAATTCGTATCCTCAAGGACCGTTTCCCTGACCGCGGAACGTTTGTACTCCCTCAAAATATTCGCAGCAAAACCATAAAAATATGATTCCGGCTTGGTCTGACGCGACCTGTCGAACCCCTCGAGCTTTGCGGCGACCCGATTTATCGTTTCATCAGCCAGCGACATCGGGTCGGCACAGCCTTTGAATTCGAAAAAGCGGATCAGCCCCCGGCGGATGCTCTCGTACCTCTCGCCCGCTTCTTCCCTTTCGTCAGACAAAAGACTCAGCAGGGCTTCGAATTCCTCCTTCCCGAGTTCATTGATGTACTTCATTGAGACAACTGTGAGTGCATTTGAAGCTTACACAGGGATCTGTAAATCATCAAATTGGACTAATTTCACGAAAAATCTGAGGTCGCCCCAATTAATAATTACCGATGAAAAAAATGTGTAAGAAAATGGCCGATATTCTCAAA
The DNA here is from genome assembly GCA_029781855.1 of Acidobacteriota bacterium. GTDB lineage: Bacteria > Acidobacteriota > Blastocatellia > Pyrinomonadales > Pyrinomonadaceae > OLB17. The sequence goes on along the minus strand of JAKOVX010000130.1, from coordinate 46,822 downwards.
CATAGGTGGAACGGGAAAATTGATTGGCGCGAGGGAATTTTTTTGCGTCTCCGAAAGACCCCGCTCCTGATCTGACGGAAGAAATTGCCACGTTCGTTCGTTTAGTTCTCATTTAATTCGAATCCTCCCGCATGAACAGTCGCTGTCTCCCATAGCGACTGTTCATTTTTTTTACTTATGAATACCCGTAAAATCTCCACAGATCGAGAAAACGTCGGCGCGGGTTCTGCCGAGGGGAGAAAAGCTCAAAAGGGAAAGCGGGTGGTTTCAATGAATATCCCGAAAGGAAATTCCGATCGAGCGTGTCCAAGCCAAATAAGCGAATGCGACCCGGGGAGATCTGCAGTAGTATTGTGCGATGTCGATAGAAAGTATTCCGCATCGCTGTAATGCCGGCCGTTTCTCGCACGTAATCACTCCCATTGCTCGGCTAAAAAATGTACCGACGGTTCGGCAATTCACCGTTTTGGCGAAAATCTGTCCGAAAATTTACTCGGAGCTGCGGCCCCCACCGCCGTTGTCCGGGCTTTTCCCGAACTCCCCGGTCGAGTTTCTGGCGATACGATCACCGGTCCGGGTTGACCCAGTCTGATTCGCGGCCCATCGGGACCGATCGAAAATCTGTTGCCGGAGCGCGGGTCGTAATAGACAAGTTCAGTCTCGGTCGCCGCCCCATCGCGGTCGTTTCCGGGTAGGCTGGGCAAATCCTGGGATCTCGGCGTTCGGGAGTTTACACTACGAATGTCAGCGGATGTCCCTCTCTGGTTTTGAGCCCCCCGAATCTTCGGCGGCGAAATTACTTGCCGGGAGGACGAAGCCGTATCTGAACGCGTCGATCGAAGCCCCACCTGCGCACCTTTCGTCGGCAATTGACCGCGATGCTCAAGCCATCGGCAGACCCTCAGCCCTTGCTCGACGTAACTAACGGTTTCCGGATAAGGCGGGACCCCTCCTGCCGTCCTTTCGCCCCTCACGTTTATCGTTTTGTTGCCCAAATACAGGGGTTTCCCATTTAGGTACGCCAGAACGGTTCCTTCACCGGCGTTATATGCCGCAAGGACCGAATCGGGCCGCCCGCCGAGGATCGACGACAAATATTTCACATAACGCGCAGCAGCAACGATCGAACTTTCCGCGTCAAAAGGGTCGCGAAGGCCGAAACGGGCAGCCGTCGAGGGAATGAACTGCATCAGCCCCCGGGCGTCTTTCTTGCTGGTCAACCACGGACGGAACCGCGTTTCGTTGTAAGCGATCGCCCAGATCAGCTTCGGATCCACCCCGGCTATCCTCGCCGCTTCCACGATCGTCTCCTCGAAGTACCTGGCCCGTTGGAATACGGTCAGTCGCTCAAACTCCCGGCGCGAAACGCCGCCGGCGGCGGCTTGCGCGGCGACCGCAGAGGACAATAGTCCCATCAGAACCAACAATAACAGTCCGATCTTAGCCATTGATCCCGCTCTCTGTAAGTCCATGTTTCCAATTCCCTCGTTTACCCGCCCGACTGCCGATTTGAACCTTGCAAGGCTTCGCAAATAAACGCCCTGTGACGCGGCAGACCGCAAAAGCCATGCCCGACTACCTCTTACGGCGAAAAAACGGCTTCTCGCTGCCCAAACCGGCCAGCGGCACGCCTTTTGCTCAGGGGTCTAACCGAAAAGCCCGGCCATCGAGCTAAATGCAATGCGAGGTTGCCGGTCTGACAGGACGACAAATCAAAAGTGAGGGAAAAAATGATGAGACCAAATTGGTCATTGACCAGGACAAATGAACAGGCCGGCGTCGAGCCGCTGACCGAAGGCCGCCAAGGCGGAAAACGCCGGCTGACGGTATTCGCCCGGACCTGTCTCCCGGCACTGCTGCTTGCCGGGGCCCAACTGCTGCTTAGCGGGTCCCTGTTTGCCCAGGGGCCGATCTTTACCGGCGACGCCGGTAATCTGTCGAACATAATCCGCGAAGCACTCAAGCTGATGGCGATCGTCTTGTTTTGTCTCGGGGCAGTTGGAGTTGCCTGGGCGATCTACAACAAGATGACCGGAAAGGAATGGGGCAACCAGGCCTTCGGTTCGATCCTCTCGTTCGCCTTCGGAACGATCGTCGCGGTCTTTTGGCAGATCGCCCATGGCAGGGCCGTCGGCATCGACACCAACTTCTGAACCGAGACGCCTATGAGACGCAGAATAACCCGTCCAAACGTCTTTCGCGGCCTGAAACGATTCGAGGTATTTTCGACCGACTGGAAGTACATCCTGATCCCGACGGCGGCAGTATATTTCTTACCGTTCGCCTTCGGCTTGTGGTTCTATCACATTCCGCTTGGCTTCCCGCTCGGATCGCTCGCGTTCGCCACACTTCTTGGAACCTTCAATATCCTGCGGGCGAGCAAACCCGAGTGCTGGTTAAGGGACCGGCTCGATGCGGCGACCGACGGGTGGACCGACTTCCGGTCCCCGACCGGCCACGAGTTTCCCAAAGAGGACTGGGTAAAGAAAAAGGAGAACTAACTTATGGACCCCGCAAATTTGACTTACGCTCATTTGATCGCAGCCGTCACCGGCAGCTTCCTTGCGGCCGCGATCGGCCTTGCCATCGGGCTCCGGGCACTCCCGCTTTCGCGAGTCCATTATCGGAACACTCGTGTGCCGGGCCCTCGATATTCGCGTCGTATCCCGCCCGGGGACGGCGGCGGGCGGCTGATGCCGACCGGGATCCTCGGACTTGATGGGACCAGCATCCGGTACGCTGACGGAAGTTTTGGAAAGGCCTACCGGTTCGAACCGGCAAATACGCTCTACGACGACCAGCGGTTGACCGAGCAGAGGATCGAAGAACTCAAGACCCTTCTCAAATTCGAACGGCCGGAAGGAACGGTGATCCAGTTCCGCTTTTCAAACGAACCGGACGACGGGTCGACGCTCAGGGATCATCTCCGGACCCGCAATGCGGCAAAGAGCGATCCGCTCGCATCACTTCTCCACGCGACTAATCTTGCGCTTTACGATGAGGCCCTGCACGCCGGCCGGGTGATGTCGCAGACCGCGACCGTCTGGATCCGCGTGCCGGCCCGCGATGCCGCCGACCCGAACCCGATCTCGAGGATGCTCCCGGGGCTGATGCGGGAGATCAAGGCCCAGGGTTTCCTGTCCATGATGCTCCGGCCGCTAAAGGCAGCGAAGAACATCAGGGCCCAGGCCTTTCTCGAACGAGAGGCCGCCGCCGAGACCACCTGCCGGAAACGGGCCGAGCGGGTGTTCAAGGCGTTCGAATCAAACTTTCCAAGGGAACTCCGGCTGGCCGGATTGACCTCTCAGGAATCGTTTGCAACGATCTTCCGGAGCCATCGGCGTGATCATGGACCGGCCCCGCTGATCCCGTCTGGCGAGAGGGTGGACCTGCGGCGCTACCTCTCAAGTACCAGCATCAGGTGCCGGCGGGAAGGCCCGCTTTTTCACAACGGCTCGCTCGTCGCGCTTATCAGCCTCAAGACGCTGCCGATCGGCTTTGTCACGGCGGACACGATGCGGTACCTGACCGCTGCCCGGGATCTATCCTTCCCACATGAGATCGTCGTCGACCTTTCGACCGTCGAAAGAACCGCCGCAAAGAAGGACCTGCAGAAGCGGATCGACCGGATCGACCGGAGCGGCAGCACTTGGTTCGGCATCCGGCCGCTGAAAAAGGATGCGATAGTCATCAAGGCCGATCTTGAGAACCTGCTTGAACAGGTCGAAGCCGATGACGAGGAGATCTGCAAGGTCCGCCTCAATATCGTCGTATACGGCGGGAAGCCCGCTACCCGGTTCGAACTTTCCGAGCAGGTCAGGGTCCTTGATGCCCGCTGCGACGCGGTCGTTTCAGCCATGAGAAAGAGGACCGGTGCGGATGTCGTCCGTGAGGAACCCGCCCGCCTGCGTTCCATCTATCCGCGAATTCTTGCCGGGGAGCTCTCATTGCAAGGCACAGGTCAGGAAGTCACCGAAACCGCTGATTCCGTTATAGCATTCGTGCCGACCGAGACCAGTTGGAAAGGGAGTTCCAGACCGCACAGCATATTCACGACGCCTAACGGCCAGATGTTCGGACTCGACCTTTACGATCGGTCGCTTATCAGATCGCCGACCGTGATCGTCACGGCCGCGTCGGGCGAGGGCAAGTCGTTCCTGGCCACGATGCTGATCACCGATATCAGATCGCACCGGGGAGAGGTCAAGGTCCGGGTCATGGACTACCGCTACTCGTTCGAACCGATCTGCCGGCTTTTCGAGGGACGGCATATCGAGTTCAGCGAGCGAGATCCAAAGCCCATTAATATCTGGAACTATCCCGGGATCGAAAACGCGGTGCCGCCATCAAAGCGGCAGTTGTCGATGGTCCTGACCGATATCATGATCCTTAGCAAGACCGGGCGCTCGGACGCCATTACTAGTGCCGTTGCCGCCACCGTCATCGACGAGGTGTACAAGATGAGCGCGGCCAGGAACGGGGCCGGCCGGCCGAAGTTTCAGCCCGTGCTGGGCCACTTTCTCGATATTCTCAAAAGCTATCACTGGAGCGAGGGTGAGAAGAAACAGGCCGGAGATCTTTACCTGAAGCTCAATATCTACAGGAAAGACCCGTGGCTTAACGCACCGACCCATCCCGATTACGACGCTCCGTCGATGTTCGACGTGTTTGAACTCTCAACCATCGGAAGCCTTGACGAGAAGGTCCGGGAAAGCGTCGGGTTCCGCATCAGTGCCCGGATCATGCAGGAGATCGGCGAGGAGGATGATCGCAGTCAAAAGACCCCGATCCTCTTCATCTGCGATGAGGTCCGCGAGATCAATCGTCATTTCCCGGCCATCCAGGAACTAATGGCCGAAGCCGCGGTGACGGGCCGTAAAGAGGGACTCGTGACACTTCTCTTCTCTCAGGCGTACGAGCATTTTACGGGCACCGCCGAACGGCCGAATGAGGTCGGCATCGATCTCGTCAAGAATTCCGGTGTCAAGATCATCGGCAAGCAGATCGGCGGCTTCGACCGCCTTGCCGCCGACTGCGGGCTCCCGAAAGAAACGGAAGCCGCGGTCAGTTCGATCCGCAACGTATACGGCAAATACACTCAATGGCTGATGGTCATCGGTAGCGGTTCGGACAAGATCATCCAGATGGCCGAGGTCCACCTCTCTCCGGTCATGCTCTGGGCCAATACGAACGATACCAACGAGGCGAACGCCCGGCGTCTGGCCGAAAACCTCCGCCCGGACCTCCCGCTCGCCCTCATCGTCACCTGGCTCGCTTCGAAATACCCGAACGGACTGACCGCCGACGGACTGACCGCTCTCGCGGAAAACGACCTGGCTGAACTCATCGAGGGGAGATCGATATGAAACTGAAAATGAAAGAACTGCTGATACCAAAACAACTTGTAACCGGCCTTCTTCTGTCAGCGATCCTGCTTGGGCCGCTGACAACCCCGGCCCCCGCCCAGTGGACGGTCTTTGACCCTTCGCAGTACGTCCTTCAGGTCAGTAAACGGATCGAGGAAGCGGCCCGTTGGGTCGAGACCCTCAACCACTACGCCGCGATGTACGAGAAGGCCGTCCGCCAATACGAGAAAATGGTCGAAAGCGTCACTTCGCTCCGCGGGATACTCGACCGGGCAGAAGACCAGCTAATGCGCCATAAGCGGCTGATTACAACTTATGCCACGATCGGCCGCTTGATCCGGGACACGTTTGAGCTGAAGCAGCGGATCGAGACCACCATCACCAGCCAGATCCAATCGGTGGTCAACATCTCCCGCCGCTTGCGCAGCGGCATCTTCGATATGGATGCCAACAAGCGGGACCTCGATGATTTTCTTCGCCATTCGATCGGCCGCCGGGCGGACGCCCAGCTTGCCAACCTCGAACGGCTCGCAAAACTCGATTCGGAGTTCGAACGGATGCTCTACGATCGGGAAATGATCCTGCTCGACCTCTCCAAGCTCTATGAAGAACGCCAGCGGATCGCCGACGAAACGCGTGCATTCGACGCCGACGCGGCCGCCGACCGCGATGGGATCCAATCCCTCATCGATCAAATGCTGGCAGTTAACCTCAGGATCACCACCGTTGAGGGCCAACTCCGTGAACTGGAGGCAAAGATCCAGGAGAAATTCGTCGCCTACGGGCTCAAGGTAGAGCAGATGACCACCTTCGGCAGCGAGATCCGGCGCACCGGCGAGATGATGACAGGTATAACGACAGCTTCCGAGGACTTTCGTCGAGAGCTTGAACGATACGAGGTCTGGGACGACGAGACGTACGACACCCGACTGCCCCGCTAACGTGAATCGATATAAAACACATTTATGGATCGACCTATATTTTCGAACCTGTTGCGGACCGCTCCGGCGGTCGTGTTCTTCCTTTTCATGGTCAATGTCGGCGGCCCCGCAAGAGTCTTTGGACAGCGGCCCCGCACGCGGCCGCCTCGCGTTGAAGGCCAGACCCGGATCGGGACCGTCAACGGCCAGCCGGTGACCGCCAACGACTTGATAAACAGCATAAATACCGATTCTCCGTTCATGCCTCCGCTTGACGGCACTCCGGCACCCGCACTGCAGCAATTCGAGGATCGCTATCCGGCGGTGCCGGCCGTTCCTTCGTCATCCCCGGTGATCCCCGTTCAGCCGGCGGCCCCGGGTTTCAGTGAGCAGATCCGGAACCTGATGCGGACCGGCCAGGAATGGCTCTTCCGGTCGGTCCTCGACACGATCATCAAGCCGCTGATGCCGATCCTTACCTTCCTTGCCTGGATCATCGGCAGCTTCGTGCTCATCCTCGGGTTTATAAGACGGTTCCACGACGGCAAGGGGATCGGGCCCGAACAATTGGTTGCCTGGGGTACCCGGACGGTCATTTTCATGGTCGTCATCGGGGCAAGCCCATACATGATCGATGCCCTGACCGTTACCGGCAAGTTCATCGCGCGTCCCGTCCGGGCCTTCAACCGTCAGCTGACCGCTGAGTTCGACGACAAGATGAAACAGTATCTGGTGGCTAATTTCGGGGTCGAAGACCCAAATGCCCTGCTCGCCGAGCGGCTCCCGAACGGACAGCCGGGGCTGGTCGGGATCATTACCGACCGTGAAACGACGGTCAAGGACATCCGCGGAGAACTCAACATCCTCGGATGGAATATGCCGCGTTTGTTCACGATCATGGTCGTATCCCAGAACATCATCAAATTCGGGGGCCTGTTCCTCGCTATCGCCGGCCTGTTCATCCTGATCGGGCTCAAACTTGCCGCACCGGTCATGTCGGCATTCGGCTTCGACGAAAAATTTGCCAACCAGATCTTCTATCCGTTCTGCTGGGGCGTGGCGACCTTCGCCTTCGCCCTTCCGCTTGTGAAGGAGATCACGCTTTACGTTGCTTACGGGATCGGGCTTATCGGCCTTTCGATCTACAATGGCGAGACCGTCTTCACGCTTGACCCGGCCACCGCCCAGATCATTACGAGCAGGGCTTACGACCCGGCCGCGAGTGCGCTTATCGTTACTTTGCTTTTCTTTGTATCAAGCCTCTGTTTCATTCTTGTGCCGTGGCTCAGCTACCGCGTCCTTCGAGGACAGGTTTACGAAGGAGTTTCACAGGTCTCGATGGGATGGATGCTTTCAAGTGTCGGGACCGCTCTTGAGACCTACGGACTTGTCGCCGGCGCCGCGATCAACCGGCAGGCGGAGAGCACGCAGATCCAGGGGATCTACAACGCGGAACAGGCCGGCGCAAGAAAGTCGCTTGAGGCCGCAAATCTCTCAACGGCGGCACGCGTCATCTCCTCGACCGCCGGTATCGAGGGCGGCCTTGTCAGCAGTCTCGGCCAGATCCGGGCGAACCAGGTGACCCAGGCCATGCTTGCCGAGGCAAACAAGAACTTCGGCCAGGCAAGCAGCGGGGCAGCGACCCGCCGGGAGATCACCGGCGTCAACGCCGATGCCGACGGTACACAGTCCGGACGGGTCCTTGATGCTGCCAAGGAGACCGGACTTCGAAGCCAGGGCACGAACCAACAATTCGGGATGATGAAATACGACGCTGTACCGGGCGGAACCTCAGTGGCCGGTACCAGCCTCCCGATCAGAAAGGGTTTCGAGTTCTATGACTGGAACAAGGGCCAGCATGTGCTGCAGCGATCGACGAGATCAATGAACTCGACTACGCTCGATACCGCCGAACTCCAGAACCAGAACACGAGACAGGTCGCCGACCGTAAGATAGATGCATCGAATTCCTATCAGGGGGAGATCAATGCCGCCCTTGAGACGCAGGCGTCACGCACGGTAGCCGCGGTCGGTGCCGGAAGCAGTATCTCTTCGCGCGGCAGCCGCGACGGGGCCGCCATCCAGATATCCGGGATCGATCGTTCGGCCGCGCTGGAGCGCCGTTCCAATCAGGCGAACTATGCCGGCCGGATCGAAGCTGCCGGCATCAATCAGGGGGCGGCATCCGAGGCTGCCCGGCTTCGCATGATGTCGGCGGTCGTCTCGGGTTTCTTCCGGGATATGGACCGGCGGATCGAAGAGATGAAGCCCCGGTACTAGGATCCGCGCCCGCAACCAATCGGCGGTCGGCAACCGGGAAAAAACGGGCGGCGGATAAACCGGATCACATAAAGGGGCAATTCGTCTATGGCCAATTCGGCGTATTGCCGGGTCTCGGCAAAACGGCGCTGCCGTATCTGCGGGAAGCCGGATTGGTGCAGCTTCACACCCGACGAAAAGGTGTCATTCTGTGCCCGGGTGACAGCCGGCTCAGATCGCATCAGCCGGACCGGATGGGGAATATTTCATCACGGCCACTTCCCTGCTCCGGAAACCGTTCAAGCTCCCCGTCGCCGTCCGGCTCTCCTCCCGCGGATCGCGCCGGTTGCGGTTCGCGACCTGGTGTACAAAACTCTCATCGAACTCTCCCCGGCCTCGGATTCCGACGAGATCGCCTTCGGCCCGAACGGCCTTGCCGGACGCGGGATCCGCGACTTCTCACGCTTCGGATATTTACCTCAAACGAGAGCCGGGCGAAGTAAACTCGCCCGTCGGATCGAAGAACGGTTGATCGAAGAATTTCCGGACCTTGTCGAAATGCGGCCGTCAGGTCCGCCGAGGATACCCGGCCTCTGGCGGGATGCAAGCGGACAGCCCCGGCTTGGGCCGGACCGCGATCACGATGATCCGATGCTGCTCATCCCCTACAGAGACGAACTCGGTCGGATCCAGGCGTGTCAGATCAGGGTCATGTCACGCAAGACTGTTCCCCGGGGACGACGTTACTTTTGGCTATCCGGTCCCGCTCGATTGGGCGGGGCGAGCTGCGGCACGCCGCCTCATTTCGCCCGTTTCGGCTCCGGGCCAACACTAAAGCCGCTCCTCGTCACCGAGGGGGCCCTAAAGGCCGAGAGCATCGTCGGGTCCATCAAAGATCTTGATATCGTGGCCGTTCCGGGCGTCGCGTGCTCGCATGACCGGATCATCGCCGCCGCCCGCGGCCGTCTCCTCCTGATCGGGTTCGACCGGGATATGGACGTAAATCCTCATGTTGCGCGGGCCGTCACGGGATTACTTCGCCTTCGAAGACGAGACCAGCGTCGTGACAGCTGCGATAACGGCGTTGGAATTCTTATCTGGGACGACAGGGCCAAAGGCATCGACGATGCCATTCTCGCCGGCCTGCCGATACATTCGGTCAGTGTCGAAGAATGGACCCGCATGACCGGAATACGCTGAGCCCCTGAGACGGGCTCTCAAGGGACCATACAATTCATACCCTGCAAAGCGGGCCTTCGGCTACACGGTTCCCTGCTCGTAAAGCGGAGCAAATGCTACTGCCAGGAGTACGGTCAAAAGCTCATCGTTCGAGAATCTCCGGCCGTACGTCTGGGCGAGGTCGGCCTTTAACTCTGACATGCGAAAGAATGTATCCTCCGTCAGCGTTACCGACCGGCGTGAACACTGGTCAGGGGCCTTCACTTGTCCGAATGCCCTCTCGCGGAGGTCGTAAAAGTTCTGGTCGTTGACGATCTCGAGTGACTCCCGGATCATCTTCTCCATCAGTTCCGCCTGAGTATATTGAATTTCACGGGTCCGGAGCATGGCTTTGAGCCGATTGAGGTCGATCGTCAGGCTCCGCGGGACCGTATACGGACGCGTTGTGTACCGGACACCATTGAACCTTGATGCTGCCAGCAGATCGGCAACTGTTCCCTCCCGCGGCTGCAGGTCGCTCTTAGTCTCAATGCTCTTCGCCTTATCCTTTTGAACCGTCTTCGTGAGGACGGGCCCCGGCTGTTCGCGAGATGCGGCCGACTTCCCTGCCGGACTTGCCTTCTTCGTCGCGGGTGCCGACACCTCAGGTTCTTTCCCGGCACGCTTTTCGGGCAGCGCGGCGGAAGTTTCACGAAGATCAGCGGTCACGGCGGGCAGTTCCTGACCGAAAAATTCGTTCTGAATATCGTCGATCTTCGATAGATCCACTTTCTTTGTTGGTTTTGCCGTTAGTGCCATCGCTTCGTTGCCTCCATTTGCAGCATTTCTATCTTCCCGGGGCATCCTTTGGCGCCGATCGGCGGCGAGGCGTTTCTCCCTCGGCTTGCGCCCGGCCTCTGAGGCCGAGTATTTCGCTGATCTCGCTTACAAGCTCTCTCATTTCCCGCTGCCCTTCCCTGTCCGAATCGGTCCTGGCCGGGATCTCAAGTACAGAAAGCCCGTCGGAACTTGCTTCGAAGATGTTTCGATGCCCTATCGACGATCGCATCACCGGGATCTCAAGCTCCTCGAGAAGAGCCTCCGCTTCCCTGCTTACCTTTCGCCGTTTGTCGCGCATATTGAGCAGCAGACGTGCCGCAAAATCCGTCGGCCGGGCGACCGCCACCTTCTGGATCAGCTCGCGGGTCACCTCCGAGCTCCAGAACCCGAAATTTCCCGGCGTCAGCGGGATGATGACAAGGTTGGCGGCGGCGATCACGCCGAGCGAGACGAGTTCGTTCCGTCCCGGCGTGTCGACGATCAGGACATCGTAGGATCCGGCGATCTCTTCGAGGTCGGTCGAGACCTCGGTTGCCTTCTTTATGCCGCGGTAGTGCTTGCTGAATCCGCGCAGCTTGTTCGCGGACTGCAGCTTGTTGATCCGGGCGACTCCCCAGTCTTCGCTGCTGCCCTGACTGTCGGTGTCGAGCAGAAGCACGCGATGCTCAGCACCGAGGATCGCAGCGACGTTCGTTGTCAGGGTCGATTTTCCTACCCCGCCCTTCTGGTTCACGAATGCGACTATCTTTCCGGCGTTATCGTTGTTATTCACAATTGAAATGTTCCTGATATTGTTGACTTATGCCTTTGCAAGGACATTATGTTTATAAACGTCATAAGTGACGTTGTCAACAAAAAAAATGTCATTAGTGAAAACATAACGCACAAAAACTACAAAAACAACACTAAGTACATCAACAACAACAACACGTACATAATACACCAAACATACAGAGTGCACAGAACGCACAATATCAACAGGCAAAGGACCCGCTCTATCCAACCTCGACCGGCGAACCGCCCGGCCGAACGACGCAGGGATCGATACCGTCGCTAAAAATGGAACGGTTCAGGACAGGGAACTCGGGGAACGCCGGCTACCAACGCTTCTTCAGGCCCCAAACAACCTACAACCCGAACACGATCGTGTTCAGACCCTTCAAGACCGAGTCAACGGCTCTCTGAGCAAACAAGATATTTTAACCGTCATCAAGTAGGGAAGCAAAATATCGGATCCGACAGGCGCTGCTCGTCCTAATCATATCGGTAGGTCACATCGGGGAAACCCGTATAGCCGCACGCTTTCACTTTTCATGGATGCGAAGGCCCTCGCTTTTCCCAAAACAGCCACTACCGGTCGAATTTGGTGGAAAAACGCCCGCAAAGGCCCTTATTCGGCAAAACAGGGGTGATCTTGCGGTGGTCGGTGACCCGGTATCCGGCCGAAACAGGGAAGTGACTCCAGGAAGTTCATTCGAACCCGCAAATACGGAGTGTCGCGGCCGGGCACAATATGTGGACGCCGTGCGCACATTTCCGGCGAAACCGTTACCTCAATACGCACCCCTGTTTCTTAAGAAAGGGCGGCGTAATTGAGTGTTTACGGACGCTCCGCGTCATTTCGCTAAATGCGGCACGCAGATTGATAAGCAAGAGTGCACCAATCCGAGACAAAAGGCCGTTTGAAACAGAAAGGAGAACCATGGAAAACTCAACCCGCCGAGAGAATGACCGGACCAACAGCTTCCTGGTCGCCGAACTAGAAGCTAAACTGAAACGATATGCCCGTGTGCCCCACTACGTCCTGATCACCGGGGAACGAGGAACCGGGAAAACCACCATCGCCAGGAGGCTCCACCACGAGAGTGCAAGATCGAAAGGCGAATTCGTCAACGTCAACTGTGCGGGGCTTTCACCCGAACTGCTCGAATCAGAATTGTTCGGCTACGAAAAAGGAGCCTTCACGGGTGCCGCTTCCGCCAAGACCGGGCTTTTTGAGATCGCCGGCGGGGGAACCCTGTTCCTCGACGAGATCGGCGAGATCGCCCTTCCTCTCCAGGCGAAACTACTGAAGGCCGTAGAAGAAAAACGGATCCGCCGGGTCGGCAGCACGGTCGAGAGACCGGTCGACGTGAGGATCGTGGCCGCGACCAGCCGTGACCTCCGCGTTATGGTCTCCGAGGGTCTCTTCCGGCCTGATCTGTTTGACCGCCTTAACATACTGCACATTGAAACTGTTCCGCTTCGATACCAACGCGAAAAGATCCGGAATTTGATCTGCTCCCAATTGGAAAGGGAACTCACATCGATCGGCAGGGAAGTGTCCTTTCGGATCGACGACGATGCGATCGCCGAGATCGAGTCTCGCGAGTGGTCCGGAAATTTCCGCGAACTACTCAATTTTGCGACCCGTCTGGCGGTAGAGTGCATTGATGACGACGAGATAACGCGGGACGCGGTGATGAGGGTATTCAGTCAGCTTCCCCGGCCAATATTCACAGTCGTCGCGGGCAGCGGGGATCTAACATCAAGATCGGGGCATACCCAAAGCCCGTGCGATCCCGACAGGGAACTCGTCACCGTAACTTTTGACAGCGACGGCATCGATCTCGACACCATCTATGTGAAAGCAGCCGGGACCGTGATCAAACACACGCTCAAGCAGAATAACGGCAACCTCCGAAGGGCCGCCCGGGCGATGGGAGCGACCCATTCGACACTTTCACGTATCCTCAAGAAATTCCACGCTTCGCAGGCCGCCGAAAAAAAACAGTTTGACGGGGACGCGTCGACCTGCCAAATGGCAGTCGCGGCGTGAACCTTGAGCGATCCCCAATACACCCGGCGGTGCACTGTTATCTCGGTCGACGAATAAGGTTCCGTTTTCGCGGAAGACCGGAAAATCCGCGAACGTTGTCGTTCTAGATAGAATTCCGGCAAGTCGTTAACGATGCTCCCGCTAAGAGTTCCTCCGCGATCGCTTTGGCGCTGATGTCAAGATCGCTGGCAACCAGCTGCGAGGTCACGTTTTGAAAGTGATTTCGGCTTCCCGCCGTCGGGATGCGCGTGTCGGTGATTCGCAGATCAGTTGTCAGGACATATTGCCCAGCAGCTGCGCCGCCAAGCTGTGTGGCGTTGGTCGCGGTCGTCGCATTTGCGGCATTGACCGCGTTTACCACATTCGCCAGCCCTGCTGCATGCCGCTGTTCAGCGAGTCGAACAGCAAGAACCAAAATCGTAATTTCCATTCACAGCATTGACACGGTCCTTTGGGCTGCCTTGGTGGGCAAAAGCAGTTGTCTGCGCCGAAATACTCATCGCCGCGGCCGCACAAATTAGCAAAGATACAAGTAGCGTTTTCAGCTTACTTCTTCTTCGGAACGCAGACCGTTGCGTCCGGCCTTATCGAACAAACAACGCGGTTCAGCTCATCGAGTTGGTGCTGTTGGTTCGCGAGTTGATCTCGCTGCTGGGTATTGCTGCTCTCCAGTTGTTCGATCTGCGCCTGCTGCTCTTTGATAGCGTTGATCAGTATCACGTTGATTTGAGCGTATTTAACACCTTCGATCTCTCCGAACGGATTGTATGAAACAAGCAGCGGATCTATATCAAAGACCTCTTCTGCTATCAGTCCGAGGTCGCGCTTCTTTGAACCCTTCCAATCAAACGTTACAGGATGAAATCGCCAGAGGAGATCTAAGCCGCCAGCGAAGGACTGAATGTTTTCCTTGTACCGGCGACTTGATGAACAGCCCGACAGTTCAAAGGAAGCATTTATGCAGATTGCGAAGGTGCCGCCGATCCCGACCGTACCGATCGCGACCGTATCGGACCCGACGCGTCCAAGTTGGATGCGATTACTTGCAGAAACCACCGCGCCCGCGCCAATCGCGGTAGCGTTGCTTAGGCCGGACGCTCCGAAATCCGCTCCGTTACCAATAGCACTGTTGGACGAACCCGTGGTGTTTGACGCGCCAGCTGCGGCACCAAAGAAACTATTGAAATTTCCCAGAGTGTTGCGTCCTGCCGATACGCCGAAAAAACTATTACTGGAACCAATCTGGTCGGCCAACCCGGACTCAAAACCGAAGAAGGAATTATAATTTCCGCCGTTCGCATTGAAACCGGATGAGACTCCAAAGAATGAGTTGGCACTACTCTGCGTGTTATGCAGTCCCGCCGCCTGGCCAAAGAAAGCATTGTTTTCGCCGGTCGTATTGAAGAAGCCGGCGGCTGACCCAAAGAACGAATTTGTCGAGCCTGTCGTTGTACTCGATCCAGCGTCGCTTCCAAAAAAACTGTTGCTCGTTCCGCCCTGGTCCAGCGTGCCGGCGTGATAACCAAAGAAAGAGTTTTGACTGTCCGTACTCGTTCCTGCACCCGCGCCGGCGCCAAAGAACGAGTTTCTCTGTCCCGTAGTATTAGCTGATCCCGCAAAGGCACCGACAAAGGTATTGAAGTTGGCATTTCCGCCAGAATCGTTGAGCCCGCTGTTTGCGCCCGCATTATAGCCCACAAAGGTATTGTCGTGTTCTGTGGTGTTCCTGAACCCTGACTGAAAGCCGAAGAAACTGTTGGTAACGCCGCTGGTATTCGAGTAGCCGGAGTTGATGCCGAAGAACGAATTGCCGCTCGCGGTATTGTTAAAACCGGCGCTGTCACCGAAGAAGCTGTTATTGTTGCCGGTGTTGTTACGGCCTGCGGCGACTCCAAAGAAGGAATTACTCACACCGTGAACATTCGAGTAGCCGGCTGCACTACCAAAGAACGAATTTCGATTGCCATCGATCGTGGCCGCACCTGCGTTATTGCCAAAAAAAGAATTGTCATTCGTATTTGAGACCGCACCGGCGGCAAAGCCGAAAAAAGCATTACAACATCCGGTTGTGTTGGCGCCGCCCGCACCGGCGCCAGCGGAAAGGTTATTTATTCCTGCATTGCTCAAAATACGAGCTCCGGCAAGGTTGTACTGCGTTTGGGCATTCACGATGTTATAGGAAACTATACCGTTGACGGTAAGATTACCGCCGATCGTACCGTTACCGCTGATGTTGAAATTGCTTGACGGCTGCTGCGAAGTGCCGTTTTGTACGTAGTTTCCGCTTCCGGCGGGAATGCCGCCGGCGGCGACGCTGTCGGCGCTCGACGCACTCAAAGCGCGGACCGAATACGGCGTATTGCCGACCGGCTGCCGTGGCGAGAGCACCGTAAATGAACCGCCGCCCGTCGTACGTACGTGGATCTCCAAAAAGCGGTTCGCTCCGGGGAACTGGCTTCCGAAATCGAGCTTAACGGCAAAAGCCCCGTTCGCGACCGCGACATTCGATCTGGTAAGCGTCGCACCCTGCTGAGTTCCCGCCGTCAACGCATCGAACAACAGGAACTCAAGATCATAGTTGCCGTTGGCCGGATTGGCGCCGTCTTTCAGGTTGCCTTGGTAAGTAAACTCGGTCGTCTGGGCGCGCGCCACAGGGGCGAGGCAAACGACAAGAATGAAAAGCAGAACCGCGAGCGTAAAAGCCTTCTTCATCTCTCTTTCTCCTTCGAAGAGTTAACTTGGGGGTTAAACCGCAACTTTATCACGAGAATAGAGAAAGCGATAAGTTTTTTTTCGTTCCGGGCGCCGGGTCAATCCTGTAAGGGACATTTGCACACGGCATCATGCCGGTGCGAAGTACACAGCAGCTTCATCATCGCCGCGAGCTGACTCTGCTGGGCCTGATTTTGTCGCGTGAGCTCCTCTATCTGCGTCTGCTGTTCCTTGACCGCGTTGTTTATGAGGACGACGCTGACGCGGTCGTACTTGACGCCCTCGACCTGACCCGCCGAGTTGGTCGTCGTCAGGAGTGGTTCGATTTGTTTTATTTCCTCAGCAACAAGCTCCATGTCCTGCATCCCGCCGTCCTTCCAGTTAAATAAAACGGGCCGAAGTTCCCTTATGAGTGACAGTCCGGATCTGAAAGAATTGATGTTGTTCTTGTATCGTGCCGACGGCGAACAGGTCGCGATCTGATTCGAGGCGTTCCGGCAAAGTTGCGTGCTCCCCGCCGAGCCAAGGGAATTGATCGTTAACGCGTTCGAGACCGCATCTATGGAAAATGCGCTCTGAGATATTGCGTCATTGAAAACAAGAAACTGTCCTCCGTTTGCCGTCGCTACCGACCAACCAGGTTGATTGTTCAATGTTAATTCCAATCCTGCGTTGGAGTCTGAATTTACGCGCGCGCGAATAACACCCGTACCAGAAACATGAAGTTTGGTTGCAGGAGCGGTTGTGCCTAAGCCGAGATTACCCGCGCCGGTGAGGGTCATTATTTCGGCCAGAGGGGCTTGTCTATTGCCAACTCTCGAATAGAACCGGAAGCCGCGGGCAGGTGAATTGAAACTGGAATCGACAGGATTGTCATCTTCCTGAAGGAGAATTCCGGAAATGTCGTGATTGCTGATAAAGAGCTCGTTTCCGCTATTTACATCAAAATTTAGGACGAGTCGGTTCTGTTGGCTTGTGATGCCGGAATTTGCGAGCGTACTAAATGAGGTCCACGGAAAGATAAGAGAGCTTCCCATCACTAAGACCTGCCCGTCGGGACGGATCAGGAACCTATCCGCACCCGCCGAAAGATCTCTGATCGCGAAGTAACCTGGACCTGAAGCTGGATCGGCATTACCGAATACAGAGATTTCAAAATCGCGGCCCCCCGTTCCCGGGCGGCTAAGCCGAAGAGCGGCTCCATAGTCATCGCGTTCCCAGCAGAGGTAATCTTGATAGCGTCAGTCACCCCGTCAGTCCCGATCTGGACACCGCCGGTGTTACTTGTCGTCTGGAGATTCGCCGTCTTGAGGGTCCCCGCAATCGTGCCGTCGCCGCCGATATTGAAATTGCTCGATGCCTGTGGTGATGTGCCATTTTGGAAATAGTTCGACGAGCCTGCTGTCGGCGCTCTCGCATCTGTCATCCGGGGATCGGTCGTGATGACATACTGACTTGCCGCGACTCCGCCAAGCTGAGCGGCGTTGGTCGCTGTCATCGCATTCGTGGCGTTGACGGCATTCGTCGCACTATTTGCGTTATCTGCGTTTTGGGCCTTGACCGAATAGGGCGGCGATCATTGGCTGCCTCGGTGCCAGAACCGTAATGTCCGATTTGCCGGTCGGGCGAACGTGGATCTCAAGAAAGCGATTCGCGCCCCTAATCTGGTTCGCGAAATCACGCTTTGGGGAGAATGGGTCGTTCGCGACCGCGACATTCGATCTGGTCAGCGTCGCACCCTGCTGAGTTCCTGCCGTCAACGAGTCGAACAGGAGGAATTCGAAATCGAAATTAACATTAGCCGGCGCAGATGAGTTCTGCAGACTGCCCTGACAGGCGAATTCAGTCGTTTGCGAAACCACCACGTCGCTAAGGCTTAGTAAAAGCACAACTAACACTAAGGCCGAATCATCTCGCTTACTCCTTGTGCTTGCCAATCAGGTAGCGTCCAACTTGTTAGCACAAACTTTTCAGTTACCGGGCTATTGTCGGATCCATTTTGTTCTATTGTTCGTCAGCCACAATTCCTCCAATTCAGAACTCGGCGATCGAAATCAATAAAATGCAACGGTCGAGGCAATTTGGCTGATCGGGAGAAAAATTCCGCCGCCGACGTATTGCAGCTCGATCGAGCTGTTTTGACCACCCACGACGTACTTAGCTCTTCCATTCGGAACGTCGAGAATCGTGGCGGTGTATATCTGACCAGGTACCGCGACGGCAAGTAGCTTGCTGCCATCAGCCGACGATGCTACGCCTTCCCAGTTCCTGTTCGAATCGCGGACCCTCCAGGAAGTTCCCGAATCAATCGATGTATAGATCTGCCCGCCCGCAACGACTGCGACCAACTTGGTTCCGTCGGCAGATACGGCCGCTCGGTTCCAGGCCTTGTCTGTCTCTCGCCTTGTCCAATTCGCTCCCGAATCAGTCGAGATCCAGTTATCTCCAAGATTTTGCGAGATCGCTATTAATGTATTACCGTTTCCAGAAGATGCAACGTACCACCAATGCCGGGTTCCGAGTGCTGTTATAGGTGTCCAGGTGACGCCGGAATCATTCGATAGGTAAATAGGTTCCGGATTTTGATTAGGACTGTTATCGTCTGAGGCTGCCGCGATCAATTTCGTACCGTCCGATGAGGATGCGACGGAAAGCCAGCATTTGGAAGGCCCGCGTGGTGTCCAGGTGACGCCAAAGTCTGTAGAGGTATGGATCTGTCCACCACACTGTGCCGCTGCCAGTTTCTGTCCGTCGGCCGACGAAGCGACACCTTTCCAGGAACCGATTGGGCCGTGAGGCGTCCAGGTAGCGCCGGAATCACTAGACGTTTGGATGGTTCCGCCGGGGGACGCGACCAATCGTGTTCCGTCAGCGGAAGATGCCACGGCTTTCCAGTCGTCGACTGGTCCACGGGGCGTCCAACTTGTTCCCGAATCGGTGGATGTATATATCTGGCCGGTATCAACTGTTGCTACGAGCTTCGTTCCGTCTGCGGAAGACGCGACCGCTGACCAGGTTCTTATGCTTTCGTTCGGGACCCAGTTTTCGCCGGTGGTGGTTATGTTCGGTACAATAAATTGGCCCGGATTTCCCACGACCTTCCAGCCCCCTGTTCCAAACCCTGAAACTCGGACAATATCACCAATATTCGGATTCGCAGGCAGAGTTATCGTCACCTGCGCATCGTTGGTTGCCATGTAGCCGTTGTTCGGTTGGGCCTGCTGCAAAAGACCCGAAACGACTTGCCACGGCAGCGTACCTCTGCCAGCGACGGTACCGGTCACACTCAGGTTACCCGGAATCTGAACGCTATCCACTGAGCGACCGAGAACAAGGGTATTGCTCGACCCGACCGTAGCGCCTGCACCGATAGCGGTTGCAACAACGAGATCGGGCGCCGATACACTCGTCCCCGAACCGATCAACGTGTTGCTGCTACCGGTGACATTGCCATTACCGGCTTGGCGGCCCACGAACGTATTGTTGTTTCCGGATACGGTTCCTTGTCCTGCACCTGGACCCGCGAACACATTGTTTGTTCCACTGGACGTAAATGCTCCGGCTCCCAAGCCGGCAAACAGATTACCGGAAGGTGTCGCTAATACGCGGTTCGGTCCAATGTTAAACTGCGTTGCAGCGCTTACGATGTTTCCGCTAAGAATTCCAGTAAAAGTCTTGTTGCCGCCGATAGTGGTTTGATCGGTCAAAAGGTCCACGAAACTTAATGTCGAGCTGCCCGTTCCGCCGTTAGCGATTGGAACGATCCCCGATACATTGCCTGCCGTCGTGGCACTGTTCGCGGTCGTTGCACTTGTCGCCGTATCGGCACTGAGGCTTTTGACCGAATACGGCGAACTTGATACCAGCTGCCGCGGAGCAAGCACGGTAAACGCCCCACCGCCCGCCGTCCTAACGTGGATCTCGAGAAAACGATTTGCTCCCGGAAACTGGCTCCCGAAATCGAGTTTGACCGCAAACGTGCCGTTCGTGACCGCGACCCCGGGTCTCAAGAGCGTCGCTCCTAGTTGCATGCCCGACGTCACGGCATCAAACAATGCGAACTCGAAATCATAATTGCCCGTCGCCGCGCTGGCTCCGTCCTTCAGATTGCCCTGATACGTAAATTCAGTCGTTTGGCCCAAAGCCGCTTCGGCGAAAATCGCCGACAACGCCAAGATCGCGAAAAAAGAACTAAATCTACTCATCTTTGTCCCTCCGCCAAATTGCTGATTTTCCGAACGCCAACTAACTAATTGCGGTTGCAAAGGTCCGGATCCGACTGTCCGTTGATGGTCTACCGAAGCTGAGTAATTCATTACTCCCGAACTTCGCAACCGCGATGATAAATTTACCGACAACTCTCATTTCGATACTTCATTGCGAAACCGCATTGCGTAACGCGTCCAGCGACCGCATGCAAACCAGGACCAACTCGTTCTCGACATAGTGGATAGAGTTGCTCTCGATCATCCGAAAGATATCGCGCTCGCCGGTCCGCAGCAGGGAAGCGGCCGAGAGCGGCGTCGCCATCGCGACATCGAGCTGGCAGTGCGGGCAAAAGGCCGACAGGATCAGATCGCCGTAACGCATAACGACCGTCTCTCTCATCTCTAATGTGATCTCGATCCGCTGCTTCACCAGGAATTTTCTTGCCTGTCCCTGCCCAATAGGCTTAAGATTGTCCAATCCAATGGAACAAAATTCTTGAACCGGTTTTGTCGTTGGGTCAGATCATCGTTTTTGAGGTCCAAAAAGTCTTGGCGTTTATTTGGCTTTTTTCTGACTTTTTTGTTATCCGATGGAAACGGCTGAAAACAAACGATTTGTCTTCACGTTTGGAAAGTTCGTTCTCGACCCGCGCGAAAGAACGCTCTATGCCGAGAGCGTTCCGGTACACCTTCCGGCTAAGGAATTCGACACTCTTCTCCTTCTGGTCGAGCACAACGGCCGGGCACTGTCTAAGGACGAAATGATGTCCGCCATTTGGGCCGACGCCTTTGTCGAGGAGAGCAATCTTGCCAAACAGATCTCGCGGCTCCGAAAAATAGTCAAAACCGACGGCCGCGACCTGATCGAGACCTTGCCCAAGCACGGCTACCGCTTTACCGCCGATGTCCAAAAGACGGAGTTGCCGTTTGACGGCCAGGTCCTGCTCGAAAAGCACACCGTCGGCAAGATGACCGTCGAACTCGACGATGGCAGTTCCGAAATGCCCGCTCTTCCGGCTGCGATGCGGCGTCCGGCGGTGTTTACCCGTGCTTTGGTGGCTGCGGTGGTAGTATTTGCGGCCTTCTTCGCTATCGTCTTCTGGAAATTCCGCGTGCCGGTCGGAGCTCCCGCTGTAAGTTCGATGGCGATCCTGCCGCTTCGTTCGCTAACCGGTGACGAACCAGGCCGCACCTTCGGCCTCGGCATTACCGACACGCTTATTACAAAGCTTGGCGGGGTTCAGGGAATGGTCGTCCGCCCGATCGGGTCAGTCTCGCAGTTTGCCGAGTCGGGCGACGATACGCTCGAGATCGGCCGACGGCTAAAGGTGGATGCCGTCCTCGAGGGAACGATCCAGCAGTCTCAGGGACGCGTCCGGATCAATGTCCGTCTGCTCCGAACCTCGAACGGCGAACAGATCTGGGCGGAGAAGTTTGACGACGACCAGGCGAATGTTTTTGAGATCCAGGACCGGATCGCCGAGCATGCCGGCCGGGCCCTTACCGGTGATCGCCGACCTCGGCCGGTCGAACGCCTGACAAAGCGATACACCGACGATCCGGCTGCATTCGATGCCTACCTGAAAGGCCGCTATTATTGGAATAAACGTACCGAAGCCGATTTTCGCCGGGCGATCGGATATTTCGAACGAGCGGTCGCCGCCGATCCGAATTTTGCCCTCGCCTACGCCGGGCTCGCCGACAGCTATATCCTGCTCGCGGTCTGGGGTACCGAACCGCCGAATATTTCATTCCCGAAAGCAAAGGAGGCCGTCCTCAAAGCCCTTGCGGCTGACGCCGACCTAGCCGAGGCTCACACGTCGCTCGCGTTTATAAAATGGGTCTACGATTGGGATTTTCCGGGAGCCGAAAGCGAATTCGAGCTTGCCGTCCAGCTTAACCCGAATTACGCTACCGCTCATCATTGGCGGGCGTACTATCTGGTTTCTGTCGGCCGCTCGGAAGACGGCATTGCAGCGATCAAGCGTGCCCAGGAACTCGAAGGCCCTCTCTCGCTCTCGATCATGACCGACGTCGGCGAGATCTACTGCTGGGCCGGCCAATACGGCCGGGCGATCGAACACCTCAACGACGTTATCCGCATCGAACCGAACTACGGCGTCGCCCATTATGTCCTGGGCATTGCCTATCTCAAGAATGGACAGCCGGAGCATTCCGTTGAGCAACTGGAGCTTGCCCGGGCGATCGAAGACGACCCGCGGATCGGTTCTGCTCTTAGCTACGCCTATGGGGCGAATGGCCAGGCCGATAACGCCAAGAAGGTCATTGCCGACCTGGAAGCTTCTTTGAAGGAGAAATACGTGTCGCCGTTCAGTATGGCCCTTGCCCACATTGGCATCGGTGAGTCCGACGCTGCCATGGCGTGGCTCGAACGGGCGTTTGCCGAACGTTCTGATGCGATGGCGATCCTCGCCGTTCATCCTCTTCTCGAACCCCTCCGCACCGATCCGCGGTTTATCGCTCTCGAACGAAAGGTTGGGTATCCTCGATGAGTCCCGGCAATTATCACAATCCGGTTTTGAGAGGGGCACATTATGATCAACGGCCAAATCGATCCGACGGCCGAATTCGGTCGAACAAGTTGCCGCCATGCTCGATCACCTGGCGATTGGGGAGTCAAAGTCCAAAGGCTCGCATCGCTGGATAAGCTAGATAATTCGGTAAATATCGGGGTTTTCTGCTTCTGTCTTAGCGATATTATTCGATTCGCGTAACGCGAAAGTTCCGCTCATCGATCGATTCGAGCGAAATCCGGATCTTGAATGACTTCGCCATTCTGTAAAAAGTGAAATGCGGGGAACTCTTAAATGTGGGCCTCGGAAGTAGCATTGATTCGCCAGCCTTCAATTTGCCGAGCTCCGGGAACTTGTGCAGAGTTCCCGGCGAGCGTATTTCCACGCCGCATCCGACCAGGTGATCACGAATTCGATTTCTAGAAATGTCAAGCCTTTTCGCGATCTTCACGAGCGACAGCCTTTCGTCAACGTACATTCGCAATGTCTCATCGCGATGGGCAATTAACAACCTATTTGCAAGCTCACGGCGTTGTTCGGCAAATTCGATCAATCCTCGGGTGTTTTGTTGACGACGAGGTATTCCGGCCGCGACAAAGCGGTTATGGACGCCTTGACGTGTCATGCCGAACAATCGACCGATCTTTCTAAGCGACAACATTTCGTCTTCGTAAAGTCGGCGCATTTCTTCGAGCTCAGCACTCTTTTCAGCAGCGAATTGGGGCTTAGGCGAACCGCGCATGGTAGAAATCTTCCGTATTTTACCTCAAATTCCGCCGAAAAAACAGGGAAATCTTGATCGGGCAGAACCTCGTCCAGTGGCCAGGGCTGTTCTACGGCAATAAATTCAAGTGCCGCAGTTTCAAATTGCAAAGGGATCATTTTCGAAAGCAATTCCGCGATCGACCGTCTTTCGGGGCGGAGGGAATCGTTTTTGCCGAAGCACGTTGCTGGATGGAGATCGTGATCTTTCCGCTTTAGTCCTGTCGATCCCCATTGGGTGGAAGTTGGTTAAAAAATTGTGGACTTTGGTCCGGAACCGTAGTAAAGTTCCTTCACGTAAACACACTTTCCTCTCCGGTAATGAGTGTTACGATCCTATGGGTGTCCGTTCAAACGGGCACCCTTTTTTGATCTCGACCAACTATTGATCGCTCAAAGAGTAATGACCTCGGAAGCGATAGCGTTGGAAAGAGTGAACCACATGGTATTTCGACGCTCGGTTGCGATCAATCATCCGCCGTAGGCTACATCCAATGCCGTGACGATCAAAATACGGTGGCGTCCGAGACTGCCTCGAATTGCCTGATCATATCTGCCTTACGACTCTCATGGAATTGCCGGATAAATGAGATCAACCGCCGATAAGCAGTACAAGTCGGAAGACCGCTAAACATGGAATCAGATCCTGTCGTGTTGCATCAACTTTTGCCAGCCGGATCGACGTCAATTTTCTGGTGCTTCAAGGTCAGACTAAAAGGGGTGAAGAAATAATAAAAGGTCCGTCAATTACGATTCCCCATCTTTCATTAAGGCGGACCGCGTTGATCCGCCCACGTATCCATGCCAAATCCTCGAAAATTTGTAAGTCGTACTCCCTCTCATTTGCGTCGACCTTGTGTTTGTCGCAAATCAATTCTAACAGTTACCAATGACCGTCCACCGACACGATCGTGTGCTCACCCGGATCTACGATCCTAAAGATTTGCATCTACTGCAATGAGCCATCCCTTACCCATTTCACGAAAGAATGAAGTTTGCCATAGGTTAGCAATGTTATCGGCGGGACGGGCCGATCGTATCCGAGGAAGGTTCGCAAGGCCTTTTGAACCATAGCGCGTCTTGTTCGTGGTTAAAACATCACCGCAAACCAGACCTCATGCATTTCACACAACAAGGTAGATCGCGTAGCCGAGAGCGAGAAGGGTTCCAGCATAGACGCCCGCGAGGACGTCGTCAGCGCAGACGCCAATGCCGCCCGGCAAAGACTGCAAGTTGTCGATCGGAAAGGGCTTCCAAATATCGAAGAGTCGGAAAAGTAAAAAACCCGCAAGAATAAATAACCAGGGGAGGCCGAACGGAATGAACAATAGCGTGACGAGCTGACCTATCACCTCGTCAACGACTGACTCCGAAGGATCCAGATCTCCGAGCAACGGTATCGATCGCCCCGATGCCCAGATCCCAAGAAGACAAAACGCGATCAGAAGTAGTCCGTTTGCTGCCGTAAGAAAGGCGACACTTTGTTCATTAGGATACCCTCGATGGAGAAGAGCCCGGCTCACAGCTCCATTTAAGGCTGCCGCCAACAGGTAGACGATTACACCTACCCCTGCACCGAAAGTTCCTGACGCCACCGGTATGTAACCCACACCCCACGTTGACAAGGCAAGGCTCAAATAGTCTAAAAAACCGTACGGTTCACGTTTTTCAACCGGTGATTTCATGTGAATTCGACCCACAACCATATCCCACAGAATCTTTGAGGCATGTTGATCGATTCTTGGTCCAGAATTATCGCAAACACTAAATTCGACTCAGGGAACAAGCCTTGTCGACGCAATCGACAGTGGGGATCAGTACAGCGCAGCCCGGAACCTATTTGCCGTTTTGTACAGCTTCCGAATTCTTCGCTGATCACGCTCTCTCTCTCCAGACGGGAAGCGTGGACCAAGAATGAAGAAGAGAGCGGACATGTGAACCCACACATGCCATAAACGATCCCCAAATTTCTGCGGAAGTTTACACTGGTTGATTCGGAAAAGAAAGTTGTCTGTGTCGTAGCAATTCGCGACCCTTTCGAAAATGACCTGGGAACTGATTGCAGCTCGATCCCTGCTCGTATTTCAGCGGGAGCCGCGATGCGTGCATAAATCGAGTTCTAGTGCCCCATACACGTCATGAAAAGAGCGGCTTCGGTTTGGCGGCAATTGCGGGAACGTAAGCTCCATGTCCTGAATCCGTTTTCATTTATGCACCTTTCCTCGGTGGCAATGAATGATCGGTAGATCGCCATACGTTTCCACGTCTTATCGAATCCACTCCGAATCTTCAAGCGTGCTAATAGTATTCCGACGCCGGCTCGGATCTCAGGCCCGAATCGCGATTTCAATCACGATTCACCCGGTATCAGCTCATTGAGGATTTGGAAGAGCTGATAAAGAAATCCAACAACATGCCAGCCGCCCGAAAGGGCTCGCCTCGAGGTGGCCTACGAGGAACAGGAACCATGAACTTAGTAGAATTGGTTATAATACCGGAATAACATGAAATAAATATTGTTGGGTTGAAGATGAAGAGGTCGGAGCCATCCCTTTTCTAGCGGATCTTTGAAGATTCCGGCGAGAAAGAGACATTGTGGCCAATGATGCTCTATCGGAGAGCCACAGGTTCAAGTAGGAATTCAAAATCTGTAAAATCGCGATTATTGGTAATTTATGGCGACAAAGGGGAAAACCATGAACATTTTGATCACCGGTGGAGCGGGATATATTGGCAGCGTCGTCACAGAGGAATGCGTGGCTGCGGGCCATAACACATTTGTCATCGATAACTTGGTCTCCGGCCATAAGTGGATGGTTCACCCGAACTCGGAATTCTATGAGGCAGACATTAGGAATACTCCGGTCGTAAACCAGATCCTTCAAAAGAATCGGATCGAAGCTGTCATCCACATGGCCGCGTTTTCGGTAGTCGGTGATTCCATGTCCGGACCATACGGCTATTACGACAACAATGTCAGCGGGGGATTGTTATTGCTTGACGCGATGCGCGAAAGCGGCGTTAAAAAGATCATCTTTTCGTCAACCGCCGCGGTGTACGGCGAACCTGAGGAACAACCGATCGAGGAGTCAGTGGAACTTCGACCGACCAACGCTTACGGTGAGACGAAACTTGCGTTTGAAAAGGCTCTCAAGTGGTTCGATTATGCTCACGGCATAAAGTACACGATTCTTCGGTACTTCAATGCGGCCGGTGCCAGCCAACGATGCGGAGAACTTCATAAACCCGAAACCCACCTGATACCGCTCGTGCTGGAAGTGGCCCGCGGACGGATCCCGGTATTGCAGATCTATGGCAATGACTATCCGACAAAGGATGGCACGTGCATCCGCGATTACGTCCACGTTCGCGATCTGGCTCGTGCCCATATTCTCGGGCTCGAGAGTCTGGAGAAGGGAAGTGACGTCTATAATCTGGGTTCCGGAAGAGGATTCACGGTCAGGGAGGTGATCGATGCGGCCCGCAAGGTGACAGACCGTTTGATCCCTGTCATCTATTCTGACCGCCGGGATGGCGACCCGCCGATCCTTGTCGCGTCACCGGCAAAGATAATACAGAAACTGGGCTGGACACCTGATTATTCCGATCTGACCTCGATGATCGAATCGGCGTGGAAATGGGGAAATGATCATCATCATCTTGCAAAAGCATCCGGCGAACCTCGCTGGTGAACGTTGAAGCCAATTAGAATGATCAATTTTGAGCGATTCACTCGAGCCGATCGATCCAAACACTCGACGGACTTCAAGACACGAATTTCTGAGCCACGTTCTGAATTCCTGGTTCGCTAAAGAACCAATATTCTGTGTCCTCGCTATGCGAACCGTACAGAGACAGGTTCGTCGTTCGATCGTACGCTTTCACCTTTAATTGGGGACAACGATCATTGGACAGAACTGAGGGCAGGTACCAGCGGGTGTGAAGCTATAACCAAGAGGAGTTGCAACACCTGCGGCGACACCGGTGATCGGGACCACAACATTTGGATTTCCTGAGCTGAAAGTGCCGGATGCTACGGCCGGTCCGTAGTAGTTCTGCGCATTTCGAATGGTATAACCCTGACCATTAACCAATCCCGACAAAGCAAGATTTATACTCGCTGTCGTCGCGCCACTGAAACTGTAGATCAACACATTTGCCCGGCCTGGTTGGTAGGTGTTAGGACGAACGATTACGGTATCCGGGAGCACCGTCGAGGTCGCGTTGCTGTTCCCGTCGAACCCTGTCGCACTCCTCCAATTCGGGAATTGAAGCAAGCCCGAACCAGAAATGCCAAACACATTTCTGGCCGCAGCCGCGTAATAATTATTGTTGTTCCATTGATACGACTGTCCCGGGGGCACGATCGTGTATTGAGCACCTGATCGTGAGCTGTAAAACTGGTTCCCTGTGATCGTAGCACTTGTCGTGTTTGCGATCTCAAACAATGTGCCGCCGCCAACAAAATAATTATCAGTGATAGTTCCCACGCCGATGCCGGCTCCGTATCCGAATTTCACCAAATATCCAATTGTAGACGCGGGGTGATAAAGATGAGAACTGCGGAGGATAGCAGTTGGACTTTGCTGGCTATCCGGTCCGATTATCAAGTTGTAGTTTCGTCTGTTAACGTCTCCGAACTTTCCGAGCGGCGAGCCCGAGTTGGCAAAAACGCTGCCGACGAGGTCACCACCGTAATACGGCCCGGTAACACCGTAGCCTTGAGCCCCCAAGTTGAAACTGTTTAGTACAATATCTTCGTAGATTCGCGAGAAACCAGCCGAGTTCTCAAGATATAAACCGTGTCCGTGTCCGTTCTCAACCGTTCCGCCGTCTCGTGAATGCACTCCGTTATTGTAAACAAGGCAGCCGTAGATTTCAGTGTTTGAGCTTGCGCTGCTTGTAAAGATACCGTTGAGATTATCATGAACGATAAGATTGACTAATCTATTTCCGTCGCCGACTACCACTACACCAGACCCTCGGCCGATACCCTGGTTTTCGGTGTTGCCGTCGCGGCTCGGACGGCTATTCATGATCTCTATGTCTCGATAAGTACTGCCAGTACCGGAAACATATAAGGCGTCACCTCCGGTTATCGTAATTGAGCCAACAACATGGGCTTCAGCTCCATTTAGCGAGTTACTGGCCCCCCGTTGACAGTTGGTAATTGTATTCCCTGATTTCGAAAAGACTTTGATTACCTCACCGCCAATCACGAGTTCATCGGAACCTCCCGACAATACACTCGAAGCATCTGCAACGCCGAAGCTCGTCTGAACGTTGTTGATCGCAGATGTCAAAGTCGTGG
Organism: Acidobacteriota bacterium; assembly: GCA_029781855.1. Lineage (GTDB taxonomy): Bacteria > Acidobacteriota > Blastocatellia > Pyrinomonadales > Pyrinomonadaceae > OLB17. The sequence continues at coordinate 17,934 of JAKOVX010000130.1, read as the reverse complement.
TTTTGTAGCCGTCGATCTTTGCCGATTCTCCCGGAGCACTTCGGACAACCGCTCCGACCAGGGGAGACCGGAACTTACCCACATAAATTCCTCCCTTGAGGCAAAGGGTCTTCCCATTCTTGATCAAGGACGTCTTTCCGAGTGCCGTCTGGAGGTCCCAGGAATTTGACGCAGTGCCGTTGCCCGTTGCTGTGCCGGTCGGCGAAGCGTAAAAATCGCAAGTGAATGCCTGTTGGTTTTGGACAGGCGAACCGTCACCAGCGATCGGCAAGTCCGCACCCGTTCCCCATGCGCTCGCCTGGTAATTGCCGTTGCTGCTATTGATCCGATGCCATACCCCATCAGATGGGCGGTATACCGCTATGTCGGTTCGGCCATCGCCGTCGTAATCAGCGGCGACCGGTATATCCGTAGGTAGTCCGAAGGCCGTTATCAAATAGCCCGAATCGGAGCTCTTTTGGATGTACCATACCCCATTAGAGGGCCGCCAAACGGCAATGTCCGCCTTTCCGTCACCGTCAAAATCCCCAAGGATCGGTCGATCGCCGGAGGTCCCAAACTGGTTAGCCGAATAGCCGCCGTCGCTGCTGTTGAGGCGATACCAAGTCCCGTCACTTGGGCGGAAAAGGTTTATGTCCGCCTTTCCATCGCCATCATAGTCACCGGCAACCGGGATATCACCGACGGTCCCAAAACGGACTGTGGAAACCGCCGAGTTACTACTCGCCAAGCGATACCACGTACCCTCTGCAGGCCGGTAAACCGCGACATCGGCTTTCCGGTCGCCATCGAAATCTGCCGGCGTGGGTATGTCGGCTGCGGCGCCGAACGGGACGGTGTCCACCGTGTTGCTCAGGGTTAAGAGCCGATACCACATTCCGGTCCGGTAGACCGCGACGTCGGCTTTGCCGTCGCCGTCATAATCGGCGGCTACCGGCACATCGCCATCCAAACCAAACTGGAAAGCGGACATGCTCGCTGAGGCGCTGTTTGAGATATACCAAACACCTTCAGCGGGCCTGAAAACGGCCAGATCGGCCTTTCTGTCGCCGTCAAAATCGAACCTCGTAGGCGCCACCACTGAGACCAAATCGTCGGTGTCGTTCTGAGTTAATGAGATATCATTCGGGAACGCGACTGAACTCGACACCAGGGCCAAAGCTAAATAAGAAACAAAATGGAAGATCGAGACTCTGATGTGTTCTACGCACAAAACACGGCGGAAAAACCCTTTGCAACCCATTTGAATTTTACCTCTTTAGCTCAGACGCGTGCTAAGTATTGTTAGGTGGTGATCGTCGACCGGATCGAAAAAAAGCCATCGACTCATTTATTAAAAAAGATTATTGAAGGAGTGTTTCCACAAAACGGAAAAAACAGCTTAGCACACTGTTGAACGTTTTAGGAAGGTCTGGACCCGACGATCCGGCGGCTAACGTAACCGACGATAGATTGTTCGCGGTTTGCTTTTCAAAGAGCAGAACCTAAGCTCATTAGTTCTTCTACTTACGTGTTTTCGGGCCACTAATCCGGATGCTTGGGCGGCGACGAGTGTAGACGTCGGATTGTCCGGTCTCAAAAACGAGTATGGTCCTGTGGTTATCTCGGCAGCCGATAATGTCAATTCAAGCCTTTTGCAGCGAAGCGAGCTGAACTTCCAACTCAGATGTTAGATTTGAAAAAATGGATAATGATCTGGCGGGGTCGGTGTCAGCTGCGAGTATAAATAGTAAATTGGGTGAAATTGAAATTCGAAAACCTTTCAACCATTCGCAGCAGATATGAACTTTAAGCTGGTCTACCAAATCGAAGCGGTTTTGGCGAGGTCGACTTTGATCGGATCATGGTCTAATTTTGGGTTCACGTCCATGTTTTTTTGGATGCAGTCACCTGATGAGCTCCGGGTCAGTTACCTGGCCGGAACCCCAGTCTGCTAAAATTCGCTTTCGGACGCGTAACCTATCTTTCGAAAGGTCAGTTGCACCAACCCGGATCCCGTTCAGTGTAAACTTACTTCTTGCAGAGAGTTCTGTCAGCCACGTAGATCCGGTAATGCTGGTCGTTGACATAATAACAACCGCCGCGGGGACCAAGTATGTACTTGCGGTTTTCAGGTTGGCCCTCGCCAGAAACGTCAGGCGAGCCTAACCTCGTGCGCGGATCCGTTTTGTTATAAGTATTCGGCGGTTTCGATCGGGTGTCTATTGCCGGAGAGGAGTATACTTCGCCGCGGTAAGTCCAAGGCGGAACCGGATCGGGGTCCGCCCAAAGGCCGATCCGTGCTTTACGCGACTTAGACTCAGTTTGTATGTATTCTGCCCGTCTTTCAAACTGATATTGGCAGTTCGCCGGTTCATAGGCCCACGCAAATCCGTTGCCTATTTGAGCCAGCCCAACGTCCATTCCACCCAGTTGGATAATTCCGTAATAGCTTCCCTTGTCACCCGAACGGCGAACATCGACCACCACCTGTTTGCCTGATACCATCGAAGTGAGTTGATCGGCAGATTCCTGTCCCCATGCTTGTTTCAGCTCCGGGGCATCGGCTCCAAAGAACTTGACCGAATGGGGGATACCGTCTTCAGCAAGCACGGTTAGAGTGTCGCCATCTATCACAAATACAACAGTTCCTTTGATCGTAAAATTGAGGCCCTCGATTGGACCTAAGTGCGAGAGGTCGGAATTGGCCCTGCTTCGCCCGGTTTGGTCGCAGACTTGAGGCGCGGCAAAGGATACGCTTAAGAGAATTAGAAAAAAGATCCAAATGAAGTTACTGATCATTGACTCGGTCGCCGCCTGGCTCCACCAGAGCACTCGCTGAGATCCCTCCGTGTCAACCAACGAGATTTTTCAAGCGATCTCGATGGACCGCAGAATATACAGAATCGCTCGAACGAACCACAAGCCTGACCAACAGAGCAATTCAAGGACCTCTTCTTATTGCGAAATCGTCTTAATTACAGAGATTTCGATCTACATATACCCGGTTTCCGCTGGCACTAAGATAGTAGCAGCCGCCACGGGAACCACGGGTATAGTTTCGGGCCGCAGTATTCCTCTTAACTTCGGCGTGCGGCTTCGAGGGTTCCGTTTCCGCGGGAACATCGATTTCAGACTTGGCGGTCTCATCATTCTTCGGTGCGGAGTTTGCCGGGGCTTTATCCTGCTCGGCAGGCACAATCGGTTTGGTCGAAGCCGGCAATTCCTGTCGAACCAATTCAACAGGTTCATTCGATGCGTCATACGGCGAGTTGATACCGGTAAACCTGAATTTCGAACTTCCTCGGGATGAACCGTATAGCGGTGTGGGATTCGCCGGGACACCGTTCATGTCACCACCCGCAACGGTCGAAAAACCGTTGATGCCACCCGCCCAAATACCGAACCTTCCGCTCTTTGCAACGAATTCGGCATCCAGATATGGTCGCGACTGAAGCGCATCCGGCTGAGACGTTTGACCGAGGGTCAATTGAGCCAGGCCCGCCCGGACCTGCTCAACCCCGATATTGATGCCGTCCAGAAAAACTTCGGCCACGAGTGTCCCGTCGTCCGTACTCTTTTTCGTCACTAGCGAAATACTCTTGCCAAGGATTTGTCGGGAAAGATAGACTCGCGCTTCGTTTCCAAAGTTCTCGTCTAGCTTTGGGGAAACGATCCCATAGATCCGTACTCGATGCAGGTCATTGTTTCCGCCTAAAACCGTTATCGTATCGCCCGTCGAAACTACCGTGACGATGTAAAGTGTGTCCGTCTTCGGATTCGGGTTCCCAGAAGGCGAGATCAGATTTTGTGTTACGGGTGCAGGAGCCTTTTCCATGTTGACAGGGGCTTCTGCGAACGACTTTTCCGCAGACCCTGTCCACCCCATCCAATACAGGATCGACGCCGTCCCGAGAAGTGCGATCGCTCCGATGAAGGTAATTTTCTTTAGCCGTCCCTTTGTCTTTCCCCATTTGATCGTTCGCAATTCGTGATGCCCTCGTACGTCCATTGCATCCAGAAAGAGATGCCCGCAGTCGCACACGAGCGACCGCTCATCGGCTTCAGTCTGGCATTCGGGGCAGATCTGCAGGGTCATTGTTCCGTTCTACTGAGGTTTGGAATCGCCGGTGCCGGTTGTACACCGACTCTTATCCTTTACATATACCTTGTGACCATCGTCTGCGAGATAGTAACATCCCCCCATCGGACCAAGTACATATTTTCTATCAGGATGCGTTGCCGAAGGTCGAGTGACCAAGTTCGAAGTGTTCTTCGGTGGAGCCGTCATCACGTCTCCTCGAAAAACCCACGGTGGGATCGGACGCTTTTCGTCCCATATCCCGAGCTGATCCGCCTGGGCTTTTGTCTGCGCGTCGGCATACTGTTTTCGTGCTTCCGGTGTTTGCTCGTAGGCATAGCGTTTGTAGTGCCAGGCCATCCCTTTTTCTAGCTGGATGAGTCCGATATCAAGTCCATCGACCCAGACCGTGCCGATTTGCCTGCCGTCGGCATCTTTCGAAACGACCAAAACCTTGACTTCCTTATTTAGGACGAGTGATGAAAGCGACTTCTTCGAATTCTTGAAGTTGTCCTGTTTGAACTCGGGGGCATCAATTGCCTGAAGCCTTACCGGAAATACTGCTCCGTCAGCTGCTTGGACAGTGATAGTGTCTCCGTCTTCGACAGCGATCACTCGGCCCTCGATCACGGATGAACCAGCGTTTGCATCTAAGTTCTTATTAACCTCGGAATTCTTACCCGGCACACTCGGCTGTTCCTGCGAGGACTGAGGAAATACCGACAACGTGCAAAATGCAAAGATCGTGAGAAGAATCAAGAATCTTCCAACCATGACAACTTACCTCCCAGACAGTGATCTGAAGAACCAAACAGTCAATAGTCCCCGGTTTCCAAAGTGGCCCGAACACGTTCTTGCTCAGCGCGCGACCGCCAAAGGGTAGAGCAGGTCATGCCTAACAAGAGCGTTTCCGGACAACCAAACAAGCAACTATAAATATCAGGTTTCTTTACTAGGACTATACCACCATCGTTATGAGTGGGAAAGAAAAAATAAGTGAGCAGCACGTTATATTGCTGTGTTCCGCTGGATTCCGGGGGGTCGAAATTGTATCCCGATCGAGCATTTTCCTCAAAGCTTTAACGAAGGAAGTTCACGGGCAAAAGAGACCCTTTTCGAGCCATTTGCCCTTCTGGAACGGCCGCTCTAGAAGAAATGATTCTCTGATCGTTAGTTAGCGGCATCGGAAAGTTCTTCGAGAACGCTCGCTGTTTTTCCGATCCGTAGACGAGTGGTTCCGAAAGCAAACCGAACCGGTTCGCTTCGATCGATAGTGCGATTTGAAACCTCTCAAAGCGACTTTCGATCACCAAACTAGTGTCTGGATCATTCATTATTGCACCGTCATGTTAAAGCCCCGGGATGCCGTCCCGGGCTGTATCCGCGTCAAGTCATTCGCCGATCTTAAATTGACGCGATGCTGTGTAAGACCAGAGGGTGTTCGGATCTTCACGGGCGATTTTCCGGCGTAACAGTAAGAGTAGTCGCAACTCGTTCGTATCGAATTGTCAGAGTTCAGCCTTCCTTTCACAAACGTACCTGATGTAAGTCGGTCCTTTCCGCAAAACTTCGGCTTGATAGTGTCGTCAAATCAACACTTGTTAGTGATTTTCGGCTTTCACATCAACGTCGTTTAGATCACCATTCAGGATCAATGTCCGCGTCGAAAAGCGATAGTTTTTCGATGTTACCGTCAGAACCACTGTCTGTCCTGCCGCGACCATATCGAAACGATAAAAACCTAACATCGAAGTTGATGTTCTGCGCAGATTTCCCGCCGAATCCGTAAAACTCACCCACGCATTCTTCAATCCGCTTCCGTCGGGCGCCAGGATCCGCCCTGAAACCGAAACAGCCGTCGCAACCGGCCGATTCGCCGAGGGGAGCAACGTCCAGTCAGAAAACTCGCTTATTCCGGTGGCAGTCACCGTATTTGCGGTAAGATCAAACGTCGCCGGGATCTCTTTGAAACCGCTTTCGTAGCGATTCAGCCGATAATTAGCTTCTCGGGCGCCGGCCGGGAGGTCCCGGTCGTCGAACTTGAAAGTCAGGGTTGCAGTCAAATCACCGGTCTCTGTCAGCCTCCAAAAGCGCTTCAAGGCCGTGCCCGAGTCAAAAACATTGGGTTGCGAGCCGTCCACGGCCGTTACGGCCAAACACGACGGCGATCGACCCATCGAGGAAATCTTAACCGAAACCGGGGAATAGCCGTTCGCTGTTCCGACAGGGAACATAAAGGATGTCGGCGTTACGAATTGACGCTCAAGAGTTCCGTTAATATACCCGCTGATTCGGGAGACGACCACGTTAGGACCGAGCGTGATCTTGCCGGAACCGGTTGTCAGTATGCTCCCACCCAGCGTTAGATTTCCGTTAACGATTACATTTCCGGTGATGGCAGTGTTCGGCGAGGAAATGTTGAGATCACCGTAATATCCGCCAGGAACTATTTGAGGGGAAGTATTGCTCGCCGGATCGATACGCGATTCAATTACCGCCTGGACGTCCGGCGATACGTTTGAGAAGAAATCGTAGCCGGTAAGTGCTTCGACCTGATCGACAGTCGCCAGATATTTTTGCCATGGATCGGTTCTGATCCCTTGGGTATTCGGCATGATTACCGCGAACACCCGGGTATTAATGTCAATTCGCGAAAGGTCGTTCGTGCCATTCGGCAACACAAGTACAACTTTCCACGTGTATGCCGGCACAATGACGTGTCCGTTCGCGAGAGTGTCAGTCACGCCGCCGTTGGAGCCGGAACCGCCACTACCCGCACCACCCATGTAGATATACATTTCATACCCACGGTTCGCGAGTGTCCGGCAATAGCTTTCGAGAAACTCCCAGGGTCCTTGGTTGTTGTCCGGGGCCTGAGGCAGCATATTTGTCATCCTGAATGTCTCAGAATTGTCAGCCACAGTAGATGTCCGATCACCCGACGGGCAATTGTGTCCCCTATCGAAACCCGAGCCGGAGTAATCGTACGGTTCGACCTGATACCATCCGGGCGGCAACGAGGAGTCTGCCCGATAGTTATTTTGTCGTGGTGCCCTTCCGATCCAGGTCGAATCGAGGTGCCATGCAACCCAGTTCGGTTCACCTTTTTCCTTGTTATAAGAAAGGACGTATTGGGCCCTTTCTATCAAATAGTCGTTAGGCGAATTGATGTCGGCAACGGCGTTGCTAGGAATACCCAGTACTTCATGCTCAGCCGGCAAACGATCGAAATAGTCCCTGTCAGGGGCCCGTTGCGCGGCCGTCGAAGCAACAAGGATCAGTAGAACCGCAAGCAACCTGCCATTTACCATGATCATTGGTTTAATTATTCGGAACCATTGTCATATTCCATCCAGATCTCGACGTAGATAAACGGCGATCATCATGCACAGATACACCCAATGCTGGTCCAGATTCCAGGAATGTATTGGATGTTCGATCCGATTGCCTCTTTAATGCGAGGCAGAACTCGGGTGTGTATCGCCACTTTGCAGGCTATGAGAACCAAGACCGAAATCCCTTTGCAATAATCACGATCTCAATTCCGATCCTCAGGAGGATCATAGATATCAACTCGATCAATGACCTAGTACACGCCGAACAGTAACGAGGGCCGACAGTCTCGATCAGGCAAAAGCTGCCGTTCCGAGACCCACCGCCAATTGAAAAGAGCTATTTCACACGCGTTACCTGGATGGTCCGATCGTCGATCGACTTGACCGAAAAGCGAACGCCAAGTCGTCGAGCTGCTGAATAAAAAGTCTCGTGCCAGTTGTGCCTACACTTTCCATTACCGGTCGGTTTCGGGAGTATTATCGATTCATTGAGCTTCAAATCATAAAGTCCCGGAAATTTTGGTGGGCGGCCTTTTTGACGAAGCTCTATACCTCGATTCAACAAAAGCCGCCGAATTTCCTTGTTTGTGACCCGAAAGCGTTGTGCCAACAGATATACCGGCACTCTTTCGTCAAGATATAAACGCACCATTTCATCCTGACATTCTTCAAGCGGCGGCGTAGGCGGCCGCCGATGGGTCCTCATTTGGACACCCGCCCGGGCAAGACGATCGCTCACGGCTTGGCGTGTAACGCCGTAAAGCACAGCAATTTCCTGCAGCGTCAGTCCGGCATTAACGTAAAGCCTGGTCATCTGAGAGATCCGGGCGTATCGCTCTTCCTTCGGTGAGCGTCGCTGGTTCTTTTTCGTAAGGGCCTCAGCGCGTAACATACTGATCTCTGGCACTCGGCGTCCAGACGAATTTCCTCATCAAAAGATCGTTTTTCCTAACTATACCATCAAAGTCAAACCGGGCTTCCCAAACATTATCGAGCGACCGATCAAAATACATCATGCCTGGTGGGCGGTAAATGATCTGAGCCAAAGGGATCAGACGGGTAAGCAGTCTGAAGAATCAGACAACCGTCCGGTTGATAGTTCGGAATCATTAACCTACGCAATTTAGAACTGTTGGCGAATAAACGGCGACAATCTAGTACTGATACAGATAGCGCCGGTTAGGTTTGCCGGAACCGAGACTCTCCGACAATTCGGGAAAATTACAGATTGGATCACTCTTGAGGATCGAAAAGCATTGTGTTGAAAGCCATTCGTATCTCCGATCAGTCTTGGTCCGACCATTCCGATCGAATAATAGCGGCCACGCCGAGACCCACCTCCAAACAGATGACGTTACTCCACGCGCGTTACCTTTATGGTCAGATCGTCAACCGATACTGCCGAAAATCGAACACCAAGTCGTCGAGCCACTGAATAAATTTTCTCATGCCAGGTATATTTGCGATCGGTGGCGCGTTTGGGGATCGGTTTTGGGAGGAGGACTGATTCGCCGACCTTCATCCTTTCGAGTTTGGGATACTTCGGGCCGGAGCCTTTTCGTAATGTTACTCCCAGTTCGGATAGTCTACTCCTAACCCGCTCGATAGAGGTTTGATAGCGGTCAGCCAAATTTTGGATGGATACGAATTCCTCGACATAAAGTCTTCTCAATTCTTCCGAGGCATGGTCGAGATCTTCGCAAATCCTTCTTCGCGGTCGCATCTGTACACCTGCACCGGCTAGACGAAAGGATACAGCCTGTCGAGTAATACCATACAGCGAGGCGATCTCCTGCAGCGTCAGGCCGCCGTTCAAATAGATGTTTGCCATCTGAGCGGTCCTCGCCTGTCGTTCTTTCTTAGTTGCCCGGCGCTGGTTCTTTAATTTTGCCGCTTTAGCTCGTGGCATATCACTCTCTGGCAGTTTTCTTCCAGACGAATTTCCCCAACAAAAGATCGTTTTCTAAAACTTTACCACGGCAGTCAACCCCCGGTTTATCCTGGACTGCAAACCAACCGATCAAGACACCCTTTACTTGTCTGGGAGTGTGCCACGTCGAAAAATTATGGATGTGTCAGAAAATGTTCGGGAAACCTTTAGGCAAATAACCGGTCTTTGAACTGACCTGTCTAACTGCTCCAGCGATCCGGCAACGCTTCCGTGGCGAAGTATTCGCCCTAAAGTCGCTACGGGGGACGGATAGCCGGTTCGGGGTTAAAGCGGCATCTTATATGTCCGATAGAGTCCTTGAGACGTTTTTTCCAAGTGAGTTTTGAAGAGGAGTGCAGAGTCTGTCGAAATGATCTCTTCTACTTTGCTCGGGGAGGAAGCAACGAACATATTGGTGGGGATCATTCAGAAGACCACTTATTTCAATATTCGCGCTGTGGCTTTCCTCGGAGGCTTTGGACCGGCTAAGAACATCCAACTAGAGTCCCCGAATGTCGACCGGACCGATAGATATGTCTTAGAGCATCAGAGCTTGTTGAACTGCCGCGGCAGAGCCGCGGCAGATAAGTAAATTCGAACGGCACAGACTGCTGCTTTTATGGTTGCACTTGAGGAACCGGATATCTTCGTGAAAACCCCAAGGGCCCCCGGTGATGCCAGATGGCAGTCTCGATGAGTCCATTCATGGATCATTCCGATTTCGGGTGACGCGAAATGTTTTAGAAGAAAATTGTTGACAATCGTTCTAAGGTCTTGTTAAATGTTTGAATCCGTTCCTGTTTGAGGCATAGCGACGTGCATTTGCACGAAGGGTTCTCACGCCCGTCAAATATGTGGAATATCGTTGCTATTCGGCATTTGGTGCGCTGCTTTCGGCGAACAAATTGCCAGGTGGTTATCTTAGAACTAAAAAGGCGAATATTATGAAATTCCTCGTTCCCGTGTCCGACAACTTGAAGTCACTTTCTGTAACATTGCTAATGCTGCTCGCGATCATCGCATCGACAGCAATCATCATTACGGCCCAAAAAGCAGCTCCACAGGCCAATCCGAACCTGGATCAGTGTGCCAATGGAGCTGCTCCGGCGCCCCGACAACCATGTGCCGGCACTAACTGGCTTAGTGGCGATCTTGTGCCAAGTAACGCTCAGTTCAACGAAGGTGAATCGGTGCCGTACCGGCTTGTCTATTCGGGCGTCACCGGAACCACTTCTTCAATTACAATTGAATGGGACACCACAAAGAGTGGTCGCCACGCTTTTGACTACCTAACCACCTACAATCGTACGGACGTTGCAGGGAACGATCCGTGCAGCGGAGTTGCGGGCTGTAGTCTGGCAAGCAACACGACTTATCCGATACCGACGGATCCGGATGTAACAGCCGGATTCGATCATATTCCCGGCAATAGTGACGACATCACTCAGATACCCGGGGTTTTTACGATGTTCGGCGGCACTATCGGTAGTGTTTCGGCCTACAATTTGACCGGAAGTTATGCCGGCGACAGCACCCGATCGATCACGGTCAATTTTACGTTCGGCCCGACCGGAACCGTTGTTTTGGCTTGGAGCGCTCATATCGGAAGACGTGCTGAGTGGGGCCTTGACAGCACGGTTATAACGATCCAGGGTTTCCCCTATCACACGCGGGTCAATGGGCAGGATCGATCGGTTGATGTCAACACGATCATCTTTCCCGGATCGGTCACGATAGTTAAACTTGTGGCAAATCTCGATGGCTCATTTTCATCGTCCCGGTCGTTCCCATTCTCGTCATCGGCGAATTTTGGAATGAGCGGGTTTTCACTGGTTGATAATGACCCATCTCAATTCGGCGGAGGGAGCATAACTAACGCGAACATCAGATCGTTTGGCCCTTCGAATATGATTACGATCACTGAACTCCCTGTAGCCGGGTCCGGGTATTCTCTGGCTGATATCAGCTGCGTTGAACGAGGAGGAGGATTTCCGAGTGTTAATAACAGTACCGTGGACTTGGCTACGGGCACTGCCTCGATTATCGTCGACGAGCAGGAATTCGTGACTTGCACATTTTTGAATTCTCAGCTTGTCCCGAGCGCCGCGAACACTTCGATCAGTGGGCGGGTGATGAATGCCAACGGAAACGGTATTAGAAACGCGACCGTGGTAGCCACCGACTCGGACGGTACTGTCCGGACCACAATGACTTCTGGATTCGGATATTACGTCCTTCCCGATCTTCCGACCGGCCGCAGCTACGTAATGACTGTCAAATCGAAGTTCGGTATGTTTACTCCGCGATTCGTCACGTTGGAAGATGCATTAAGCGGTGTTGATTTTATTGCCGGTCAATAGATCGAGATCGTTTAGTTCCCGGTGGGAGTGCCTCTGTTTCGGATAAACAGGGGCACTCTTATTTTATTGCTTTTGATCCCCTGCGATCATCTTTGACTTTCCGGGAAGTCGATCTGCGAGAGCGGGCTCAGCCGAGTGTTGTCTATTGCTCTTCTGATTTAAGAATTCATGCTCGATATCGGCAGGCTCTCGGACTTTCGTAGTCGAAAATTACGTTTGCGGAATCGTTAAATAATCAGTACGATTGTGCCTGAAAATTAATGGGCATTGTTGTTCTACTTCCAGTGCTTTTTTCTTCCCCTTAACAAATTGGTATTCGGTTTTTGTTGATGAATGCAAACGTGCCTATGTCGGTCTGTATGGCTATCGCCGTAATTGGGACGGCGGTTCAAATATCGGCCCAGTCAAACGTGTCAAAACTTAAAGCGTCAACAGTACACTGTCACAAGAAACATCGAACCGATCTACATAGATCCAAGCGTCCTGTCAGCGAGTTGAAAACGGAAAAGGCGGGTGAATTTAACGGTGACCTGCGCGATATTCCGCCGGGCAAACCGGTGCGACGCGGTACGGCGTCCGTCAGAGAACCAAAGATCGAACCGAAACCTTTCCCCACACCGAAATCGAACGAAAAGTAAAGTTCGTTCAGACCAACCTCACATATGTCGGAAAGCCCTAACGGCATTCCCCTTAGTTAGTTTAGAGGAGCGATAGCTTAAAATGAATATACGTCGAATTGCCCTTGCGTCCGCCGTCGTGATGTTGATCTTTGGATCCATTGTCACCACCGCCTCTGCCCAAACAAGATCAAAACATAAAAAGCATTCGAAGCTTAAGGTCTTCGAGAAAACGATTCAGGCCGATCGTGATATGCGTGACAGGAAAACAGCCGGGGGAGATACGGACCGCGGATTCGGTGGAAAACGTCGACCTGCGAGATACGCTGACGAAAACGATCGTTCGCCTCAGGATAACGGCAAACCGACTGAGTCGAAGCTCGTTAAAGCCGGGCGAAGCTTTGTCGGAGACCTTCGAACTTTGCCATACGTCAAGCCAGTAAAGAAGGAACGAATAGAGCGTGAAGGCCCAATGCCAAGCCCTGTATTGGCCGGGGCACCGATTCTTGAGGGCGATCGCTCAAATGACAAGCTTAACAAGGACTATGAGGAATTACCTGCAGTTTCGAGTCCGTCCGCAACGGCACCGCCGCCAATCATGAATTTCGCCGGACTCGACTTTGCGACATGGGGAGCCGGTCATCCGCCGGACACGGTCGGCGATGTGGGGCCCGAATACTTCATCCAAGCCATTAACACGTCTATCGGCGTCTATCGGAAGTCTGACGGAGTGAGAGTCGCAGCCTTTACGTTCGATACTTTCATGAGTCTCGGCAATTTTGGGAATTTGTGCGACTCCAACAATTTTGGCGATCCAGTGATCCTATACGACTCATTCGAAGACCGCTGGATCATAACTGACTTTGCGTTCACCGTCGACGGCTCCGGAAATGTGATCAATCCACCTGGGAATTTCCAATGTTTCGCGGCTTCGAAAAGCGGCGACCCTATCGCCGGCGGATGGAATTATTATTCGATCAATACAACCGGCGGCCTCGGCGACTATCCTAAATTTGGCGTTTGGCCCGATGGGCTTTATATGACCACGAGCATGTTCGATTACGCTGCAAGCGGAAGCTTTCAGAATCCTCGCGTATACGCTCTAAATAAAGCCCAGATGTATGAGGGCGCCCCGACTGTCCAGGTTGTGTCGTTCGACGCACCAGCTTCGGATTTCACCATTTTGCCGTCTAACGCTCGAATACAGACAGGAACTCCGCCTCCGGGAAGTCCAAATTATTACCTGGCGACCTGGCAATACTTAAATGCCGTCACGATTTACAAGTTTCACGTCGATTGGGATCGAATATCGATTTCGACATTTACTGGGCCCGAGCTTCAAACAGCGCCGTCGAGTTGGCCAAACGCCTCGGTACCGAACGCCCCATCGCTAGGCGGAAATGCTCTTGATGTGCTGCAGATCCGGGCGATGATGCAAAATCAATACTCCAACATTGGAGGTGTCGAATCGCTGTGGGCGACACACACGGTTCGTCGAGCGAACACTTCCGGATTTTCTGCTCCGCGTTGGTATCAGGTCAATGTGACGGGCGGCACGGTTGCCGCTAGTATGGCGCAGGGTGCGACATGGGACCCCGACGGAGCTAATGTCATTTACCGCTTTATGCCGAGTTTGGCAGTTGATCGGGCCGGTGATCTAGCACTCGGGTACAGTACTTCGAGCAGTACGACCAAGCCCGCGATAAAATACGCCGGACGGCTGGACGGTGACGCCGCGAATACGTTTAGCCAAACCGAGCAGACATTGATTCAAGGCACAGGAACGCAGACCGGTAGCTGCGGCGGAACCTGCACTCGCTGGGGCGACTACAGCGCGATGACGCTCGATCCAGATGGTTGTACATTTTGGTACACGAATATGTATTACGCGGTCGACGGACTCAATCATCAGACAAGGATAGGTTCGTTCGCGTATCCGTCTTGTATACCGCTCTCAAACGGAAGCATCGAGGGAACTGTATCATCTACCGTGACCGGCCTTCCGATCAACGGCGCAACCGTTACGCTCGGGAGTCGCACAACGACGACAAATGCCAGCGGTTACTATTCCTTCTCGGCGTTACCGCCGGGCACATATCCGGTCGATAAGGCAGATGCGACCGGCTACGTCTCGGATACCGCGACTAATCTCATTCTCTCGAGCGGTTCAACCGTCGCCCAGAATTTTTCTTTAGCAACGGCCGACTCGGGCGCTTGTCTTACCGACACGACGCAAACCGATTTTCAAACCGGAGTGACGACCAATACCGACCTATCTGTAAGCGCAGGTGATGCGGTTCTCACGAATCCAACAGCAGTAGAACAGCAAAATACTACTGTGACATCGAGCGGTTTTGCAATGACTTCAACATCATGGACCGGACAGACATTTACCCCTTCGGTTTCCGGCAAAATAGCACAGGTCGATCTCGACCTATTTTGCAGTGGCTGTACCGGCACGACGCCCAACTTGACGGTATCGGTCCGGGCCACTAGCGGAGCGACACCTGTTCCGACGGGTGCCGACCTAGCATCAGCTACGCTAGCCGGGTTCAACAGCGGTGCGGGAGGATACTACTCTGTGACCTTTTCAAGCCCGCTCAGCGTTACCGCCGGTACACGTTATGCTATCGTCGTCCGGGCGACTTCAAATCCTTCCACTGGTACCTACGCATATGTGTGCAGTTGTGCAGGAACTGGGACGGTAAACAGCAATCCATACGCGAACGGCCAAAGAGTGACGTCGGCCAATAGTGGTTCTACCTGGACGGCTGACACGACAGTCGGTGGACGTGATCTTGGATTCAAGGTCTACATGAATAACGGTTACTCCGCTACCGGCGATCTGGTCTCGGCCGTAAAGGACTCAAATCCGGTTTCCGCTGGGACGACGACGTGGGGAACCATATCGTGGAATGCAACAGTTCCGGCAAATACGTCGCTTCTATTCCAGGCGGCGGCGAGCAACAGTCCTTTTGGGCCGTTCAATTTCGTTGGTCCTAATGGGACGTCCGCGACTTATTTTACGAACGGAGCGTCGCTTAGCCAGTTCGACGGCAACAGGTATTTGAAGTACAAGGCCATTTTCGCCACGACCAACAACACTGTCACCCCAACGCTTGGCGATGTTACGATCTGTTACACGACACCGAGGGTCTGGACGGGGGCGGTCAGCAGCGATTGGAACAACCCCGGAAACTGGTCATCGGGCGGGCTTCCGGGTTCAGGCGACGCGGCGATAATTCCGACCTCTGGCGTTACCAACAACCCGACCAACACATCCAGTGTTTCCGTGGCAAGCCTGTCGCTCGGATCCGGCCGTATCGTTGACACCGGCGGCAACACTATCACGGTCAACACCTGTTCGCCGTCGGCAATCACCGGCGGAAGTTCGACGAGTTATGTTAAGGGCAGCCTGATAAGGTGCGTCGATCCGTCGGGAACCTATCTGTTCCCGGTCGGTACGGCTCTCGGATATTCGCCGGCGAGCCTTAGCGGGATCGTGGGAACGGGCAATTTCAGCGTTACTCCCGTTGAGGCTTATATACCGGGCGTCCAGACAACTACTTCACCAAAGCGGTATTGGAGCCTGACCCCGATCGGCGGTGTGACGTCTGCGAATATCTCGCTGACCTACCTCGATGCTGATCTTCCGCCAAGCCCACCGGAGGCGAGCTATGTGATCATCCGCAATTCCGGCGGGAGTAACGGCATGTACACGCCGACGACGGTCAATACGGCAACGAACACGTTTACTCTTAACGGTGTATCCGCCTTCTCGGACTGGACTGTCGGAATACTCGCTCCGACGGCTGCCGGAGTGACGGTTTCGGGACGGGTTCTGACTTCTAACGGGCAGGGCTTGCGAAATGCGGTGGTCATGATTTCCGACCAGGCGGGTCATACGCGATCGGCGATCACCAGCGCGTTCGGGTACTACAGCTTTACGGATGTCGAGGTCGGGCAAACTTACACCGTAAGCGTTTCGTCGAAACGATTCACTTTCGCGACTCGTCTCGTAAACCTAACCGATGCGATCGATGGGTTGGATTTTACGGCTCAGTAGACTCTTCGAACTTAGGCAAGGAAAGGCTCCGCCGATTCCGGCGGAGCCCTTCCTTAACGTCGACTTCAGCAAGCCGGTCAGCCTGGGCGACAAGTTTCCATCGGGCCGCATACCGCCGCACAGATCCTCGCTGTTCGGATCACCAGCCGCCCGTTTGGCAAAAGCGGTTCAAATCACTAGCCTTCGACGCCAACTCGCGGATGGATTTGTTAACCCGTCCACACTTCACTTTTCACGGCCCCGTTGAACTTGAGTGACATATTTCATTTTCTTCGGACAAAACGACAAGGCCTTATAGTCGTTTTCTCTGATGCATGACTGTGCCGATCCGAGATAATATTACGGTCGAATCGATAGAAACGCATTGCTGCGGAGCGCAGCTTCCTTCGGGTACTTGGCGGCCAATTTGATGGCGGCCAGTAAATACTGCTTTTAAATAGAAGCGACTCATTGATGAATTCACCGGTAGCGATCACCTAACTGGTGTAAACGTTGTAGCCCGAAGTATCGATGTGTGAGCAACAGATTGAGGACAGTTTTGTTTTCGGGGGAATTCGACGATCTGCGTTTTTCGGTCATCCCGGGCAATTTCAGGAACTCCGGTGTCGAATAGCGAATTGATGACTGACGATCGGAATGCCGGGGCGGAAATAGCTTTAAGTATCGTCATTACGGTCGTTAGCGGCAAAGAAGCGATAGTGGAAAACCTGAATCAGCTTTGTCCGCAATTGGATTTCGAGACTTCAGAAGTTATCGTGCCCTACGACAAATGGTCCTCTGACGTTGGTGAACTAACACCTCAATATCCCAAGGTAAGATTTCATTTGATCGAAGATCTGGGCCTGGCCGATTCCGGGAAAACACCGTCGCACCAACACCGGCTTTACGATCGGCGCCGGTCCGTTGGACTACATCTGTCCAGGGGGCGGATCATTGCCATGACCGAAGATCACGCGCTGCCCGCAGACGATTGGGTAGAGCAGATCCTTGTTTCCCATGAGCAGCCCTACGATGTTATCGGTGGAGCCGTCGAGAATGGAGTCGACAAGGTGATCAATCGAGCCGTCTATTTTTGCGATTTTGGCCGATACGGCCGGCCGTTTGAACCCGGCCCGGTCAAGTATGTTTCGGATGTAAATTTGGCATACAAGCGCGAAGCTCTGGAGTCCGCCCGATCAATTTGGCAGGATGCCTATCACGAGACTACCGTACACTGGGCGATGCGCTCGAAGGGACAGACACTTTTTTTGGATGACCGGCCGGTTGTTTTCCAGAAAAGGCAAAAACTCACATTTCTTAACGTTCTCGGCGAACGTGTTGAATGGGGAAGGGTTTTTGCCGAAACCCGGGCGTCCGGACTTGGCTTTCTGCCCCGCATTTTTTACGCGGCCGGGACGCCTCTTCTTCCTGCATTGATACTATTTCGCAGCTTCCGTCATATGTTGCGACAGAGACTTACGGTAACGCGAATGATCTCAACTTTGCCGGTCGCGTTCATTTTGCTATGCGGTTGGTCATGCGGGGAATTCATAGGCTATCTCGCTAAAGTGCCGAAGTGACAGTTGA
>JAKOVX010000108.1 GCA_029781855.1 Acidobacteriota bacterium | reverse complement strand
GGCAGACAATTTGTGCAAAACGCGCTTCGATGAATTTCTTGTGCTTGAATTTACCGATATGGGCTACGGCGCGGTCCATAACCTGACCGTTGCCACATATATGCTCCAGCACTCCAGCAAGATGACGCGTGAAGGCTGGCTCTATGAACGTGACCTGCTGCGGGAGTTCATCGTGGAAAAGAAATCGCCCTCGTTGATCCGTCAGCAGGTCAAGGATGCGGTCGATAGCGGCAAGCGGACTTTCCGGTTCAAGTCGAAAGACGGTAAGCCTGTCATCAACAAATCCACATGGACGAAAACGATTCTGGATGTGAGTACAGAGAATCCAGAGAGGTATTGTGAGGACATCACAGCGTGGGCGACAGCGGTGTTGGAGGATGCAGAGGCGATTGAGATATGATTTCAAGGAGCGGCGCATGAGTGCGCTGGAAATGATCCGCACCTACGTTGAATATCACGTGGACATGACCCGCCTGGTGTGGGACTCCATTGCACGCATTTCCGAAGAGGAATTTCTGGCGGGCGATGCTTACGCACGCGGCTCTGTTCGAGACCTAATGGTGCAGATCACCAGCACGGACCGTCGCTGGCTCGCGGCTCTCAAAAATCAGCGTGATGTGGGTCATCTCAGGGCCCAGGATTATCCGACACGTGAGACGGCCCGCGAAGCCTTTGAACTCGTGGCAAAAGAGATGGAGGAATACGTTCGATGGCTGGGCGAAGGCGAACTTGGACGGAACGCGACCGATATGCCCTGGCCGCGTTGGACGATGCTCTTACATATCATCAACCGCGGGACTGAACTTCGCACCGTTGTTTTGCAAAGACTGGCCAAATTCGGCGTGCCAGCGTTCGATCAGGATTTTATTCTGTGGTTGAGGAGGGAGTGAACGTGCAATTTTATGTGCTCCCTTCACAACCGGGCCTCAAAATTGACATGTTCACTCCACTATGATAAACTCCCGCAACAATTAATACTGCTGCCTGCACTTTGCCGCAGGCACACCTGTACTCATCCAGAGAAGCTGAGGGACCGACCCTGTGACGCTTCGGCAACCGAGTAGCTTTGAGCAATTGGCAATTAGCGGTTAGCAAAACAAGAGCTGACAGCTAAAGGCTAAGCGCTAACCGCTAAAAAGGTGCCAACTTCGGCGGATTGTAGGACGATGTATGTCGCCCGTACATCCGGGAGATGAGAGATGACCGTTATAATGCTGTCGCCTCTCATTGCGAGAGGCGCTTTTGTTGCCAATCTCATCTCTGTTCATCACTGGTAAATTCGCTGTAGGAGTAATATGAATCGAAAGTACACAAATCGCAAATACCTCGACGCCCTTGAAAAGAAAGTTCTTGTCTTCGACGGCGCCATGGGAACCAGCCTGCAAAACCTGCACCTTACTGCCGAGCATTTTGGCGGCGAACAATACAACGGATGTAACGACTACCTCGTCATCTCGTATCCTGAAGCCGTGGAAAAAGTCCATCGCTCGTTCCTCGATGTCGGCGTGGACGTGCTCGAAACGGACACTTTCCGCTCCAACCGCATCACGATGAAGGAGTACGGATTGCAGGACCGCGTTATCGAAATTAACGAGACCGCAGCTCGATTAGCACGCAGACTCGCAGACGAATATTCGAAAGTCGATACTCGAAACTCGAATAGCGAATTCGGAATATCGCATCCCCGCTTCGTTGCCGGCTCCATCGGCCCCTCGGGCAAACTTCCCTCCGCCAATGACCCCGACCTCTCCAACGTCAGCTTCGATGAACTGGCCGAAGTTTTTCGCGAACAGGCTGTCGGTTTGATCCGCGGCGGCGTGGACCTCCTCCTCATTGAAACCTCGCAGGACATCCTGGAGGTCAAAGCCGCGATCATCGGCATCCATAAAGCCTTCGACGAGACCCAGGTCTATTTGCCGATCCAGGCCCAGGTCACGCTCGATACGACCGGCCGCATGCTGCTTGGCACCGACGTCAACGCCGCGCTCGCCATCCTCGAAGGCATGGGCATTGACGTCATCGGCCTCAACTGTTCCACCGGTCCCGAGCACATGCGCGAGCCCATCCGCATCCTCGGCGAAAATTCCACTCTGCCCGTGTCGTGCATCCCCAACGCGGGTCTTCCACTCAATGAGGATGGTCAGGCCGTTTATCCGCTCGAGCCGGAACCCTTCGCGAGTGATCTCTATGACTTTGTGACCACGCACACTATTTCTGTTGTGGGTGGATGTTGTGGAACGACTCCTGAACATTTAAGACTCCTGGTTCAAAAACTGGATTCGCGTCCACATCCCGAACGACCGCTTCGCGCGACGCCGCAGCTTGCCTCCGCCATGTCAGCCATCTCCATGCGACAGGATCCACCGCCAACCCTGCTGGGCGAAAGATGCAACGCGCAAGGCTCACGCAAGTTCAAGCGTCTTCTGCTCGAAGAGGATTACGATGGCATTCTGGAAATCGCCCGCGAACAAGTGGACTTCGGCGCGCACGCCCTCGACATCTCCTGCGCCGTCACAGAACGCCCCGATGAAGTGGAACTCATGCGCAAGGTCGTCAAGAAACTTGAGATGGGCGTGGACGTTCCGCTCGTGATCGACACCACTGAACTCGATGTTCTCGAAACCGCGCTCAAGACTGCGCCTGGACGATGTCTCATTAACTCAACGCATCTCGAATCAGGCCGCGCCAAGGCCGATAAGATATTCAAACTCGCCAAGGAACACAACGCCGCGGTCATTCTACTGACCATTGACGAAGGCGGCATGGCGAAGACTCGTGAGAAAAAACTCGAAGTCGCCAAACGCATCTACGACATAGCCGTCAACGACCATGGACTCAAGCCAGAAGCGTTGGTATTCGATACTCTGACCTTCACACTGGCAACAGGCGACGAAGAATTCGCTAACTCTGCGATTGAGACTATCGAAGGCATTCGTCTCA
>JAKOVX010000011.1 GCA_029781855.1 Acidobacteriota bacterium | reverse complement strand
GCGAGGCTAGCCATCGCCGTCCCGCATATTCCGATCAAATGATAATGCATAATTGACGTTGCCACCCGGAGATGGCATATTCATTTTCGTTACGCTTCTCGACAAAGTCAAAAACCCGTTTATTATCAACACTAAAATGAAGATCAAACTCTTGTCCTTTACCGCCTGCATCGCGGCCATATTATTGTTTTCCGGACTGGCCTCGGCTCAAAAATGCACCGAAAACGGCTCGATAAAACGTGTCTCGAAAGCGTCCTCCGGAAAGTACGAAACGGTCACTTTTGAGATCCTTTCAAAGAGCCCCAATTTCGAGGTGACAAATGCCAATCCGCCGTTCAGCGAGTACGGCTCGGAAAAGACCCTTCGGATCCGCGGTACGTATTTTAAGAGTGTCGTTTTGCGGGATATCAATTGGACCTGCAAGATCACGGAATCGCTCTCAGCGAAAACGTCTAACGTCAAGGCTGTCAAGAACATAGAGCAGTTCGAGGGCCAGGTCGAATATATCATCGGGTACGCGAAAAAGGGCAGCTATGTTGGGCAGACGGCAACGCGAACGAAGCGTGGAAAGCTGATCATTCTAAAATTCAAAAAGTAGCGGCCGCCTCAAAATGACCGTGGTGCCTGTGGGTGACTCAGGCGCACTTAAATTCGCGTCAGGCGCTATAAAACACCCCCTCAGGCGCACTGAAAGAGGGCCGCAGGCGCACTCGAACCCCCTCTCAGGCGCACTCGCATTCAATGCACGATCCGCCCGTTTGTTGCATCGTCTGTCGGAATTTCGCATGGACGTCGGCAAACATACCGGCGCACAAACTGCGACTTCCACGGCCCTGACAGAAACGTCCATTCCCGCCGCCACTTTCACCCCGCGTGTGAAGGTCCTGACGACCACAAACCCGACGGAATCCGCGGCCGCTTTGGCTCCCCCGGCGGCCTTAGCCCCGATCGCCTTAACGCGACCTCAGAAGCTCATCGACCAGTTCCGGCGCGTCGTAGATCTTGCGGAGCGCCTCGAGGATGCCGGCGGTGTGAACGCCGACGGCACGCGAACCCTCGTCCTCCTCGATGTACCAGTAGCGGTTCGAGAGTTTTTGGTTATTGCTGTCAAAGTTCAGCCCGACGATCTCGCCGTTCCGGGTGATCACGGGCGAGCCGGAATTCCCGCCGATGGTGTCCGCCGTATAGACGAAATTGAGCGGCGTCGACAGGTCGACGCGGTTGCGGCGGTCGATGATGCTCTTCGGCAGTTCGAATGGTGAACCAAAATCGAACGAGATAGCACGGTCGTAGAGTCCGAAGAACGTCGTCTTGTATGGGACGAGCGTCGTATCTTCCTCGTAGCCCTTGACCTTGCCGTATTCGAGCCGCAGGGTCGAGTTGGCGTCGGGCGGCATCGTCTTGCCGTAAACGGCAAAGCGGGCCTGGGCGATCTTGGTGCCATTGGCGGTCTCGACGTCCGAGATGTTCATCTCGTTCCAATCGCGAAGCTCCCGAATAACGGGCTCGACGCGACGGGCAAGCGTGACCATCGGATCGGTGGACTTGGCGACGGCATCGGGCCCGCCGTCGAGCAAGGCCTTGCGAGCTGCGGGATCGGTCAATTTGGTTTCGCGGACCGCACGGTGGGCGACCTCGGCGGGTTCGGCGTCACCGATCGCGGCCTTGATGAACGGGTCGTTCGGGCCGAGCACCTTGAGGCCCTCTTGTAGCCAGGCGACGAGCGATGCCTCCTCCATATCGAGATAGATCGGGGCCGGCGAGAGGATCGACGACCGGAGCGACTCGAGCCTCGAATCTCGATACTCCGGATAGCGTTTGTCATTGGGTTTTGCCGCCTCGACGCTGCCGGTGACGATCTGGGTTGCGATGGTGGCGAGCCGCGACGCAGTCAGGTTCGAGAACGCTAGCCGCCTGGACATCGCCGGCAGCTTGCCGTAGGCGTTGGCGATCGCGTTCCAGGCCGGAGCGTACTTTTTGTCGAGTTCGGGCTTGGCGGCGAGCTTGGTCCGAAGGTCCTTTTCCTCAGCCTCCTTTCGGGCGAAATTTCGCGGATTGAGCAAGCCGTCCTGTTGTCCGTTGAGGCGTTTTAGCGAATTGGCGTAGCCGCGCATTCCGGGCCATGCCTGGCGAAACTGCTCGGCGCCGAGTTTGGAATAGTCCTCGAGAGCCTTACGCCGAACCGTCCAGACCTGCGCCTGCAGCGGGTTGCCGACGTCACGCTGATAGGCGAGTTGGGCGACGGTAAGCAAGCGGGCAGTCGAGCCGGGATAGCCGGAAACAACGACGAACTCGCCGTCGGCAGCACCCTTTTCGGACCATTTGAAATAATGCGGGGTTTTGGCCGGCTGGCCGTTCTCGTAAACCCTTAGAAAAGAAAAATCGAGGTCGAATCGCGGATAGACGAAGTTGTCGTAGTCGCCGCCGAAGAACGCCGCCTGCTCCTCGGGACACATAACCAGCCGGACGTCGGTGTAATGTTTGGTGCGATAGACCCAGTATTCGCCGCCGCTGTAGAACGAAACGACGTCGCACTTAAGGCCGGTCGCTTTGCCGCACTCGCTCTCGATCGCGGAGATAGCGGCCGAGCGAAGCTGTGCCATTTCGGCGTCCGACTTCCCTTTTTCGCCGGCACCGTTGACGCGGTCGGTGACATTCTCGAACGATTCGAGCACGGAGATATCGGCGTCGGGTATCTTCAGTTCGTCGGCCGTTGTTTTGGCGTAAAAGCCGGTCTTCATCAGGTCGCGTTCCTTGGTCGAGAGCCTGGCGATGTAGCCGGAGGCAACGTGGTGATTGGTCGCGATGAGGCCGTTCGGGCTGACAAAACCGGACGATGCCCCGCCGACCTTCGGGCTGGCGAGACGCACATTTTCGAGCCACTCCTTCGAAGGCTCAAAATTGTAACGCTCCTTCCATTGGGCAAGCGGCGGATTGTCGACCGTCCACATTCCCTCGTCGGCGAGGACAAACTGAAACGTAAAACACAGCAGCAAGAGGACAGCAGTTATTCTTTTCATACAAATACTCACTTTTAATTGGTTTGTTTGATCTGAGTTCCAACAATAATAAAATGGGCGTTGCCGCATCTCTAACAGAGTAGGCCGGATATCACCCTCCAATATCTTCCGTCTCAAATGCGCCGGATCCGATATGGTGATTTTAATTGCAATCAATGGTTTATGCTAACTGAGCGGCGCTTGGTCCGCCTCGCTTTGCAATGTAATTCGAGAATCGCTATTCTCGGTGAAAACCAATAACAGGAGACAACAAATGAAGTTTTCGCGCAGAGATTTTGCAAAGATCGTTGGAACTGCCGCCCTCGGGTCGGCAACAGTGAACGTCGCAGGTGCCGAACCTCCGTTACCGGCGATCGGCGGCACGGCTGCCGGTGGGCAACGAACGTTTCCCGACGGATTTTTGTGGGGAAGCGCGACGGCCTCTTATCAGGTCGAAGGTGCCGTCAAGGAGGACGGCCGCGGCCCGACGATCTGGGACACGTTCTCGCATACGCCCGGCAAGACGGTCAACGGCGCGACGGGCGACGTCGCGGACGACCATTATCATCGATTCAAAGGCGATATCGCGCTGATGAAGGCTCTCGGGGTTAGATCGTATCGATTTTCGATCGCCTGGTCACGCGTTTTCCCCACCGGTACCGGAAGCCCAAACCCGAAAGGCCTCGATTTCTACAATAAGCTCGTCGATGAACTCTTGAAGAACGGCATCCAGCCCTTCGCCACCCTTTATCATTGGGACCTGCCACAGGCATTGCAGGACAAGAATGGCGGATGGGAGTCACGCGATACGTCCGAGGCGTTCGGCAACTACGCCGGCTATGTCGGAGAGCGGCTCTCGGATCGCGTCAAGCATTTCTTTACGATCAATGAATTCGGTGCGTTCGTCGAGCTCGGTTACAATCTCGGTATACATGCACCGGGATTGAAACTTCCCAAAGGGCGGTTCAATCAGACGCGCCACCATGCTGTGCTCGGCCACGGACTTGCCGTCCAGGCCCTGCGAGCCAAATGCAAGCAGGATACCAAGATCGGCATCGCCGAAAATATGGCGATATGTGTCCCGGTGATCGAAACACCCGAGCATATCAAGGCCGCGGAAGAAGCATGCCGTCAGCTAAACGCTCAATATATGACGGTGATCCAGGAAGGCAAATATACTAAAGAATATCTCGCGGCGCAGGGCGCCGATGCTCCGAAATTTATGGACGCCGATCTGAAGACCATCTCGAGCCCGCTGGATTTTGTGGGGATCAATATCTACACACCCACGTATGTTAGAGCCGACGGCTCGAAAAAGGGCTTCCAGGTCGTCCCGCATCCGGCGACCTTTCCGCACATGGCTTCGCAATGGCTGTCGATCGGGCCCGAGGCGCTTTATTGGGGCCCGCACAATGTCAACAAGCTATGGAATGTAAAAGAGATCTACATCACCGAGAACGGATGTTCGTCGTCGGACATTCCGGCCGCTGACGGCAAGGTTTACGACACCGACCGTGTGATGTTCTTGAGAAATTATCTTTCGCATCTTCAGCGGGCAACGAGCGACGGTATTCCGGTCAAGGGCTATTTCCTGTGGAGCCTGATGGATAACTTCGAATGGGCGGACGGCTACACGAACCGCTTCGGGCTGCATTACGTCGACTACGAAACGCAGAAACGAACGCCAAAATTGAGTGCCGATTTTTACAAGCAAGTGATCGCCCGCAATATGGTGGTGTGAATTTCCTTAACTGTCTACTTTAACAGCTTTGCGAACGGAAGCTTGCCTGCTTTCTTGTAGGTCATATCCTGACAAACATCGGAGCCGTCCGCCAACATATCGGCGGTCGGCTTTTTCGGTTTCTGTGTAGTCATGTCGAAGTATTTCGTGCGTTTTCGAAGCAACTTTCCCCGCCGGTCAAAGTACCGGTCGCGGATCACGATGTAGTCGCCGTAAAAGGTTCGCAGTTCACATTTGATGAACGCCGCAGAGCCGTCTGGCCTGAAATAGTGATAAACGTAATGTGCCCAGTCGCCCGACCCGCTGAAGAGCGTGAAGTTTGTCGCAACGGTCCGCCCCTTGCTCTTCCAATTGAAAGCGATCGAATACGTCTCGTTGTCCTCGCGGTATTTCTCGAGCGCTTTCTCGGACGGAAAGAGCTTCCATTTCGAACGCTTATCGCTCTCGCCGGCCGTGTCCGCGACTATATAATTTCGGTTTCGCTTGTTTTCGACGATGCGGTCGACCGACCGCACGTACTTGTCGATCTGCCGGACGGCAGCCGATCGTGAGCCCTGAGCAGAAACGATCACCGCGGCCAGAATGACCAGTATCAGAGACCCGGCGATCGTTTTCACTCTCATTGATCCATGCTACCCGAGCACCGTTTTAAGCTTATCCATCGCACCTTCTAAGACCGAGTCTTCGCGGGCGATGCAAATGCGGACATATGCATCCCAGGTGTCGCTGTCGGCGAATGCGGAACCGGGCGTCATCCCGACGCCGGCGTCGCGCATCAGCATTTCGTTAAAGGCGATAGCGTCGTCGAAGCGTTCCGGAATTCGAGCCCAAAGATAGAACGCCGAGCCGGAATTGTAGACGTCAAAGCCGAGGCTCGTCAATATCTCAGACGTCGCTATGCGCTTGGAGTCGAACTTTTCCGTCAGCCGGTCATAATATGTGTCGTCGGCCATCAGGACACGTGACAAGGCTTGCTGCAGCGGCGTTACCGGGCAAACGTAGATGACGTTGGCGGCATTGTTGATCGGAGCGATCAGTTCGCCTTTGCCAAAGGCGTAGCCGAGCCGCCAGCCGGAGATATTCCACGATTTTGAGAACGAATTGACCGTGATCGTCCGGTCCCACATTCCGGGCAAGGTCGCGATCGGGATGTGCGGGTTTTCGCCGGTCACATAGTGCTCGTAGACCTCGTCCGAGATGACGAGCAGGTCGAGTTCCCTGGCGACGTCGGCGACGGCCTCGAGTTCGGTCTGCGTCATCACCTTTCCGCTCGGGTTGGCCGGCGAGCAGACGATGATCGCCCGGAGCGGAAACTCCGTCCGGTCCTTGAGCTGTTTGCAGCGGGCGAGAAGTGCGTCCTTTTCGAACGAGAGAGCCTCGTCGAGTTCGAACGCCTCGGTCTTGCCCCCAAATTCCTCGAGGATACGGCGATGGTACGGATAATAGGGCTCAAAAACGAGAGCCGACTTGCCGCGGAGATAGCTCTGGGCAATGCCGATCAGGGCACCTGTCCCGCCATTCGTGATCATCAGTTCGAACGGACGTGCGTCGACATTGATCGCGATGTGATTGTATTTTCCGATCTTGGCGGCGACCGCTTCACGTAGGCCGGCAAAGCCCTCGCTACCGCCGTAATGATTCTGGCTGGCAGCAATAATTGCCGCCGCCTCAGCGGCAAGCTGCGGGTCGATCGGCAGTTCCGATTGGCCCTGAACGAGGTTTCCGCTCGGCGGAACTAACCGCGTTATGGCGCGGATATCCGGCTTCACTTTCATTGGTTTTGCTTCTGTCATAAAGTATAAAAATAGCAGTTTTTTGATGGAAATTCTAAATGGCCCACGGCGTGTCCGACAAAAATGTAGCTTTGCTTCCTCCGTCGCAGCCCGCGGGCCTGATCGGCGGCCATATGCGGGAGTTCTGGCGCGACCGGATCGCGTTTCTAACGGAACAGGCGAAATTGGGTGATGTCTCGCTTCTGAGGATCGGGCCGCAGACCGCATTTTTCATCAATCATCCGGATATGGTGCGTGACATGTTCGTGGTCAACGCCGATAAATTTATCAAGGGCCGGGCGTTGCAGCGGGCGAAGGTGATGCTCGGCGAGGGCCTGCTCACGAGCGAGGGCGAGGCTCACCTGCGGCAGCGGCGAATGATCCAGCCGGCATTTCACCGCAGCCGGATCGCCGAGTACGCCCGCTCGATGGTCGAATACGCCGAGGTAATGGCGAACGAATGGAAGGACGGCGACATTCGGGACATCGACCGCGAGATGATGCACCTGACCCTGCAGATCGTGGGCAAAACGCTGTTCAGTGCCGAGGTCGGGAGCGACGCGGACGAGATCGGCAAGGCGATGACGACGGTCGTTTCGTTATTTAACTTTTTGGTGCTGCCCTATTCGCAGTGGATCCAGAAACTGCCGCTCCCGCAGTCGAGACGCTTCAGGCAGGCCCGCGAAACGCTCGATTCCGTCATTTATTCGATCATCAACGAACGGCGTCAGTCGGGCGAGGACAAAGGCGATCTGCTGTCGATGCTGCTGCTCGCCCAGGACGAGGACGACGGCGGCACGATGACCGACAAACAGGTCCGCGATGAGGCCCTGACACTCTTTCTCGCAGGCCACGAGACGACCGCGAATGCGATGACCTGGACGTGGTACCTGCTCTCGCAAAATCGCGAGGCTGAGGCGAAGCTGCACGCGGAACTTGAACGGGTGCTGGGTTCGGGCGGAAACGCGAGTGTGAACGAGCGTGCCAGTGTGGCAGAGAACCACCCCGTCGGCGAAACGCCGCCACACCTCCTTCGTAGGGAGGGGAGCCCTGAATTGCGCGTTCCGGCGATGGAGGACATCCCGAGCCTCAAATTCACCGAGGCGGTATTTGCCGAATCGATGCGGCTCTATCCGCCTGCGTGGGCGGTCGGGCGAAACGTCGCCGTCGAGCATGAATTTGGCGGTTTTACGGCGAAACCCGGTACGCTCGTTCTATCGAGCCCGTTCGTGATGCAGCGTGACCCACGATTTTGGGACGAACCGCTCGCGTTCCGGCCCGAACGCTGGGAAACGCGATCGGTCAAGGAGGCCGGCCAGCGAAACATCTACTTCCCGTTCGGCGGCGGCGTCCGGCGGTGCATCGGCGAGAGCTTTGCCTGGACCGAAGGCATCCTGCTGATCGCCACCCTCGCCCGCAAATGGCGGCTCCACCTGATCCCCGACCAGAAGATCGGCCTCAACCCAATGATCACGCTTCGGCCGAAGTACGGGATGCGGATGAGAGTTGAAAGAATTGAAAAATGAAAAGGAACTTCATAAACCAGCCTGGCGATTCCAACAAATTCTGGACTATCGAACAGTTGGATAATTCGTACACGGTGACCTGGGGAAAGATCGGCACGCAAGGGAGAACCACAACAAAATTGTTGGACGACGAGGAGAAGTGTCAAAAAGAAGTCGAGAGACTCGTTAATGAAAAGCTAAGCAAGGGCTATTCTGAAATCGCCGATCTGATGCATGCTCAAAGTAAACCGGTCGAAGAAGATCGGCCAATGGACGAAGAGGTCTTCTGGGAAATCATCAATTTGTTCGATTGGAATAAGGTTGGCAATGATGACGCGGTATTGCGGCCGGCCGTCAGGCGACTGGCAGCTATGCAAATCGAAGATATTTATCGATTTGACGACATATTATCCGAAAAGCTCTTCAAACTGGACGGCATACGGTACGCGGAGAACATCGGCGAAGCATCTTACAAAGGCAAGGGTGAATTTTTCTCGGTTGATACCTTTTTGTACATCCGCTGTTGCGTCATCGCCAACGGAAAGCGATTTTTTGAGCGAGTTCTCGCGGATCCGACCAAAATGCCGAAAGATGTCGATTTTGAACCACTTCTCTATTTGGCGCGCGATGCCTTTAACAAGAAAACGAAGTCGGACGACTACGATCACACGACAAAATTCGATTTCGAAACCTTCAGCAATGTCGAGGGTTGGAGAACTGACGAGGACAGGAAACCGTGGTGGAAGTTTTGGTAAATCGATAACCGGTTGACTTTCTCATATCGTATTTTACTTCCCTGCGTACTCGGCGGCCTTTGCGTTCGAAAATAATATTGAACGCGGAGATCGCGGAGGTCGCAGAGATTAGACGCAGCAGCTACTTTCTGCTTACGAAATCATTTCCTTTAACCCAAAACCGCCAGGGCTTTTCGGTGTCTTCGCCGGCGTAGTCGATGCCGATGCGCGTTCCGACGGCGATCTCAGTGTCGGTGAATGAGCGTTGGTCCTCGAGCCAGATGCGGTCGCCTAGCAGGTCGGAGCCGTTGAGTTCGCGGGTGATATTCAGGGCAATGCAAAGTTTGCCGGGGCCGGAGGTGAGATTTTTGTCACTCCTTGACCCAGTCGCTATCGCTCCCGGTTCTGACAAGAAGCCGCGTCGCTCACGCATTATTTCGATGCCCTCGACCGGTTCGACGGCACGGATCAGGACGACATGCGGTTGTTCGGCCGGGCCGACGACGACGTTGAATTGAAAATACATCCCGTAAATGAAGAAGACGTACGCTTGGCCGCCGATGCCGTAGGTGGCCTCATTTCGCGGTGTGCGACGTCCGCCGAAGCTGTGTGCCGCTCGGTCGGTGGTGCCGAGATATGCTTCGGTCTCGACGATCATTCCCGAAACGCGGCGGCCCTGATCGTCGGGGACGACGATGAGCTTCCCGAGTAATGCACGGGCCGCGGTGACCGTGTCGGGGTTGAGGTAAAATTCGCGTGAAAGCATTTTACTCATTGCTCAATGAGCGTGATTTTAGCAATTTTTCGGTTCCTGTGTGACGTTCCGATGAGTCGCGTCATCCAATAGCCGTTAGTTTCAGGCCGCGATAATTGGTAAAATCCTGTGTCCGGCCGCCAGACAGAACCTTATGAGATCATTTTCCGCTATTTTTGTTGTTTTGATATTGGCGCTTGCCGCCGCAGCTCAGGGTCCGAACGACGTTCTCGCAACCTCGACCGGCCACACGATCAAGCTCACGGACCTCTCGCCCGAGATCCAGAAGGCCGTCGGTGAGATGCCCGCCGCGATCGCCACGGCTCGAAAGGACTCGCTCGAGCAGTTGACCTTTGAACGCGTACTGGACCTCGAGGCGGCGGCTCGCGGTACGACGACCGCTAACATTCTTACGACCGAAAAGGCGAAGGTTGCCGACCCGACCGAATCCGAGATCAAGGCCATTTACGACGCCAATCAGGCCGCTCTCGAAGGCAAGACGTTGGATCAGGCCCGAAAACAGATCGTCACGTTTCTGAGAGGCGCACCCGAGCAAAAGGCGATGCTCGCGCTATTTGCGACGCTGAAGACCAAATATAAGGTCACGCCCGGTAAAGACGTGAATGCGGCCGGGCTGGCGCCGACGGACACGGTCGAGACTATCGACGGCAAGGCCGTGACGGCACGAGAATTTGAGGAATATGCAAAAGATAACCTATTCGAACTGCGGGCGAATTACGCCGACGCCGTGATCGGCGAGGTCCGCGACAAACTCCTCGACGATCTCATCTCCGACGATGCAAAATCGCAGAATATCGACGCTTCGGAATATATCGCCCGCGAAGTTACGAACAAGATGAAGGACTTTTCGGACGAGGAGCGCGAGACCTTGCTCGACGCACTTGAGGACAAGCTGTATGCCAAATACAAGGCGAACATTGTGTTCAAAGCGCCCGAACCTGCGGTCGTGAACGTTTCGGTCGATGACGATCCGGCGAGAGGGCCGGCGACGGCACCGGTGACCGTCGTGATGTTCAGCGACTTTCAATGTTCGGCGTGTAAGGCGACGCATCCGCTGCTTGAGAAAGCGATGGCGATGTTTCCCGGCAAGATCCGATTTGTGGTGCGTGACTTTCCGCTCGAATCGCTCCACCCTAACGGTTTCAGGGCCGCACTCGCCGCAAATGCCGCAAATGCGCAGGGCAAATTCTTCGAATACACCGAGGTGCTTTACGCCAATCAGGACGCTCTCGACGACGAATCGCTCAAGAAGTACGCCGCCGAACTCGGTTTGAATGTCAAACAATTTGAGATAGACTTGAACTCCGAAAAGAACGCCGCTGAGGTCCGCAAGGACATGGCCGACGGCAACAAATACGGCGTCTCTTCGACGCCGACGATCTTCGTGAACGGGGTAAAAGCCCGCGATTTTTCGGTAAGCGGCTTCAAGGCCGCGATCGAACGGGCACTGAAGAAATAAAGGTCGATGCGGCGGTCCCAAGGTATCAATATGCGCTTACTTTTTATCACGATCACGCTCGCATTAACGGCGGCCTGCAGCGGTGCGGCGAACGGCGGCAACGCGGCAAGATCGCCCTCGCCAAAGCCGGCCCAATCGCCGCTTCCGGTTTACGGCTACGAGGTCGTAAACACCTATCCGCACGACCCGAAGGCGTTTACCGAAGGACTCTTTTACCACGACGGCTTTCTTTACGAAAGCACAGGCGAAAAAGGGCAGTCGCAGCTACGAAAGGTGGAACTCGAAACGGGCAAGGTAGTGCAGAAATGGGACCTGCCGCGTGAAGATTTTGGTGAAGGCATATCGATGATCGGCGACAAGATCTATATGCTCACATGGCAGCAGGGCCTCGGGCGTGTATTCGACGCCAAGGATTTCAAGCTGCTCAAGGAGTTCAGCTACGTCGGCGAAGGCTGGGGCATGACCACCGACGGCACATTCCTTTACCTGACGCAGGGCACGCACGTCATCAAGGTAATGGACCCCGAGACGTTCAAAACGGTCCGCACGATACCGGTGATGCGCGAGGATGGACGTCCGCTGATGCAGATCAACGAACTTGAGTGGATCAAAGGCGAGCTGTGGTCGAACATATGGCATTCGGAGCAGCGGGACATCCTCGGCAAACCGAACTACATTGCGCGGATCGACCCGACGACCGGCAAATTGCTGGGGTGGATCGATCTCGGCGGCATTTCGCCCGACGACCAACCTAAGTCCGACGACCCATACGACCCGAAGGCCGAGAATACGCTCAACGGCATCGCTTACGATGCGGCGAAGGATCGGATTTTCGTGACCGGCAAGAATTGGAAAAAGCTCTTCGAGATCAAGCTAACGCCGCCGAAGAACCAATGAACGAACTCGACAGACAATTTATGATGCGGGCCATCGAGCTCGCCCGCAGCGGCATGGATGCCAACGAGGGCGGGCCGTTTGGCTGCGTCGTGGTCAAGGACGGACGTGTCGTCGGCGAGGGGAACAACTGCGTCACTTCGAGCAACGATCCGACGGCACACGCCGAGATCGTGGCAATTCGCGATGCCTGCCGGAATCTCGGCACTTTCCAACTCGACGGATGCACGATCTACACTTCGTGTGAGCCTTGCCCGATGTGCCTGGGAGCGATCTACTGGTCACGGCCGGCGGGCGTTTTTTATGCGGGCACACGCGACGACGCGGCGGACGCCGGATTTGACGACGAGCTTTTTTACGACGAGATGGAGAAGCCGAACGACGAACGGCAGCTCCGAATGGTGAACCTGCTTCGCGAGGAAGCGCAAAAGGTTTTTCGCAGCTGGAACGCCAAAACCGATAAGACCGAATACTAACGAGACATGTCGAACGCCTATCTTTTTATGCTGCTGGCGCTCGTGGCCGGTGCAATGATGCCGACGCAGGCAGCCATCAACAACAAGCTCGCGGTCGCGGTCGAGAGTCCTGTGCTCGCCGCGTTCATCTCGTTCGTCGTCGGAACGGTCGCCTTGCTCATCTACGTCGTGGCGTCGGGAACACCGCTTGGGAATATCATTTCCGCCAAAGAGGCTCCGCCGATCGTGTGGATCGGAGGCTTGCTCGGGGCGTTTTTCGTCACGGCGGCGGTCGTGCTCGTGCCGCGGCTCGGCGTAGCGATGACATTTAGCCTGATCATCGC
>JAKOVX010000092.1 GCA_029781855.1 Acidobacteriota bacterium | reverse complement strand
GACGGGCTTGAACTGATCGCGTCGGAGAATTTTGTCTCTGAAGCGGTGCTCGAGGCGATGGGCAGCGTGATGACCAACAAGTACGCCGAGGGCTATCCTGGCAAGCGATATTACGGCGGATGCGAGTTCGTCGACGTCGTCGAGACAGCGGCGATCGACCGTGCCAAACAGATGTTCGGTGCCGAACACGCCAACGTCCAGCCGCATTCCGGCGCTCAGGCGAATATGGCGGTCCTTATGACCGCGCTTGAGCACGGCGACACGATATTGGGGATGAACCTCTCGCACGGCGGCCACTTAACGCACGGCCATCCGCTCAATTTTTCGGGTATCAACTACAAGGTCGCAGATTACGGCGTCCGTCGCGATACCGAGCAGATCGATTACGACGAGATCCGGCAAAAAGCAGAGGAATTCAGGCCGAAGCTGATAATTTGCGGAGCGTCAGCGTATTCGCGGACGATCGATTTCGCCCGCATTGGTGAGATCGCCCGCGGCGTTGGGGCCAAGGTAATGGCCGATATCGCTCACATCGCCGGCCTGGTCGCTGCCGGTCTGCATCCGTCACCCGTCCCGCACTGCGAGTTCGTTACGACCACGACGCATAAGACGCTTCGCGGGCCTCGCGGAGGTTTGATCCTGTGCCGCGAGGAGTTTGCGGCGGACATCAACCGCAGCGTATTTCCCGGGGTGCAAGGCGGCCCGCTGATGCACATCATTGCCGCAAAAGCCGTCGCATTCGGCGAGGCGTTGAGGGAAGATTTCAAAGCTTATCAGCAACAGGTCGTGACCAACGCCCGCGTCCTCGGCGAGACGTTGTCAGACGCCGGGCTCAGGCTCGTTTCGGGCGGCACCGACAATCATCTGATCCTCGTCGATGTGTTCATGGACGGCAAGGGAATCACCGGAAAGGTCGCCGAAAAGGCACTCGAGGACGTGCACATCACGGCCAACAAGAATACGATCCCGTTCGACACAAACAAGCCGTTCATCGCTTCCGGGATCAGGCTCGGGTCGCCAGCACTGACGACACGCGGAATGAAAGAAGCCGAAATGAAGAAGATTGGAGCTATGATCGCGTCGGTGCTGCACGAACCCGAATCTGAAGAGGTGAAACAACGTGTCCGCCGCGAAGTGCTCGAATTAACGGCGGCATTTCCGATGTACGCAACGCGATCAAAACAAGCAGGAGACGCCGCGTTCGGCAGTTAGTCCATAGCTGGGGCGGCTGTCCGAAAACGGCGAAACGCCAGATCCCACTAGGTTCCGGTGGTCTTAAGTTCAAGCTGCCAGTTTTGGGGATTGAATTTTAACAGAACGCCATTTGGATCACGCTTATGGAACTGGATCTGCAGCGATTTGAACACACGTTTCGGGTCCGGGCCGGCGTCGAGTATGACGGCCGTGCTAAACAGGGGCGGGCCTTCGAGGATCTCGGGTGTCCAGTCGATCTCCAGGCCCAGTTCCTTTATTAGAAATTCGATCGCATTAGCAGCCGTCGTGAGGAAATCGGCTTTTCCGACAGCCGGGTCGACTATTGTTAGGCGGTTATTGAGGAAGCGGTAGTTGCCTTTACCGTCGGCTTCAAAGTGCGACTCAGCAATTAGCGTGGTGCGGCGGGCGGCTGATGACAGCAGCCTCTTTCCGCCCGCGTCCGCCACCGCTGAGACCATCGCAAAGTCCTGCGAGCGTCTACTCAGATCAACGCTGTCAAGATCGAATTCACGTGTCAGCCTTATGATCTCGGCCGCCAACCGCCCGGCCGCCAAAGCCTCATCTGAATTTGCGGTTTCTAACGCTCGTTGTTCCGTCGGCGTCCGGTTTAAATGCTCCCAGGGTTCTATCGTCCCGGTCCTTATTGCGTCGTAAGGTTCATGAATGGTCATGATGTTCCAGAGAACTTACTTAGTTTTTGCCGGCGACTGATACACCCGATAAAGCCCCGCAGGGAACGATGACAGTCTGACAGAATTGAGATCTTCGCCCTAGTAAACCGTTGATCGTTATTACGGTTTGGCGGTTTGATCTCATTGAGCAAATCGTAGACCTCTTAAGTTCCCGGAGTTAAGGCGTTTTCTGGTGCTAGGTTTGGGTTCGATCGACGA
The DNA here is from genome assembly GCA_029781855.1 of Acidobacteriota bacterium. Taxonomy (GTDB): domain Bacteria; phylum Acidobacteriota; class Blastocatellia; order Pyrinomonadales; family Pyrinomonadaceae; genus OLB17. The sequence continues at coordinate 4,770 of JAKOVX010000092.1, read as the reverse complement.
TAGAGTTATCCGTTAGCGGGCAAGCCGTCACAGGGGATCATTCGGAGCTTGCGTCATTTTCGGCGTCAAATTGATCGAGGATGTCGCGGGCCTCGTCCGAATCGAATTCGAACGCCTTTTGTTCCAGCGAACTTGCCGCGATCCCGGAATACAGCGGGTCATCGAGCAGCGGCGTGATCGACGAGATCGGCATCATTGCGAGGGTTTCGTAGGCGATCGCCCGGATCTGCGGCAGTTCGGTCTGTCGGATTATCTCGGCTATTTCGCCGGCAGAAAATCGCTCAGCAAGCCGATCCGCAAGGGCGTCGAGATGGTTGTAATCGTTCGCCTTTAGTGCCCGTTCGGCGAGTTGGATGAACACCTCGGCGGACGCCGACTGATTTTCGAGTACGCTGACGCAGGTCTTCGCCAGTTGTTCAATCTCGGATAATTTCTCGGCGTCCTTTCTGATCTCTTTTGCCTTCGATTGCTCGTCAAGCGCGGTCAGCAGGCTGCTAACCTCAAAATCAGCGTGAGCGTCGTAGTGAAACTTATGTGCCGGCGAGTTCGGCGGCGTGGAAGAGCTTGTTTGCAGGGCACGAACAAGCATTTTCTTGGTGACGGGCCGCAAACCTTCCCAAATACTCGCAACCCTGCCGCCGATATCTTTGATCATCATGTCAATGCTCTAATTCTGCGGTCACCCGCAATACTTGTCAAGCCGTTTATCTCGACCCTAGGTTTTTGCGGAGACGGTCCTCAACCGCTTTCAGGGCGTCTTCGAAACCGGGATCGTTCTCGTCGATATTCTCGAGGAGAGAATAAGGAGAATCACTAAGATGCCGTATCTCCCATGGCACGCCCTCGGCGGCGGGCGGACGCGAGAACCATGCAGCATCAATGTCCGAGTCGGCGATCCGAACGTCACGGAAGATGTCTTCGCCAGCCGCCGCGAGTTCCGCTTTCAGCCGCGAAGAAAGCAAAACACGGCGGAGCAGCCAGCCGTGTTTTTCGTAGACACCGACGATCTCGCTGATCGTACCCGCAGATATCATTTCACGCTCTTATTTACGTTTGTCGCCGGCTTTGGAACGATTACTTTGACGTTGCTCGAATTGGCCGGCATCGCCGCCGGATTGGAATTAGCGACCGCATTTGAGTTTACTTGGTTTGGAGCAGCGACCGGTCCCTTGCCTGCAGCATTAGCAGCCTCTTTTTCTAAGATGTCACGGCCTTTGCCAGGCGACACGAAGGTGCCCGCGAATAGTTCACCTATGGCGAATTTCCAGCTTCCATTCTCCTTGACGAACGGCAGATCTTCCCACTTGCTATCCTTGCTGTTCCACACCTCCACAGCTCCGGAATCGCCCGATACACGCTGATCGCGGATCTCAGGTAAGGTCGGCGAAAAGGTCGTCGCGGTAAATCCGTTCTCAAATACTTTTTCGATCGGCGTATTGTTCTTAGCCGACGCCATTTTGGCAAATTCGATCGATTTCGTCGACATTTCCCTCTTGATCGCCTCCGTATCCTTGCTCTTAACCGCGGCGTAAAGCCGCTTGTAAGCCTCGGTCGGTGAATCATTGCTCGATCCGGCCGGGGCCGTTCCGCCGCACGAAAAACCAAGTGCCACGACTGTTAACACGAAGACCAATGTAATAATTCTGTACATATATATTTCTGCCGCTCTTTAGCGAATTTACGACAATTAGTAACGTGTGCAAGTATAGATATCGGAGCGTCAAAAGTAAATTTTGAGACGCAATATGTCGGATCGAGCATATGAGAGCACTTAGATTTGTCGACAAGAAACTATCGCTTGCGGACGTGCCGCGTCCCGAGAGGCCTGCCGAGGCGCTTGTTCGCGTGGTCAAGTCCGGCATTTGTAATACGGATCTCGAGATCGTACGGGGCTATGCCGGGTTTGAGGGAACCATCGGCCACGAGTTCGTCGGCGTCGTCGAAATGGCCGACGATGCTCCCGAACTGATCGGCAAGCGGGTAGTCGGCGAGATCAACGCCGGCTGCGGCAAGTGTGACAGGTGCCTGTCGGGTGACCCACGGCATTGCCCTGCACGGACGGTTCTGGGAATTGTCGGCCGCGACGGTGCCCACGCCGAATATCTCCAATTGCCGTCGCGGAACCTGCTTGTCGTTCCCGACAATGTCTCCGACGAACAAGCGGTTTTTGCGGAACCGCTTGCGGCGGCCTTTGGAATCACCGAACAGGTAGACATCGGCCCGGAGACCAAGGTCGCGGTCGTCGGCGACGGCAAACTTGGCCTGCTTTGTGCGATGAGCCTCGGGCTTCGGTCTAAGCCGATAGTTCTGATAGGTAAACACCGACGTAAAATGTCGATCGCCGAAGCTCACGGTGCCGAGGGCGTTCTGCGCGGCGACGTTACGCCTTCGATGCATCGGGAATTTGACGTAGTTGTCGAAGCAAGCGGGTCGGAATCGGGATTCGCCACCGCGCTCGATCTCGTAAGGCCGCGTGGAAAGATCGTGCTCAAATCGACGTTTCACGGTACACCGGTCTGGGCGGCGTCACGCGTCGTCGTCGACGAGATCACGATCGTCGGCTCGCGGTGCGGACGATTTGCACCGGCTCTCGGCTTGCTTTCGGAGGGTAGACTAGATGTTTCGGGACTGATCGAGGACGAATTTCCGCTTTCGAAGGGCGTCGAGGCGATGGCTGCGGCAGCGAGCCGCGGTTCGCGAAAGTTCCTGCTGTCTGCAGCAAACTGAGGGCCGAAGAAAATATTGCTACGTTTTGTTATAATCAGGCGTCAAAGATATTGCAGATTCCAGGAGTTTTTGGAGCAAACGCAATGAGCAATATGCGCGGAAATAATTCTCGATCATCACAGTCGTTCAGGCTTATTCAGTTTTCACTGGCGTTGGCGATCGTCTCTGCCGGAACGATTTTTGGCCAGGTCACATCGCCGACGATGTCGGTGACCGAGAGGCTGTCGGCCTCGTTCGCGTCGGTTGCCAAGTCCGTCGAACCTGCGGTCGTGAGTATCGACGCCAAGAGCAGCGGGCCCGAGATCGCCGCCAAAGGGACGACACCAGATGACTCCGATGACGCCCTCGAGCTTTTCCGCCGGCAATTTCCCGCACGTCCAGTTTACGCGGTCGGGAGCGGATTTATCGTCGATCCGAGCGGCTATATCATTACTAACAAACATGTTATAGCTCGGGCTTCGCGGATAACGGTGCGGCTCGATTCCGGCGAGGAACTGATCGCAAAGGTCGTCGGTTCGGATGACGAGACGGACATCGCGGTGCTCAAAGTCGACTTTGACAAACCCCTTCCATTCCTGAAATTCGGCGACTCCGACAAAACTGAAGTTGGCGATTGGGTGCTCGCGCTTGGGTCACCGTTCGGGTTGGAAAAGACGGTTACCGCCGGGATAATCTCGCAAAAAGGGCGGGAAACACCGTATTCGTCGGTATTTCAGAAATTTATCCAGACAGATGCCGCGATCAATCAGGGAAATTCAGGCGGCCCGCTGGTGAATATGGACGGCGAGGTGATCGGCGTCAATTCGCAGATCGCAACCTCGAATGGCGGTTCGAGCGGCATCGGATTCGCACTTCCATCGACAGCGACGTCATACGTATACCGTCAGATCCGCGAGAACGGACATGTCCGACGCGGTTATTTGGGTGCCGGACTTGATTCCGTAAAAGCTGAATATGCAAAGGTTTACGGCCTCGCCGACGCCAATGGTGCGATCATTGTGAGCGTTCGGGACAAGCAGTCAGCTGCCGGGATCGCAGGCCTTCAACCGGGCGATGTGATCGTCAGTTTCAACGGCAAACCTGTCGTAAACGCGGTCGATCTGATCGCAAAGGTAGCGGGGACGGCTCCGGACGAAACCGTAAGTATCGAATATCTCCGTGAAAACGGTCAGCAGATGGACCGTAAGTCCGCAAAGTTGAAACTTCAGGAACGGCCGGCGAGTACTCGCCCAATGGACGACGTCAACCGCGATAAGCCCCCGGCAAGTACTCCGGGTGACGAAAAACCGTTCGGGCTGACGCTCACCGAATTAACTCCGACTATCGCAGCCAGCTATAAACTCGACGGCAAGAGCGGCCTACTGGTCAAGGAGATCAGCCCGCAGAGCGACGTCGCGGATATACGGACCTCAACCGGCGAAGCGGCCCTCAACGAGGGCGACGTGATCCAGCGGATCAACCGTAAGGATGTGACCGATCTGAGATCTTTCAGCGAGATCGCCGGAAAGCTCAAACCGGGCGATCCGGTTGTCCTGCAAGTCACGGCCTATGACCCGCGCACAAAGTCGTCGATCTTTAAAATAGTTCAATTCACGATCCGTTAATTACGAACACGAGATAAGAAACAAATATATATATGGCAAAAGCTAAACAAGCAGCATCGAAAAATAGTCCAAAAAAATATCACAATTACATTAATGGAGAATGGGTCAAGTCATCCTCAGGCGAGTGGTTCGACAATGTGAATCCGGCTGATACGTCCGACATTGTCGGGCGATTTCCGGTCTCGAATGCCGATGACGTTAATGCCGCCGTTGCCGCCGCGAAGAATGCGGCGACCCGTTGGCGGCGGACACCCGCACCGAAACGTGCTGAGATTCTTTTCACGCTCGGCGAGATCCTACGTAAGAACAAGGACGAATTCACCCGCCAGATGACCCGCGAAATGGGCAAGGTGCTCAAGGAAGCCGGCGGCGACGTTCAGGAAGCGATCGACTGCACCTATTACACGGCCGGCGAAGGCCGCCGCTTGCACGGATTCAC
>JAKOVX010000079.1 GCA_029781855.1 Acidobacteriota bacterium | reverse complement strand
GAGTAGATACGAAGGCGAGCTATGATAGGCGTCACTTTGGTTGCTTAAATTGACCACATGTGTCCCGTCCGGATTCATCGAAAATATCTGCCTTGAGGATGTTCCTGAACTAAAAATGACCCTCCCACCGTCGGAACTATAGCGTGGGGAAACGTTGAATATTCCCGAAGTATTTGTAAGATTCTGAGGGTTCGATCCGTCGACGTTCACGGAGTAGATATCGTATGCGGCCTGCGCCTGCCCGGCGATGAAGACAATTTTATCGCCAGCAGGTGAGAAAATCGACTCGCCGATGGCGTTGGAGGTTTCAAACAACTGCAAGGGTGAGGAACCGTCAATATTCATTGTTTCTATGGAATTGGAGCCACTGTCCCCGACTTCAACCAGAAGTCGCGTCCCATCCGGACTGAATTCACGCGCTTTGACCGAAGAGTTTAGTCCGACGGTAAGCCGAACGACATTCGAACCGTCGACGTTCATCGAAAATAGGTCGGTCGAGAGGTAGGTTCCCGAGAGATAGATCGCCCGTGAGAAATAGATCTTGTTTCCGCCCGGACTGAATATCGGATCATAGTCGATCCCCGACGACGGTGTCAGGTCCGTTAATCCGCTCCCGTCGATTTTCATCGTAAAAACGTGATGTATTTCCGTCTGAGTGTCAGTATTCAACGTGAATACGATCTTGCTCCCGTCAGGGCTGAAGCTATAGTCCGGATATTCTGTATCGAGAATCCCCGATATCGCGGTAAGGCCCGAACCATCGGTGTTCATGACATAGAAACTATATCTTGCCGGAGCGTGGTAACGCGCGACCAGGATCTTTGAGTTCGTTGGGTCAACCAGGGGAAATGTCGCATCAAAATCGGCCGGTAGGAGGCTCGTCTTTCCTGTTCCGTCTGGATTCATCAGCAGAAGGTCCGTAGTGTAGTCCGCCCTGCGAGAGGTAAAGAGGACCATTTCGCAGTTTGACGATACGCCTGTCGTTCGGGCTGATCTCGAACTCAAAGGGGAATGCCCCGCATCGGCCTTGTTCGTTGGCAGCCAAAACAAGAAGGCTGCCACGGCGGCGATCGTTATGTACAAAAACCCTCTGAATTTTCTTCTCACGTCTTTCACCTCATTCTCGCTTCGCTCGTTCGTAATTTCTCTCAATACTGGTCGCAGGAAGTTTGCCTTGATCCGTTCGGGCCGAGCCGACACGCACGTCCGAATCGGGATCGCCGTATCAGATCAGCATTAAGGCCGTTGTCGCCCGCCCGGACGGATCCGGCATCTTGCGGTAGTCATTTCTTGACGATCGAATTATGGTCGGCGATGACCTGCCAGCGGAGGTCTTTCCAGATCCACGTCGTGGTGTAGCGCCCCGTTTGGTCGAACGACTTGCCCTTGTAGTCCCCGATAACGTGGTAAATACCTGTCTCGACCGCCGACGTGTTGCTGATGATGCGGATCTTCTTGTCCTTAGTTTCGACCGATTTGATCGTCAATCCGTCAAAGTGGGCGAGTTCCTGGTCACGTGTGACCAGTTGGCCGTCCTCGGTCGTGTAGGTATAGTCGGCGTTCAGAAGGCGTTCGTAGCCTGCCTTTTCGCGGCTGAGCATCACGGCGTCAAATGCGTTGCTCGCCGCCAACACCTCGGCCTCCATCCTTTTCCGGTCGTGCGGCGCTTCGGTGAAGATCTCACGGATGAGCACCCATTTGCCGCCGTCCTTTTCGTAAATACCGGTGTACTGGCCCTTGTCGGTGTGCGGTTCGTCAGTTTTACCCAGGCCCTGCGACACCGACGTCCAACTGGCGGTCACGAGGCCAGTGTTGCCAAGGACGTGGACCTTGACGTTGTCGCTGACCTCGGAAATGTTCTTAAAGGTCGGCTTCGCGATCTCGTCACGCATTTCCTTTAGCATTTCCGCCCGCGTCTGGATCTTTCCGCCCGGGCCAGAAAATGTGTAGTATTCGGCCAGCACCGCTTCGAACGGCTCGACCTGTCCGGCGATATATGCGTTTTCGAGGCCGTAGTGGATCTTCAGGATCGCCTGTTCATCGGCTGATTAGGCTTGGGCTGTGATAACAAAGAGTGCGATCGTCACGATCGTTATGGTCAGTTTTTTCATTTTTCTATTTCTCCTTTTTTTGAATTTTTATGTCTTCGGCGCCGTCCGGCCCGATCTGTTTGGCTTCCACGTCGATGATCTTGCCCTCCGGCAGCCGCAGGTTCCCGGCATCGTCGATCTCGCGTTTACAGATATCGCAGACATGGACCGTTTCTCCGCGGCGGCGGACCGTAGTGACGGTTAACCGCTCGAGCGTTATGCGTGTCTTTCCCGGTCTGTGTTCGTGCATATGTTGTCGGCCGCGAATTTTATTGTTTGCCCGCCCCGACCTTTGCTATCATTTGGTCAAACGATCGGACTTACTTAGCGGCGTATTCCTGCATCAACGTTTGTGAGTTTGCGGCGGCAGACGTGCTAAAGTCCTTAAAATTTGGGCTAAAATATCTGAAATTTTCTGAAACGTATGGCGGGCGTTGAAAATGGACAGTATCGGTTCGGCAGTTTTGAGCTAGATGCTCCGCGCCGCCGCCTGACGCTGGACGGCGAAACGATGAGCGTCAACCCAAAGGCGTTCGACCTCCTGCTGGAACTCATTCGTCACCGCGGCAGCGTCGTCAGCAAGGACGAACTGCTTTCTGCCGTCTGGCCCGACCAGATCGTCGAAGAAAATAACGTTTCGGTCCACGTCTCGGCACTCCGAAAATTGCTGTCGGCCGACAGCGACGGCAAACAGTTGATCGCGACTATCCCCGGCCGCGGCTATTCGTTCGTCGCGCCGGTCGAATGTATCGACGACGACCTCGTCATCGAACAACGGACCGTCGAGCGTATCGTTATCGAGCATGACGGCGGCGAAACCGCACCCAACGGCCGGCAACTGCTCCCGGGCGGCAAGCCGAACCGCAAACTGCTAATAACCGCCGTCGCAGTACTTGTGCTGGCAGCGTCGGTGACAGGTGTTTGGTGGTGGAAAGCTCAGAGTGTGCGACCGGACTCGCGTATCGAATCGATCGCCGTTTTGCCGCTCTCCTATCAGGGCAGTCGACAGGATTCCGATTATTTTTCGGACGGTTTTACCGAATCGCTCATCAACAACCTCTCGCAGATCCCGAATCTTTCGGTAAAAGCTAGAAGCTCGGTCTTTCCCTACAAGGGCCGCGACCTGCCGCCGCAGAAGATCGCAGACGAACTTCGCGTCCAGGCAGTGATGACCGGAAATATCGTCGAGACGGACGACGGCATGACCGTCAGCCTCGAACTTGTCAATTCATCCACCGGTGACCAGATCTGGGGAGAGCGATTCGTACGCAAACGCTCCGAGATCGCGACGCTCTCAAACGACATTGCCCGCGACGTGGTAGGGAAATTGCGGTTGAAACTCGCCGGCGAGCCCGTCGCCCTCGGCCAAACGAGAGACGCCGAGGCGTACGAGGCATACCTTAAGGGCAGGTATTTCTGGAACAAGCGGACAAAAGAAGATCACGTGCGGGCACTGGCGCTCTTTCGCCGGGCGATCGAACGCGACCCCAACTACGCCCTCGCGTACGCCGCGATCAGTGACGTGTACGCCGTTGATACCGCTCCGGTACCGCGCGAACAGGCGGTACCGCTCGCCAGAAGTGCCGCAATGACAGCGCTCTCGATCGAACCGAACCTTGGCGAGGCGTATTCGACGCTCGCCGCCCTCGACTGGGACGCCTACGATTGGGAAAAGGCCGAGGCGAATTTTCGCCGTTCCATCGAATTGAACCCGAATTACTCAACGGCCCATCACTGGCTTGCCGAGATGCTCTGTCGCCTGGGCCGCCACGACGAGGCCATCGCGGAGATCAACATCGCCCGCCGGCTCGAGCCTGTTTCGCTGTCGATCAATAACGACAATACCTATATTTTGGCAATGGCGCGAAGGTTCGACGACGCCCTCGAACAGGCGAAACGGACCTCGGAGATCGATGCCGCGTTCGGCGCCGACTGGCTCTCTTATACCTATGAATACCTCGAACGGTATGACGAGGCGCTTGACGCGATGCTGGATCATCCCGACGGTGGAAATGCCGATCCGGCGAAGATGAGCCGCTTCAATAAGGAGATCGAACTGATCCGCGAGCGATACCATCGCGAAGGTCCGCGCGGGTATTGGTCAGCCTGGCTCGATTGGGAAACGGATAAGTTTCGGAATGGAGACCTGAATTACACCCTCGGGATGGCGGTTTGCAACGTCAAACTCGGCGACAACCAAAAGGCCCTGGATTATTTGGAATCGGCGGTTTCCCGTCGATCCCCAGGCAGCGACATGCTCCTGGTCGATCCGCATTATGACGAGATAAGGAGCGAGCCGCGGTTCATAGCCTTGTTGCAAAAGCTAAAACTGCAGAAGTGATTTGATATACCGATTCGGACAATTCGAGCTCGACCCCGGACATCGCCTGTTGACCCGCGACGGCGAACCTGTAGCGCTCAACCCGAAAAGCTTTGAGGTACTTGCCGTACTTGTTGCAAATCACGGCGTCGTGCTGACCAAGGACGAGCTGCTCGAGCGTGTCTGGCCCAACCAGATCGTCGAAGAAAATAACCTTTCGGTCCACGTCTCGGCCCTCCGTAAGCTTCTCTCCGCCGATGGCGGGGCAGGGAAGTTGATCGCGACGATTCCCGGACGCGGATATTCTTTCGTCGCCCCGGTCGAGTGCATCGACGGCGATCTCATCATCGAACAGCGGACCATCGAACGCATCATCGTCGAGCACGAGGGCGACACGCGTCCGCACGAACTTGCCGCCCGCCGCCCGCCGAAGTGGTGGGCTTACGCCGCCGTCCTGCTCGTGGCCGTAATTGCCGGCGTGTTTGTATATCGATACGCCGCTGTGCCCGACTCGCCGAAGGTCACGTCGGTCGCCGTGCTGCCGTTCGCCAATGAGACCGCCGATCCCAATAACGATTATTTATCCGACGGTATCGCCGAGGGCGTTACCTTCTCGCTGTCGCAGATGCCGGGCATTCGCGTGATGTCGCGCGTCTCAACCTACAGGTACAGGGGAAGCCGGAGCAATGCCGACGCCATCGGAGGTGAGCTGAACGTACAGACGATATTGATGGGCCGCGTAACCCGTCAGGG
>JAKOVX010000077.1 GCA_029781855.1 Acidobacteriota bacterium | reverse complement strand
AGGAAAGCGTCGCCGATGCCCTTACCCGCAAGATCGTCGAAAAGACAAAGCAGCTAAAGCAGGGAGCCGGCGACCGCGACGACGTATCCATTGGGGCGATGTCCTCCGAACGGCAGCTGAAGATAGTCTATGACCACGTCGAGGATTTTCGGGCCGCGGGAGCGACTATCGAGACCGGCGGCGAAATAATGGTTCCCGGCTTTAATGGTCCCTCGGACTCGGTGGAAACGGCAGGCGGTTTGTTTTACGAACCAACCGTCATCACCGGCGTCACCAATGATATGCGTGCGATGCAGGAGGAGACCTTTGGTCCAACACTGCCGATCGCGACATTTTCGACCGAGGAGGAAGCGATCCGACTGGCGAACGACAGTGAGTTCGGGCTAACGGCGAGCGTCTGGACACGTGACTACGCGAGAGGAAAACGCGTCGCTTCGCGACTGGAGGCCGGCTCGGTCTGTGTCAACGAGGTGCTTTACACGCACGGCATCGGACAGACACCGTGGGGCGGCTTCAAAAATTCCGGCCGCGGCCGAACGCACGGCCTCGACGGCATGATGGAACTCGTCCAACCGCAGCACATTCACGTCAACCGCATTGCGCTCCTGCCCGATGCGTGGTGGATGCCGTATTCGGCGAACGCTATAGAGGCGTTTCGCGGCTTTGCTCGGTACTTTGCGAGCGGTTCAGTATTTCAGACCGCCCGCCTTCTGCCGCAATTACTAAAACGTATTCGGGAGCTGATGAAATGATCCGCACCGCTCCCCGGTTCTATTTGTCCAGGCTGATGTTAATTATCGGCCGGGCATCGTCCCCGATCGAGTTCGAGTATTTTGACAGAACCAGCGTAAGTGCGGCCAGCGCACCCCAATTGTTCAGATCAGTGTCCTTTAGCGCCGGGCCGATCAGCTTGATGAATTCCGCTCCCGGATTGTCGCCCGGAGTGAAATTGTAACGGGCAAAACCCTTTGTGTCAGGCCACAGCACGTGCGATTTCGTCGTCGAGAGCGAGATCCAGCCGTCGCTAGATCCCGAACACATCGCCAGAAAACATACAGCGTCATTTAAAGTGTGCAGAAATTCCATAGTCGCCATCGAGTCCATCAGGTCCGTGACCCCCGGCGTAGCGATATCGATCCCTGCTCCGGCAGCTCCCCAGCCGTTTGGCTCCATGGTCATCAGAGTGGAAACTATTTTCATCGGCTCGAAGTCACTGCCTTCGATAAAGCCCTCCTTCTTGTAATGAAACTTAGGGCTGCCAGCCGCAAAAACATTGAAACTCATATGATGCCTCCAAAAACCTAGATTACCAGCCAAATCCTAGACGTGACGCCGACAATTTTATTGCCTACGCCGCAGCGGAAAATCGAATTTCAAAAAATGAGATTTTACGGAGACGTCACCACCGGCAACTCGATAAAACTCTGCTCGCCTGAGGAGTGATAGATCCGCTGAGTTGCCTTCCGGTAATCTCCCGGCTTAGCGAAAAAGATGTTCTCGACGAACGTCTGCGGATTTCGGTCGTAGAGCGGGAACCAGCTCGATTGGATCTGTACCATGATCTTGTGGCCTGGCAGGAATACATGATTCGCGTTTGGCAGTTCCCATTTGTAGAGCAGCGGTTTGTTCGCTTCGATCGGTTTCGGCGTCTCAAAGCTCTCGCGGTACCGGCCGCGAAAGATGTCCATCGACACAGCCAGTTGGTAGCCGCCCATTTCAGGCTGGCCGGCAAACTCGTCCGGATAAACGTCAATGACCTTGACCACCCAATCGGAATCGGTGCCGCTCGTCGATGCGATCAAATTAACAAGCGGCTGACCGCTGATCTTTACCGGCGAGGTCAAGGTGTCGGTCGTGTAGGTCAGGACGTCGGTGCGGCCCGAGGCTTCACGTTGGTCGTCAACGAGCCAACGCCACCAACTCAACTCCTCGGTATAACCGGTCGGACGGTTTGGCCGAGCCCGAAACGGAACCGGCTTGGCGGGGTCGGAAATGTACTCGTCATACTGGTCGCCGCCGGTAATGGGCGAGCCGAGGCTTAACTTTGTTCCCGCGTTCAAATACAACGGCGTCGCCTTGGACGTGCAGCCTGTGGTGCAGCCGGAGGGCCAGGAATTCAGCCGCCGCCAAACATTCGTGCCTGATTCGAATGCGTTTACCGGAGCTACGTCCATCGGCGGAGCGCCGTCCTTCAGGAAATGGGCGAGGAAAGGCCCAAGGATGTTCTTCCGGAAATACGTTCCGGTATCGCTTCCCCAACGGATCGCGCCGATCCGGTCGGCGTTCTGGATCTCCTGACCGTGATGCCACGGGCCCATTACGAGATACACCATATTGTTATTGGTGTCCTTGGGTTCGATCGCTTTGTAAACTGCCGGTGCGCCGTAGATATCTTCCTGGTCCCAGAGGCTGTGAACGAGCATTACGGGAACTTTCAGCGGTTGTTTCGCGAGGATCTTGTCCATTGCCTGGTCTTGCCAGAAGCTGTCGTAGTTCGGGTGGGCGATGACCTTTCTCCAGAAGCCGCTTTGGTCCATACCGCGTTGTCTACCAAGCTCGCCCGCCGAGCCCGCCCGCATGAACATATCATAGTCGTCAAAATTGCTCGACCACCAGGTGACCTCGTTCGAACGAGTGACGACCTGGTCATAAATGTACGGCATATTCTGCTGCCTAAAGGCGCCGTTATGAAACCAATCGTCGCCCATCCATCCATCGACCATCGGGTTCATCGGCACCGAGACCTTGAGAGCCGGATGCGGATTCACCAGTGCCATTAGCGGCAAGAAACCATCGTATGAAATACCGAGAATACCGACCTTGCCATTGCTCTCTTTAATGTTCTTGACCAGCCAATCGATCGTGTCGTATGTGTCAGTGGCATGATCGACAGGCGTTGGATTTTGCGGGCCGTGCAGCGGACGGTTCATCACGTAATCGCCCTCCGAACCGTACTTGCCTCGAATGTCCTGCACGACACGTATGTATCCGCCCTCGACGATGACGTCGGTTGCATTGTCGTAGCCGTAAAGGCTCGCGTCCAAATGCGAGCTGTTCGTATTCGTAGTCAGCACGTCTGCACTATAAGGCGTGCGTGTGAGCAAGATCGGGGCATTCTTGGCTCCGTTTGGCACGAGGATCACGGTGTGCAGTTTGACGCCGTCACGCATCGGTATCATTACCACACGCCTTTCGTAGTCGTATCCATAATTCGTTGGCTTAACGGTGTCAGGCGTTTCGCTCGGGTAATCGGGATACTTGGGCGTTTGGGGAAAAACGGTGGAGACACCCAAAAACATTGAAAAAACAAACAAACAGCTCACGATAAGTCGATATGACATGGTAAAGGAACCTCCGAAGATTTCTGTCGGGAGCCGTTCACGCCCCCATAGCTTGTGAAGTCGCTGTGTTATCGATAGGGAGCGACAGGATCGTCTAAAATGAGACCCAACCAACGCTTACGGCTTTGAGTCCGAACTCGCCGCGAGCCCCTGTACGGCAAGCCGTCGTCCCGGGGTACGGGCAACGGCCTTCTTGAACGCGTCTTTTGCCTCACTTTTACGGCCGCGCTGCAACAGGAATTCTCCGAGAAGTTCGTGCGTCGGTTTGTCTATGACCGGCGGGCCAAATGCTATCGGAAGCGTCTCTTCCAATGCGACCGCCTGATTTAACAGGTGTTCTGCTTCGGTGAGATCCCCATCGAACTCCGCCAGCATTGCCTTTGCCTCCAGCCGCGTGATCTCCGGCCGAACGCGGTAACTCGGGTCCGGATCGTCCTTTTTCTTCTCTATGTCCACGATCTGCTGCCCGACAGATTCGAGGTCCGCGAGCGCCGCGACCGCCTCCGCTCGGTGACCCTGCCTGATCTCGTTGAGGAAACGGGCATACTGAAAATCCAGCCTCGCTCCGACTCCGGCGTTTTTCGGCAGGCTCCAGTTCGCCATATCATCGGGCCAGTTGCCGGCGTCGATCAGATAGCGGAGTCTCATGTTGGCAAACGATGCGACGATACTGTCGTCAGGGTCCATCGATACTCCGGGACGATCGACCGTGGCTTCGTCGTCAAGAGTTGCGCGGCACTGATCGACTGCCATTTTTGCCTTTTCCGGTTTGCCAAGTTGTAGAAATCCGTAATTTAGCCAAGTTGGATAATGGCCGCAGCCCACAGGCCGCTTTCCGGCCGCGGCTCGGGTCCGGTTAACCACTGCGATCGCCGCAATGTTAGCCTGAACAACTTCCGGCCACATTCCGAGCGCCACGAAAATGTGCGAAGTCATGTGTTGAGCGTGGCCGGCGTTCGGGGCGATCTTTGCGTAAATACGAGCCGCCCTAAGTCCGAGAGGAGCATGCACGGGGTCATCGTAGCTATGGATCAGGTAATGAACGAGACCTGGGTGATCGCGATGGTCGGCCCACGCTTCCTCCATTACGCTTGCGGCCCGCATATAGGTCGGGATATCGCGCCCGGCGTGGGCCGTACCGAGTATTGCAAGCCCGTAAAAAGCTGTCGCGTCGACATCTTCAGGAAATCGCGCATGGACTTCGGCCATTGATCTTTCATATAGAAAGTCACGCTCGAACTTGGTGCCTTCTCCGTACAAGACCTCGACCGCGCTGAGGTACGCCTTTTCCCGTTCCGTCTTGGCCTTTGCGATCCGAGCCGCCGGCGTCGGCGCTAATTTTAGAAGTGCTGCCCTCGCCGCTTCAAGATTCTGCTGCATCCAGATCGGGTGGTTAAAGGTCATTGCCTCACCCCAATACGCCATAGCAAAGCCGGGATCCAAGGCTTCCGCCCGACGGAATGCGGCAGCTGCGGCATCGTATTCAAAGTCGTGAAGCAGAGCGAGGCCGCTAAGGAAATCCTTCTGGGCCTCCTTGTTCCCTGAGTTTGCAAATTCGACGTGGCCATAACCTTCGGAGTTGGTCGCATCGCCGGTCTTCGTCTGTGTATAGACCTGGATAACGAGGAGACACAAAACCAGGCATGTATTTGTAAGTGATCTCATAATCTTTCTACGATTTCGGAACCTGAATATCAATAACTTCGATTTGTTCGGGATGATGAAAACACGGTACTACCAAACGAAGCAAATGACCAGATTGAGGCCTCAGAATTCAGCTGATATGACATAATAATGTTGAAAATGTCCGACCGAATGCCGGTTTTATTTTTTGGCCACGGCAACCCGATGAACGCCATTCAGTCAAATGCCTACACCGAGGCATGGGCGTCGATCGGGAGGTCTATCCCGAGGCCAAGGGCGATTCTCTGCGTGTCGGCACACTGGTTCATTCCGACGGTCGCGGTGACCGCGATGGAGCGGCCGCGCACGATTCACGATTTTGGTGGATTTCCGCGAGAATTGTATGAGGTCCAATATCAGGCACCCGGTTCGCCGGAGTTGGCAATGCGTGTGAAAAGTTTGTTGGGTGATGAGCTAGTTCTTGATGCTGATTCCTGTGGCCTCGATCATGGGACCTGGTCGGTGCTCTGCCATGTTTTTCCCGATGCTGACGTTCCAATAATTCAACTTTCGATCGATGAACGGCGACCCGCGAGCGGGCACTACGACCTGGCAGAGAAATTATGGCCGTTACGTGACGAAGGCGTGCTGGTCGCGGGAAGCGGGAATATAGTTCACAATCTGCGTGCTTACGATTGGGGCGGCGGCGATATTGAACCGTTCGAGAGTGGGCTAAGATTCGATCACCGGGCACGGGAGCTCATCGTATCCGGTGATCACGAACCATTGAAACATTACGAACGCATGGGCTCCGACGCTTTGTTTGCGGCGCCGACGCCTGAACATTTTTTGCCGCTACTCTATGTTCTAGCGATCGGAGAACGGGATGATAAGGTTTCATTTCCGGTCGAAGGATTCGACGGCGGCTCGATCTCGATGCTGACCGTTCGTTTAGGCTGATCGGCGATCCAATAGAAAATAATTATTCAACTAACGACCGGGTAAAGAGATGAAGGAATCTTCGACAGCCATCCACAAAGCCTTAGATTTTTGCCGCCTTTCGGCCGATGAACAGGTTCGGCGTGCAGACGAACTGTTCGAACTGCTCAGCAAAAGAAGGACGGTTCGGGAATATTCGGACCGTGACGTGCCGCTTGAGCTGATCGAGAAAGCGATCGCGACGGCCGGAACCGCGCCGTCGGGTGCGAATATGCAGCCATGGCGATTTGTCGTTGTGCGAGATCCGGAAATAAAGAAAAAGATCCGCGAGGCGGCTGAAAAGGAGGAATACGAGAGCTATCACAATCGTATGTCGGAGAAGTGGCTGCGGCGTCTGGCGGTCCTCGGCACCGACGAACACAAACCGTTCCTCGAGATCGCACCTTATCTGATCGTCGTATTTCGTATCACCACCGTCGAAGAGAATGGCGACACCGAGCCGACGTATTATTCGCAGGAATCGGTCGGGATCGCGGTAGGCATGCTCCTTACCGCACTTCACAATATGGGCCTCGCGACGTTGACGCACACGCCGTCACCGATGAAGTTTCTTCAGGAGATACTTGGCCGGCCTAAAAACGAAGTCCCGTTTGTCCTGATACCAGTCGGTTACCCCATCGAAAACGCTACGGTCCCGGACATACATCGAAAACCCCTGACCCAGATCATGGAAGTCATTTGAAATCTGTGAATTCGCGGTCGAACCCGGCCTGGTTTGTCATACAAAAAATGCCACCAGCCGAAGCTGGCGGCTAAAATGACCTGGTAAAGTACGGAGAGTCTTTACGTACAGCCATCACTGATCGTCATCATCGCGGTCTGAATCAGACTTGCCCCTGTCGTCCGAATCCGTCCGACCGGGTTTCGAATTCCCCGATTTTTTGACGTCATCAAGGTCAGTTCTTTTTGTCCCGGCGCGATTGGCATTTGAATTTGACGCAGGCCTATTTACGGCTTTGTCGTCAGCATCCGCGTCGTTTCGACTTGACGGTGTACTGGCGGCGGCATTGCCGGTATTTGAAACCGGATCAGCTGTTTGAGACCTCGGTGTCCGATCTTCCTTGGTCGTGCCACCGCAAGCCATAAATATCATTGCCAGTCCGACGACGATCGCAAAGATCACTGTTTTCTTCATGGGTCTTCTCCTTGATCTGTTAATCGTCGTCATCGTGCCTGGCTTTAGAGGACGGCGGAGAAGCGTTATTTTGCGCGGTGGTACTCATCATTGCCCGAACACCAAACTCGTGAACCAGACGTCCGCCCTGATGTGCAGTATTCATTAAAAGCACAACTCCCGAACCATAAAAGAGCAAGAATGCCAGGCCGAGCGGGATCATTATCATTCGCGAAAGCTCTTTCTTAAAAAGCATCGGAGCGAAGACGATTACGCCGAATATCACGGTCAGTGCTGAGAACACCATTCGCGTAGTTTCTGCTAGTTCCTCGTGTTCCTCGAGCACCGATTCAACGTTGTTCACGCGTTCGGCCAATTCACCTGCTTCGGCACCGGTTGAAACCGCGACGAATACGGCCGCTGTTCCGAGCAGCATCAGAATGAAAGCCGAGATCATGAACGCCTGTCCTTGCTTCGGCAAAACAAGCCCAATGACCACGATCAACGGCGCGATCATTAATAGGGCGATCGGAAAATGAATTATGAGGGGATGCAGGCCATCCCAGCTTGGAATCGGCGGAAACATTATTTTACCTCGCTTCGAATTTTGCTTCGGGTGCCGATCATCGGCGCAATAACCGGCACCCAAAGCTTCCCCCTTGAAAATTAACTGATCGATTCAAACTTCTCTTTCGGCGTAAAATCCACCGGGCATTTCTCGAGTGTGGCGTCCTTAGAGGTAAAGCCGCACGTCGGGCATACGAAGAATGTCAATTTTCCACCCTTCCATGCGTCCAGATTCCCAAGTGCCTCGGTGTAGAGCTTAGCGTGTTCTGCTTCGGCGGTTTTCGCCAGATTGAACGTCCGGACTGCATCCTTGTTGTTTGCATTCCTGGCTTCGACGAGAAAATCGGCGTACATCTTGTCGCGTTCGTAGGTTTCGCCCTCGATCGCCGCTTTCAGATTCTCGGCGGTCGTTTTGACCTCGGCAGGTTTAATGTCGGCCTTCGGTTCGGCTCCCATTTTCCGTATCACATCAGCGTGATTGGCTTTGTGGATCTCTTCCGCCCGCGCAGCCGCACGAAATAGGCTTGCAACTTTGGTATAGCCTTCTTCGTCTGCCTTTTTAGCAAACTCCAGATATTTTGCGTTGGCGTTACTCTCACCGTTATAAGCCGTCTGCAAATTTTCCAACGTTTTCGGCGCGGTCGCCGCAGCGGTGGTTGCCGGCGGATTGGTGGGTGTTTTAGCGATCTCTGTTGACGCGCATCCGATCGCCGCGAAAGCGAAAGCCGCCGCGGCCGCGGTCAAGAGTATGTTGTGTGCTCTAAAATGCATTACTTAAAATTCTCCTTCTTGATCACTTATTTGCGTAAGTGTAATTAGTTCACTGTTACCCAGAGCAAAGCGCGTGCCGATATCAGCGAATGCGTCAACCGCCCTATTATCAACAGTTAGCACTAGCAGGAGCTTTGTTTGGATTCGTGTTGATGTATCAGGATTTGTACAACCGGGGCTGGTTTGTCGCAATTTTCAGACGATGGATCAGAGGTCGTACTTCCGGATCTTGTAGGCAATGTCACTGCGTGAAATACCGAGTTTACGAGCTGCTTCGGCTTGGACGCCGTTTGCGAGGAGGAGCGCCCGCTGAATCAATGATCTCTCGAGCCCGTCGAGTGTCTTCGGCAGGTCGATCCGTTCCGGAAGGTCCGCGATCCACTCATTCTCGGTCATCTCCGGGTTGGTTTCATGTTGGAGAAGGAGATCGTTCTCTGAAATAACGTTTCCGCCGGCGAGAATGAATGCGCGCTCGATCAGGTTTCGAAGCTCGCGTACATTTCCGGGAAAGTGATAATGAACCAGCTTGTCGAGTGCCTTTGGCAGCAACTGCTTTACTTCTGTTTTTAACTCCCGAGCAACTTGCGTCAAGGCTTCATTTACGAGGACCGGAATGTCTTCAGGCCGTTCTCGTAGAGGCGGAATGGAGATCGGCACAACCGCGAGGCGATAATATAGGTCTTCTCTAAAAGAGCCTTCCTTGACCCGTTCAGGGAGGTCGCGATGGGTTGCAACAATTACGCGCACATCGACAGTTCGCGGTGAGGTCGCACCGACTCGCAGGAACTGGCCATCGGTGAGCACACGAAGAAGTTTTGCCTGCAGCCCAAGCGACATTTCTCCGGCTTCGTCGAGAAATAATGTGCCTCCGTGAGCCGCTTCGAATAGTCCCTGTCGCGGTTTGTCGGCGCCAGTAAACGCGCCTTTCTCATGGCCAAAAAGTTCGGATTCGAGTAATTGCTCCGACACCGCCGCACAGTTCACAGCCAAGAAATTCTCTTTTGACCTCGTACTAACCTTGTGGATGGCTCTGGCTACGAGTTCTTTTCCGGTGCCGGTTTCCCCGGTGATAAGAACGGTCGCGTTCGTTGGGCCCACGCGGGCGATCGCCTGCTTTATGCCGTTTATCGCCGCACTCTCGCCCAGGATCTCATCGGCAAAAGCAAAACGTTTTGCTTCCTCCCGAAGTGCCACATTCTCACGAAGCAATCGCGACCTTTCGGTCGCCCGCATCGCAACGGCCGTCACGACCTCGGGTACAAATGGTTTTGAGATAAAATCGAATGCGCCGGCCTGCATCGCCTCGACAGCCAGTTCAACGGTGGCGAGAGCCGTAAGGATCACGACCGGGAGCATCGGCTCATTTTCGCGGCAATACCTGAGGATCTCGAAACCGTCGCCATCTGGCATCTTCTTGTCTGAGATGACCAGGTCGAACTGCTTTGAAGCAAGCGCTTCCAACGCAGTCGTGGCCCCGGACGCTTCGCTGACGTCGTGTCCTGCCTCTTCTAGGATCAGCGTCAGGATCCGCCGCATATTCGGCTCGTCGTCAATGACTAGTATTCTTGCCATTCAACTAAAATCGTATCTCAAATCTCACCTTACCATTTTCATTAACAGCAAGATAAATGTCTCCTCCGTGTGCCCTCGCTAAGTTTCTGACTATTGAAAGACCGAGTCCTGTCCCTTGAGCTTCGCCGGTGAAGAACGGCTCGAATATCTTTTGTGTATTGTCGGCCGCGATAGCCTCGCCCTCGTTCTCGACAAACAGGACGGATAAGCCTGTCCCTGCTACGGCCCCGATCACGATCCGCCCGCCCGCAGGTGTGGCATTAATGGCGTTCATTATCAGGTTCAGCAAGGCCTGCCGAATCTGCTCGGGATCGAAGTCAAAGATTAGCGATTCATCGCACTCAACGGTCAAAATCAACTCCTTCTCGATCGATCGGGCCTTGGCCAGGCTGGCGACGTAATTCAGGGTATCGATAACCAAACACGATTCGATGTTCGGTTTTTTCGACCTCGCAAACGCCAGAAAGTCGGTGGTGAGGTTCTCGAGCCGCTTTGCTTCTTCGGTCGCAATTCTGAACATTTCGAGTCGGACAGGCGAACCGGGTTTCGCCGATTCTGCCATTTTCAGCGAACTGGAGATCATAGTCACCGGATTGCGTATCTCATGTGCGATCGCACTGGACAATTGTCCAATTGCCACGAGCTTTTCCTCGGCTACAAGCTTTTCCTGCAGCACGCTCAGATCTTCCAGGCTCCGCCCGAGTTTCTCTTCTTCTTGTCGCAGATTTCCGACCAGTAGCCAAACGACTACAGCGACCACGAGGAACACGAGCGACACCGTCGCGGCTTCAAAATACTCAGTTACATCGGCGGGAGGGTGTGCGCGAAAGAAGAGCCAAACTTCCAAAAACGTGAGCAATATCGTTATGACTGTTACGACGAAGGTCTTGGCTAAATTGAACCGATATGCCGCCGACAGGATCGGGATGATCATCAGAACTGAATAATGACTATCCGCTGTCCCGCCTGACAAAGAGGCAAGAAAGGCAACAGCGATGTTTAGAATTATCGAAAAATGTATGTGAATATTGATCGCTGCGTCTCTCGTTTCCTGAGTCAGCCGCTGAACCCATAGCAATTCGAGTATCAATATCGCGAAACGAAATGCCAATACCAACAGAAGCGAAGAAGTGGGCCGCCCCAACAAGGAAATAAAAAAGATGTGAACGAAAAACAACGCGGCGAGCACCGCCATATTCAGCAGGATCAATACAGTTTCCTGTTTCTTATATGATCCGTAATTTGTCATGCTCGCCCATTAGTGAATATTTGCTTAAGGCCGGTAAATATTGAAAAGGCGGGATTTGATCCTTCGTCGTTGCAGCCCCTGGATGCGCGGAACTACCCGGAACACGAAACCAGAGTATTCGAATTATTTCCCCGATCAACAGATCTAAACCGTTCTCGATCTCTACGCAAACTTGATCGCGCGATCAAAATTCCTATTCGCAGATCATTACGATTCTTTTGGACCAGGATCGAATCTGCCCAATAGCTGATTGTAGAGCCAGGCGAAAACCGCTCCGCCGACCAGTCCGTCGAAGAACGCCCAGACGAGCCCAATGACGCTGCCGAGCGGAGTTATTGCGTAACCGCGATAGATGCGGTTAAGGAAATTGGGCCCTTCCGATGAACCGTCGAAGGCGATGATCCACCAAGTCAGACAAAACAGGCCAATTCCCCATATCAGGCCACAGGTGAGCGCGAACGCTTTGAGATTGAGCTTCATAATATCTTCTCCTTTCCCAGTCACCGGACGGATAAATAGATTTAGCTCGATTCAAATATTCGAACGGATGACGGGGCGTTTTCAATAGAACAACAAGCGCCGTTTACGGCTCAGGTATATACCAATGTGTAATGGATTGCAACGGAAGGGCAGTTCTTGCCGGCCGCAGCGGTAGGGATCGGCAGCGTCGCAATTCAGGGAAAACGCCGGGTGCGGTTAGCGTATCGCTTTTTTGGCCCTGAGGTGGGGCATTTCACCGAGAACGTATTCAAATTGGATCAGATCGCCTGACTCGAATTCACCCAGAACTGAGAGCGGCCGGGGGATCGAAAGCCCAGAATTGTAATCCGTGAGTGAGTGATCGCCCGAGACCAAAATGTCGGTAAATAACATAGGCGTGTAGCGCGTCTTATCAAACGCGGGTACACGGATCGCTGCGGCGGCAATACTATCTTTCGAATTGCCTTTCCATGACGCAAGTGCCGGTTGGTCAAGCGTGAACACGTTGCCCACTGCTATCCGGTCACGTTTGTGTTCCACTCCGACTGGGCTGAATTCACTGCCAATATTGACCAGTTCCAAACGTATTTCGATCCGTCCGGGAACTAATATCATTTCAGGAATCTGCCCGATCAAATGCCGTGAGACTGCCACCTGCGGCTCGGCCTTGAGGAGCGCACGGAGCATTTCAATAACGAGAATATCAGGCGGGGCGATCGGGCCGAGATCAAGCGATGCCGCATCGGCAACCCGGAATTCATCCACATGATCACAAAATCCCAGAAACTCCATGACCGATTTTGCGGATGCGATCGACTTGGGGTTGACATCGACCAGTGAGAAGACCGCCTGATCGGGCGTGAGGACGGACATTAACGGAGTTGCCAGCGCGGCGTACGGTCCGCAACCAACATATAAGACCGAGACCGGCCGACCGGATGACTTCTCGCTGCATCGCAGTATCGTTTCGTGAACACCGCGCAAGAACTGAACCGTCCGGGCGAAATCGTCGACGCACATCGCCGCCATCGTTGGAGAGATAGCGACGCCGTTAGGAGTTTTGATCTCTCCGTCCGCAATGTTTTCGACGACAGGATCAAAAACCGAGCTGCTGTCGGCGAGGATCCGTTTTATGCCGAGGACCTCTTCGCGAAGCGAATGAAACGGGCGTTCATTGTCCAAAATTATGGTCGTCAAACGCCTGAGTTCATGCACGCGGACACGCCTTAGTTCGCTACTTTCCGTTCGCTCTGTGGTTGCGGTCATCGGATATCGAAATCGGCCACCACCGGCGTGTGGTCGCTCGGTTTTTCCTGGCCTCGAGGCGATTTGTCGATCCAGCAGCCGGTGCATTTATCGGCGAGCGGCGGCGAGACCCAGATGTGGTCGATCCGCAGGCCCTGATTTCGCTGCCAGGCACCCTCGCGATAGTTCCACCACGAGAACTCCTGAAGGTCGCCGTTCAGTTTGCGAAAAACATCCACGAAACCCCATTTTTTGACGTGGTCGATCGCGGCACGTTCGGGTTTGGAGAAATGAAGTTTCCCGGTCCACTGAGGTACGCTCCAGACGTCGAGTTCTTCGGGTGCGACGTTAAAATCGCCACACAGCAGGACGTTCGAGTTCAGATCACAATCCTCGTCAAACATACGCCGCAGCCGCTGAAGCCAGTCGAGCTTAAACGTAAATTTATCGGTCCAGAGTTCGGTTCCATTAGGAATGTAGGTATTAACAATGCGGACGCCATTGATCGTCGCAGCGATCAGGCGTTTCGGCGATTCGTCGTCGTCTTCCGGAAAACCCTTCTGAACGTCAGCGATCTCGTATCTCGAGATGATCGCGACGCCGTTGTAGGATTTCTGGCCAAAAAAGGCGACGTGAAATCCGGCGTCAACTATCGGCTGCAGCGGAAAATTTTCGTCGTCGACCTTTGTTTCCTGCACACAGACCACATCGGTGCCGGTGGCATTGAGCCATTCCAAAACCTGGTCCAGCCGAAGCCTGATCGAATTTACGTTCCATGTTGCGATCTTCATTCGAGTATTTTGTCACAAAATCGGCCGGCGGCGAACCGTTTCCAAATTGGTCCGGTCCGGGACCATTGGACCAGGGTGGACCACTGTGTCTTGAAATGGACCACCCCCGACCATGATCTAACGTCCGCGGCCGGGTCCGGAATTACGCTCCCAAAACACGCCGTCGTCAAATCCCTGTATCGACGGATCGGCCTCGGCCATCTCCAGCCGCTTCTGCGCTAGCAGGCAATATTGTTCGTCGGAGTCGATCGCGACAAAATGGCGCCCTAGCTTTTTCGCAGTGACGGCGGTCGTGCCGCTGCCGGCGAAGGGGTCGAGGATCACGTCGCCCTCGTTGGTACTGGCGAGAATGATCTTGGCGAGCAGCTTTTCCGGCTTTTGTGTCGGGTGGTCAGTGTTTTCCGGCATCGACCAGAACGGAACGCTGATGTCGGTCCACAGATTCGACGGGTGCGTGTCGCGAAAATTCCCGGCTTTGGTCTCGTTCCAATCTTTCGGAATTCCGTCTTCCTTGTAAGGTGCAAGTACGCGTCGGCGCTGCTTCACGGCGTCCAAATTGAACGTGTATTCGTCAGAGACCGTGAAAAACCAGATATCTTCCGCCGCATTTTTCCAATTTGCCTTGGCTCCGCGGCCCTTTTCGCGTTCCCATGTGATGCGGTTTCGCAGCTTAAAGTACTTCGAGCCGACACGCTGTATCGCCGAGCCCGAACGCCAATCGCCGCAGATGTAAACGGACGCCGTTGGCTTCAGCAGCGGCACGCAGAGCTTTGCCCAAGAATCGAGCCAGACCTCATATTCGTCCGATGATCGTTCCTTAAAGGCTTTTTCTCCAAACGACTTGTTCAAATTGTAAGGCGGATCAGCAAATAGGAGGTCGAATTTAGATCGAATTGCTTTGAGCACTCCGAACGCGTCACCGCAAACGACGATGTCTTGTTCTTTGGCGACGGATGGGTCCACCTCAAAGACGAGCTTGGCACGCAGACCTTTGACCTCGCTTTCCTCGATATCTATCGAACGGTTGCGCGGCGCCCGAACTTTTCGGATATTGCTTCCTGAGTTCATTTATCGTTGCTCTTACGAGACTCTAGCACAAAGGAAGGGTGTAAATAACTCTCGGCTATAGCGACAGGGTTCGGGCGTGCCTTGACCCTAAAATCGGGCGCGTGGTACTCTTATATCTTTTGAGATCAGGGCGCTTTCGACCCTTTTAATATAACGGTTTTAGTTTAATAACCCTATGTTCGTGTTGGCTTTTGCCGAGTCTATTCAGCTCTTTCCGGACGGCACCATTTTCGTCCACATTGCCCTGATCCTGATCATGATCTGGGTGCTCAACCGCACGTTTTTCAAGCCGATCAATAAAGTCATCGAGAGTCGCGAAAAGAACAAGGGTGGCAAAGGCGGCGAAGCGGCCGGTCTGCACCTGCAAGCGGGCGACAAAGAGTCGAAATACGCTGCCGAATTGCTTGATGCCCGATCGAAAGGATACGAACTGGTTGAGAAAGAGCAGAAGAAGGCAGCTGCTTCCCGTGAAAAGAAGTTAGAAAAGGCTAGGTCTGAGGCCGAGGAGATATTCGAAACCGGCCGGACCGAGATCGAAAAACAGGCGGCCGAGACCCACGAGAAGATCGGTGCAGAGGCCCACAAGATCGCGGACAAGATCGCCGCAAGCATTTTGAAAGCGTAGTTATATGTTCGCACTAGTTACAATATTGGCGATGTTTTCCGAAGTTTCAGCCTCCGGTGGCGAGGGCGGGTTTACTCATTTTTATAATGAGTACTTTAATATCCCTGGATTTGAGGCCTGGAAATTCCTGAATCTCGCCATTTTCATCGCATTGATGACGTATATTCTCAAAAAGCCGCTCAGCGATGCTTTCAAGGCGAAAAGGGAAGTCATCCGGGCAGAACTCATCAAGGCTGAAGAAGAAAAGAACGTCGCGGTGGCAAGGCTGACAAAGGCCGAGGCAAACCTCGCCCAACTCGAAACCGAAAAACAGAACATCCTCGAACGTGCCAAGGCCGAAGCGAAAGAAGAGGCGAAGAGGATCACAGATCACGCCGAGCAGGAAGCTGCCCGTATTCTACAGCAGGCGCAGGCAGACCTCGATCGTATCGAGGCCCAAAAACGGGTTGAACTGAGACGTTTCTCAGCGGAAGAGAGCATTCGTCTCGCTGAAGAAAAGCTGAGGCAGCAGATCGATGCCGGCACCGATGTGCGGCTCGTGAAAGCCAACATCCAGGAGATCGGAGGGCTGAACTAGTATGAGCGTAGAAACAATCGCACGACGCTATGCCGCGGCACTCGCAGATATAGTTCTCGAAACCGGCCAAACCGATACCGTTAAAGCAGAACTCGCGGGCTGGAATGATATTTTTGCGAATAGCGATGACCTGCGAAATGTTTTCAGCAATCCTGCCATTTCGCACGTAAGCAAAGAAAAGCTCCTCGAAAGCCTCATCTCAAAGTCCAAACCGACGACGACCACAGCTAATTTCCTGCGGATCTTGCTTCGAAATGGACGGTTGACTGAAATAAGCCAGATCAACGACCGCTTTGACTCTGTTCTTCAGGAACGCAGCGGCATCGTTGCGGCGGAGATCACCACAGCGAGGGAGATGCCCGACAGCGAGCGTTCGGCGTTTCAGGCAAATCTTGAAAAGCTGACCGGCAAGAGGGTCACGGTAAGTTATTCGATCAATGAGGAAATTATCGGCGGGGTCGTAACGCGGATCGGATCGACCGTTTACGACAGCTCCGTGAGATCAAAATTAGAAAGTCTTAAAGAACAACTTATTGGTGGGTAGTTCGTTGTTCGTGGTTCGCTGCAAGAGAACTAAGCGACGGACAACGAACAACTAACAACGAACAATTTTTATGGAATCAATTAAAGCAAACGAGATCAACGAGATCATTCGTGCTCAGATCGAGAATTTTGACGCCAGCATGACCGTAAACGAGGTCGGCACGGTGATCAAGGTCGGCGACGGTATCGCTGAAATTTACGGCCTTGAAAAGGTCATGGCCGGTGAGCTGCTCGAATTTCCGTACGGAGTTCGAGGGCTCGCACTCAACCTCGAAGAAGACAAGGTCGGCTGCGTTCTTTTCGGCGATTTTCAGAAGATCAAAGAGGGTGATGAAGCCAAGCGTACCAAACGCATTATGAGCGTGCCCGTTGGCGATGCCCTGATCGGACGCGTCGTCGACGCCCTCGGCAATCCTATCGACGAGGCCGGCGAGATCGTGACCGACACGTATTTTCCGATCGAACGGATCGCACCCGGCATTATTGACCGTCAGCCGGTCAAGGAACCGCTTCAGACCGGACTCAAGGCCATCGACTCGATGGTGCCGATCGGCCGCGGACAACGTGAGTTGATCATTGGCGATCGTCAGACCGGAAAAACGGCTGTTGCGATCGACACGATCATCAACCAGAAAGGCAAAGACGTCATCTGTATCTATGTAGCGATCGGCCAGAAACAGTCGACCGTCGCCCAGGTTCGCCAGAAGCTTGAAGAGTATGGAGCGATGGACTATACGATCATCGTTTCGGCTACCGCTTCGGACCCGGCGGCCATGCAGTTCCTGGCACCGTATGCCGGATGCGCGATGGGTGAATACTTCCGCGACAATGGCCGCCATGCCCTGACGATCTACGACGATCTTTCGAAGCAGGCTGCGGCGTATCGCGAAATTTCGCTTCTGCTCCGCCGTCCACCGGGCCGCGAAGCATATCCGGGCGACGTTTTTTACCTTCACTCACGCCTGCTCGAGCGTGCGGCAAAAATGTCCGACAAGCGCGGCGGCGGTTCGCTGACATCGCTGCCGATCATCGAGACCCAGGCGGGCGACATCTCGGCCTACATTCCGACGAACGTTATTTCGATCACTGACGGCCAGATCTTTCTCGAGAGCGACTTGTTCAACTCGG
Source organism: Acidobacteriota bacterium (assembly GCA_029781855.1). Classification (GTDB taxonomy): domain Bacteria; phylum Acidobacteriota; class Blastocatellia; order Pyrinomonadales; family Pyrinomonadaceae; genus OLB17. The sequence goes on along the minus strand of JAKOVX010000077.1, from coordinate 48,070 downwards.
GCGTTCGGCCTGCGATCAACGTGGGAAACTCGGTTTCGCGTGTTGGCGGTTCGGCACAGATCAAGGCAATGAAGCAGGTTGCGGGAACGCTCCGTATCGACCTCGCGCAATTTCGCGAACTCGCTGCATTTGCTCAGTTCGGTTCGGACCTCGATAAATCGACCCAGGCACAGCTTGAGCGCGGCAAGCGCCTGACCGAGATCCTCAAACAGCCGCAGTATCGTCCGATGGACGTCGTCGAGCAGGTCTTGATCATCTGGACGGTGACCAACGGACTAGCCGATGACATCGCTGTCGAGGACCTCAAGCGGTTCGAAGAGGAACTGACCAAATTTGCCGAAGAAGCTCATCCGGCGGTGCTGAACACGATGCGTGAGAAGAAATCGATCGACGACGAGCTCAAGGCAGCGATGAAAGAAGCGGTAGAGGATTTCAAGGCGACCCGTTGGGAAAAAGCGGGAGCGGCCGTCGCTTAATAATTAAGAGAGGTGAGCGGTGAATGATGAGCGCATAGAAACTCATCACTCGTCACTCACCACTTATCACTCAATTTTATGGCCAGTCTTTTAGACATGCGCCGGCGTATCAAGTCGGTCAAAAACACTCAGCAGATCACCAAAGCAATGAAGATGGTCGCCGCGGCCAAGCTCAAGCGCTCGCAGGACCGCGTAACGGCTTCGCGGCCGTTCGCCAACAAGATGTCCGAGGTGCTCGGTGATCTGAGCGCGAAAGTCGCGGACGAATTTTCGCATCCGCTGCTCGACGCTCGCGGCGATGACAAATACCTTATCGTTCTGATCAGCGGCGACAAGGGTTTGGCGGGGGCATTTAACGCTAACGTTATTAAGGCGACGCAGGCATTCCTAAACGAAAATACGGACAAAGAGACCGAGATGGTCACCGTCGGTCGCAAGGGCCGCGATTTTTTCAAGCGTCGTTCAGTCGAGATCATCGAGCAGTACGTCGGACTGATGTCGACGGGGCAGATCAAATACGCCGACGCGGCTGCCATCGCCCATAATTTGATCAAGATCTTTACGGAAGACACGTCCATCGACAAAGTTTTCGTCGTGTTTACGGAATTTAAGACGGTGCTGTCTCAGACGCCGGTGGTCCAGCAACTGTTGCCGATCCCGAGCGTGGTCGCCGAGGACGATGATGTCGTTCACGCCGAATACATTTATGAGCAGCAGCCGTCGGAAATTTTCGGCAAGCTGCTCCCCAAGCAGATCGAGACCCAGATCTACCGAGGCATGATCGAATCCGTAGCGTCTTTCTTCGGCTCGCAAATGACCGCGATGGACTCGGCGTCGAAGAATGCCGGTGAACTCATCGACACACTGACGCTCAATATGAACCGCATCCGTCAGGCGGCGATCACCAAGGAGATCATCGAGGTCGTTAGCGGAGCTGCCGCGGCCTAAACCGCCCCGTTCCTCAAAGGAATAATGCAAACTCCACATTAATGGAGACGACGAACTCTACTTTCGGACGGCGCGTTTGGCTCACAGCCTACGCGCCGGTCGTCATTTGGATCGGGGTTATTTTTCTGCTCTCCAGCCCCGTTGGTGCATCGGCTGAAACATCACGGTTCATCCGGCCGGTCATCGAGTTCTTTTTCCCAAATGCCTCGCCCGACACGTTTCAGGCCATCCACTTTATAATTCGAAAGACCGCTCATTTCACCGAATACGGGATCCTGTCTTTCTTAGCCATCCGGGCGTTTCGGATGTCGGGATTGGCGTGGAAGTCGTTCGCGCTGGCTCTGGTTGTCGTGCTCGCAGTCGCGGCACTTGATGAATTTAATCAGAGTTTCGAGCCTTCGCGGACGTCTGCCGTAAGCGATGTGTTTCTCGACCTGTCAGGAGGTACGATCGTCGCCGTTATCGTATTTTTGTTTGGTCGAATGCGAGAGAAGCAGAATTGAAACCGACGCCTCTTCGGCCATGAACACTTTGATAATACTTCCAATTCACGCAACTTTGTGTCATATTTTATCGTTAATAGTACCGAAAAGGAGATTTGATAATGAGCATTTTCGACAAGGTAAAACAAGAGGCGCTAAACCAGTTTATCGAGGTCATTGAGTGGCTCGATTCGACGCAGGATACGATGCTCTATCGTTTTCCGGTCGCCGGACAGGAGATCAAGAACGGGGCGCAGCTGATAGTGCGTGAATCGCAGGCCGCCGTATTTGTCTTCGAGGGCCAGGTCGCTGACGTGTTCGTGCCCGGACGCTACACGATCGAGGGCGGCAATACGCCGATCCTGTCGAAGCTCGGTGCGTGGAAATACGGCTTTAACTCACCGATCAAATCCGAAGTTTATTTCGTTAATACTAAACAGTTTACGGACATGAAATGGGGCACGTCGAGCCCGATCATGCTCCGCGACGCCGACTTTGGCATCGTCCAGCTTCGCGCTTTCGGCGGCTACAGCATGCGGGTTGCCGACCCGAGCGAATTCATCAAGCAGATCGCCGGTACGAACGCCCAATTTCAGACCGACGATATCGAGGGCCAGCTCAAACGTGCGATCGTTACCGAATTTACCGACGCGATCGGCGAACTCAAGATCCCGGCACTCGAACTTGCGTCCCAGTACAAGGAGATCGGCGAAAAGATCCGCGGTTCGATAAACGACGAGTTTAAGAGTTACGGACTCGAGGTCACCAAGTTTTACGTCGAAAGCGTCAGTGTCCCGGAGGAGGTCCAGGCCGCGATCAACAAGCGTGCTTCGATGGGAGCTCTCGGCGACGCTCAGACATATATGCAGTTTCAGGCGGCCGACGCCCTTCGTGACGCGGCGCAAAACGAAGGCGGCGGGGCCGGACTCGGTGCCGGACTCGGCGCGGGCTTTGCGGTCGGCGGTCAAATGGCAAATGTTTTTGGCCAACAGGCCGGAGGAGCCGGTTCGCAAGGGGCCGCCCAACCACCGGCGGCGGCTACTGTTCCGTGTCCGTCGTGCGGTAAGCCTAACGCCGCGGGCGTAAAATTCTGCTCTGATTGCGGCGGCAAAATGGAGATCGCCAAAGTGCCGTGTATCAAATGCGGAGCCGAACTTCGCGAAGGAGCTAAATTCTGCTCCGAATGCGGTACTTCGCAGGAAAAGGCCAAGTGCACGAACTGCCAGTATGAACTAGCCCCGGGCGCAAAATTCTGCCCCGAATGCGGCACCAAGACTGACGCAACGGCGTAAACGGCTCGTTTCCGATCATTGATCTATAAGGCTGTCTGCTGATGTTCTGCGGACAGCCTTTTTTAATATCGAATGATCAGCGAACTTACTTTGGCTGGTCAGCTGCCGTATCCACCCTGAAAAAGTAAACAAAGGTCGGTTTGTCTTTTTCTTCTGTAGGTAGAGCAAAAATTATCAACCCTTCCTGCCTATCGTTTTCTACCTTTTGAAAAAGACAGACATCGCCGTACATGCCTTTCTCCGTGCCATCGATACAGGGGGACTTGGCTCCCTCGGGCAGGCCCCAATTTCCGCCGCTTTTCATTTTTTCAGCGGTATAGAAATTCTTGATATCGGTTTCGCTCCCTTTGTAGTTGTAAATGATCCAATCCGTAGAAACCTGCTTTGAGTCTTTATCCGAGTTGAGCACCATATTTACAAAAGTATGTAAGACAAGTTTTACTGTCACAGGCAGGTCTTCTGTCGGCGAATCATTAAGCCCGTCCATTCGCGGGACGTCGGTCCAGAGCGAACCGGCCCGATGGCCATCAAACCCCTTGTCAATTTGCTTTTCCAGCAGTTTGCCGGCTAGACTGCACGATAGAACCGCTAATATCAATACACCAAAACCGGCCGCTTTCATCAGGTAATTCATAATTTGGCCTCCGTCCTACAAGTTTACTCCGAATGAAGGTAAAATCGAAAAAAAGTTCGTGGAGAAAATAGATGGCAGTTAGCCCTGAATTATTAGAAATATTGCGTTGTCCAAAGTGTAGATCCAAGGTTGAGATCGACGCCGAAGAGACGCGTTTGAAGTGCGTCAACCCTGAGTGTTCATTGGTTTATCCGATACGTGACGACATTCCAGTGATGCTGATCGACGAAGCGACCGTTGAAAAATAATGCGACGCCGCGACGCCGCGACAAATAGCCCGAAACCGATCGATTGGGCATGCGTCCGGCGCGTGCTGATCGTAAAGCTGCGTTCGATCGGCGACACGGTGCTGTCGACTCCTTCGCTCATCGCGCTCAAACGCTTTCTGCCGGATGCCGAGATCGACATCCTTCTCGAAAGCTGGGTCGCGCCGCTGCTCGACGGGTTTGATGCCGTTGATAATGTCATCTCGATCGGGCCCGAACGCGGGGCAAAGACGGCCGCCGGGCGATATATACGCAAACGCCGTTATGACGTCGTATTCAACCTGCACGGCGGTACGACAGCGACATTCCTGACGCGGGCAACCGGGGCACCACATCGCGTCGGGTTCGCCGATTATCAGTACGGATCACTTCACAATCACCGTTTGTCGTCAGCGTCTGACTATTGGCAGCAGGAATTTACCCATTCGGCCGAACAGCAGCTTGCCCTTCTCGGCTTTGTCGGCGTGCCCGTCGAAGACCGGCCGAAAAGCCGGCTAGTCGTGACGAAAGAGGCCAACGCTGCGATCAACGGGCGCCTCCCGGCCGACATCAGTGATTTTGCCTTACTTCACCCGGCGGCGGCATTTGCGACCAAGCAGTGGGCGACCGAGAATTTTGCCCGCACAGCGGAATTTCTGGCGTCGCGAGGCTTGCGAACGGTCGCCGTTGCCGCCAGCCACGAGTCCGAGGTCTTGAAAGATCTCATTGCCGAGTCGAAAGTACAGATTGTCACATACGACGATCTATCGCTTCCGGAGATCACGGCGCTTGCGTCGAAAGCTAGGCTGTTTGTCGGCAACGACTCCGGTATTGCCCACATCGCAGCGGCCGTCGGCACACCGAGTGTTGTGGTATTCGGTTCGTCGAACCGCAACCACTGGCGTCCGTGGACCGATGCACCGAACGAGATCGTCTTTCACCCGCTGCCGTGCCAGCCGTGTCCGGGATATGTTTGCGCCGAGTTCGGCGAGCCAAAATGCATCCTGAGCGTGCCCGTGGAGAGCGTTCTCGCGGCCATCAAACGATTGCTTTAGCGACCGCGATTTCTTGACACTTCCCCTGTAAACACTTAGTATTTATAGTTTCGACTCTAGTGGCCGAAGTGTGTCTATATGTTCGAATCGTTATCGGATAAGCTGAAAAGATCGCTCAAGAATCTACGGGGCCAGGGCAAACTCACGCCCGAGCACGTGGATGCGGCTCTTCGCGAGATCCGGATGGCGTTGCTCGAGGCGGACGTTAACTACAAGGTCGCAAAGGATTTCGTCGAGGCGGTTCGCGTAAAAGCCGAGGGCCAGGAAGTTTGGCAGGACCTCAAACCGCACGAGCAGGTCGTCAAGATCGTCTATGACGAACTTGCCGAACTGATGGGCGGCACCTCGTCGCGGCTCGTGTTTACCAAGGCTATTCCGAACGTCGTGATGATCGTCGGATTGCAGGGCTCGGGTAAAACGACCTCAACGGGAAAGATCTCACGCTGGCTCGCCGACAATCAGGAGCGAAAGCCGCTGCTTGTTTCCGTTGACGTATATCGTCCGGCCGCACGCGAACAGCTGAAGGTTGTCGCGAACGCCGTGAACGTCGCGGTTTACGAGGCAAAAGAAACGAACGACCCGATGACCATCGTTCGCGGTGCGGTCAAATACGCGACCGAGATGGGCTTCGATACGTTGATGATCGACACGGCGGGCCGTCTCCACATCGACGACGAGCTGATGGTCGAGCTCGAGCAGATCAAGGCCGAGACCAAACCGGTCGAAGTTTTGTTTGTCGCCGATGCGATGACCGGCCAGGACGCGGTCCGATCGGCCGAGGCTTTTCATGAGCGTGTCGGCATCACCGGCGTTGTCCTGACCAAGATGGACGGTGACGCCCGCGGCGGTGCGGCACTGTCGATCAAGCAGGTCATCGGCCAGCCTGTTAAATTTGTCGGCGTCGGCGAAAAATACGACGCGATCGAGCCGTTTTATCCTGATCGTGTCGCTCAACGGATCCTCGGAATGGGCGACGTTTTGTCGCTGATCGAAGAGGTTCAGGGCAAGATCGACGAAAAGGACGCCCAGGAACAGCTGCGAAAAATGACGAGCAATCAGTTCACGCTCGAAGATTTTCGCAATCAGCTTGGCCAGTTCAAAAAGCTCGGATCGATGTCGAAATTGATGAAGATGCTGCCCGAGCAGATGACTGGCGGCATCCAGATCTCGGACGAGCAGTCGGCCGAGGTCGACCAGCAGATGCGTAAGACCGAGGCGATCATCGACTCGATGACCAAGCTCGAACGCAACAATTACAAGGTCATCGACGCCAGCCGCAAGACCCGCATCGCGGGCGGTTCGGGTTCGACGATCGCCGATGTCAACCAGCTTATCCGTCAGTACGAACAGATGCGCAAAATGATGGCGCAGATGAATCGCGGCGGCCTGCTCGGCGGACTCGGGAAAAAGATGATGGGCGGACTCGCCGGCGGCCTGGGCAATATGCTCGGCGGCGGCAGCAACCCGATGGGAATGTTAGGCGGCGGTTCCGCCATGGATCACGGCGATGACGAGTCAGCGGATTCTTTGTCGAAACGTATTAAGAAGAAGAAAAGGCACAAGAAAAGGAAGTAGTGGTGAATGGTGAATGTCGATTCAAACTCATCACTCATCACTCACAACTCACAACTAAATTTATGTTAGCAATCAGCTTGATGAGAATGGGCGCGAAGGGTAAACCCTTCTACCGCCTGGTGGTAAAGGAAAAACGCAGCAAACGCGATGGTAAGTATCTCGAAAACGTAGGTACGTACAATCCGATGCTCAACCCGGCCGAGGTCGTGCTCAACCACGAACGTATCCGGTATTGGATCGGCGTCGGAGCTCAGCCGACCGATACGGTCAAGAGCCTGATCAAGAACAATCCGGCCGAAGTAGTTGCAGAATAGTTTCCAGAGTTGCGGAGTTTCAGAGTTTTTGACTCTGCAACTCTGGAAACTCTGTTAACTCGGCAAACTCTTATTATGAAAGAAGCTGTTGAAAGGATAATTTCATCGCTGGTCGGTGAGCCCGACGCGGTCGAGGTGAACGAAAATTCGGATGGCAAGAACGTCCGGATCGAGGTTCGCGTCGCTCCGCAGGATATGGGACGCATCATCGGCCGCGAGGGCCGCACCGTCAAGGCGATCCGCAGCATTCTCTTTGTTGCCGGCCAAAAGCACGGGCGGCGTTACCAGCTCGACCTGATCGAGGATTAACGTCGGCCGTTTGTGATGGAAGATCTCGTTGCCATCGCTAAGATCGTTAAGACGCGCGGGCTTAAGGGCGAATTGGCCGCCGATCTGTTGACAGATTTTCCAGAGCGGTTTGAGCAGCTCGAGACGGTCACGGCCGTCAGGCCGGATGGCTCGACACTCGAGCTGAAGATCGACGATCACTGGTTTCAGAATGGACGCGTGATCCTTCGATTTGCGGGTTACGGTTCGATCGAGACGGCCGAGGCGCTTCGCGGAGTTGAAATTTGTGTTCCGGAATCCGAAGCCGTCGAGCTCGCGGATGATGAGTTCTTTGATTGGGAGTTGCAGGGATGCCGCGTCGAGACGCTTGACGGCGTTTCCGTTGGCACGGTCAGCGAGATCCTCAGGAATGGCGGCACTGAGATCCTGGTGGTCAAAGACGGCGACAAAGATCATTTGATCCCGTTCGCCGAGACGATCTGCCCCGAGGTGGATATCGAGAACAAGCTGATCCGGATCGATCCGCCGGAAGGCTTGCTGGAGTTTTAGGTGAAAATTGACGTGCTGACAATTTTCCCCGAGTTTTTCGCAAAGGTCTTTGATTTTGGAATTATCCGTCGGGCGCGCCTTGCCGGCATCGTCGAGATCAACGTTCACGACATCCGCGAATTTGCGACGGACAAGCACAGAATGGTCGATGACCGGCCGTTCGGCGGCGGCGACGGAATGGTGCTCAAGCCCGAGCCGATATTCGCCGCGATCGAGAATTTACTGGGGACGAGCGACCGCGGTGCATATCCTTCCGGGACGCGGGTCGTGTTGCTCTCGCCGCAGGGCAGGCCGTTCAAGCAAGCCGTCGCCAGGGAATTTGCTGACGACGCAAAGCATATCGTGATGATCTGCGGCCGCTACGAGGGTGTCGATGAACGGGTGAATGAGACGCTCGTGACCGACGAGATTTCGATAGGCGATTACGTCCTGTCGGGCGGCGAACCGGCGGCGATCGTGCTGGCGGATTCGATAGTCAGGCTCTTGCCCGACGCGTTGGGCAGCGAAACGTCCGCGGCGAACGATTCGTTCAGCGACGGATTGCTGGATTGCCCGCACTACACGCGGCCGGCGGAATTCAGGGGCATGACGGTCCCCGAGGTTTTACTTAACGGCAATCATGCCGAAATTGAAAAGTGGCGGCGCGAAAAGGCGCTCGAAAAAACAAGGTCGTCGAGAGGCGATCTATTATCAGGAGAAAAGGGTGAAAGTGGGTGAATAGTTGCGGAGTTAACTGAGTTACAGAGTTGCAGAGTTCAAGAGTAAACCTCTTTAATTCTTAAAACTCTGCAACTTCTGAAACTCTGCAACACTGCAACTAAATACCGACCTCTGGCCCGCAAATGCAATGAACAGACTAGATATTGTCGAATCGACACAACTGAAGGAAGCAACACCGGCCTTTCAACCGGGCGACACGCTCCGCGTGCACGTCCGCATTAAGGAAGGCAACAAGGAGCGCCTGCAGGCGTTCGAGGGCATCTGCATCGCCCGCAAGCACGGCGGCGTTCGCGAGACCGTTACGGTCCGCAAGGTCAGCTTTGGCGTCGGCGTCGAGCGTATTTTCCCGCTGCACGCGACGGTCATCGATCACATCGACGTGATCCGCCGTGGTAAGGTCCGCCGTGCCAAGCTCTATTACCTGCGTGATCTGCGTGGTAAGGCAGCCCGTATCAAGGAAAAGGATACACGCGCTAAGGCCAAAAAGGTCAGCTAATTTAACTCTTCGGGAGATAACCTAACGTGAATAACGCGGAATCGTCGGGTCCATTCGGTGCGAGTGGTCCCGACGGCCGCGTTTCTTTGTTCGCCGACCTCCAGATCGACGGTATCGGCCTTGTTTTTGAGCGGCAAGCTCACGACGAGGGTTACACGGCCGTCGCCGGTGTCGACGAGGTCGGCCGCGGATGCCTCGCCGGCCCGGTCGTTGCCGCCGCCTGCATTCTCGATCCCGGCAAGCCGCTCCCCGCGGGCCTTGACGATTCGAAAATGCTGACCGAAAAGAAACGCGATACGATCACCGAGGAGCTCAAGCGCAATTGCATCGCCTACGCCATCGGCCAGGTCGAGGCGGACGAGATCGACCGCATCAACATTCTCGAGGCGACCAAACGGGCGATGCTGCTCGCCATCGCGGCCCTCGAGCCCGCGGCCGATTTCCTGCTCATCGACGCCCTCAACCTCAAGCAAAGTCCGCTGCCGCAACGGGCCATCATCAAGGGCGATTCGATCTCGGCATCGATCGCCGCCGCCAGCGTCATCGCCAAAACCTTCCGCGACGACCTGATGAAGGCATATCACCTCGAGTTTCCGCAATACGGCTTCGCCGGCCACAAAGGCTACGGTGCCGCCACCCACTTCGCCGCCCTCCGCCAACACGGCCCCTGCCGCCTCCACCGCCTCTCATTCCGCGGCGTCCTCCCTGCTTCTGATTCCTGATTTCTATCTTCTGATTTTTGTCTACCCGCAGTCCCTGTTCTCTGAAAACCGTCGGAGACGGTGATATGGTTGTAGCTCAGATCGCAAGATGTGGGTAAACCGGAATAACCGTTAAAGAGCCGTTGGAGGCGGCGGCATAACGATAATGCGATCCTTTATACCGCCGTTTCCAACGGCTCGCGTTTGATGAATGACATCTTTCCCACAGTTATCACTGTGGGCTACAAATAGGTCGTCGGCTCCGCCGACTTTCAAAGTTCATTTAGAAGTCACACGGTCCGGCAAGCCTGCCCGCACTGCGCCCGGCCCCATCCCGCCTCTGCACAAGCCCGCACGTCAGTAAGGGCGGAACACTCAACGCGAGCCGCTTTTGTCAGAACCACCTGTGGTAACGGGTGGGTTCTTCACTGCAGGCAGTGTCGGAAACCCGCGCTGCGCTCGGGCACATCCCGCTCCGCCCGATCCCGGCCGTCTTGCGAATTGCCACGCTCTTTAGAGCGTGGACAAAGTGCATCCGAATGAGTCCCGGAGCCCGGCCCGGCTTCGTCCGGGCATCGGGCGACAACGCTCCGTCCCGCCCCCCCTCTTCCTACTGATTTCTGATTTCTAGTCCCGCCGGGGCGGTTCTCGATCGAACGCCTTCGAAATCACCGCGCGGCATCGAGGACCTTATTTCTTAGATCCGAATACGAAACCGGTCCGCCGGAAAGGACAGCGAGGCTCCGAAGAGCTATCGAGTGCTGGCTTCGTGTCCGTTCGTTCAGGACCGTGGTCGGCAAAACGTAAAAATGCCATTGGCTGACATCGAGCGGATCGATCGTCTCTTGCTCCTTATGGGCGAGCAACGCAAAGACATAAACATCGGCCTGCCGCCGAGGTTCCGGGTCGAAGGCGTTAGTCTCCGCATACCAGCCGGTCGTCTTTGGAACACGGAAACTAATTTTCGACAGTCTCGTCTGATGCCAACTTTGAATATAAGCGGCCGACTTGACCTCGACCTTAACGCCTTTAGGCGTGAGCAGATCGAAGGCTCCCCATTCATCCCGCACCTCGTCGAGCGATACCCCAAGAGCATTCGCAACGACAAATTCTGCGAATATACCTCTCGTCGTGTTGCTCAACAGATCGGACGAACTCCACCGCCAGAAATCCTTGACGGAAACGTCCAACGCCCGCCCATCCGAATGCAGAGATTCATCACCAGTCCGCGGCTTCTGACGAATTCTCGGAAAAAGGTCTATCTCCTGTTCGTTTTTCACAACCTTCAATTTACTTCTACTGGCGGTAACGCACAACCCGAACATCGCCTTCGCGGGCGACCATCTACCTCGAACTATCCGAAATTTGACCTCATACCTATTTAGGTCTACCATCGTTTCACTCAACACCAAATAGGAGGGCAACCACATGTCCGGAAATCTAAAATAAGTCCTAGCGCCTATCGATCCTGATTTCGGGACAGAAAACCGCAGCATTGAGGTCGGGATTGGTCAATCGCCGAATCTCGTCTCAATTAACAAAGGAGCTCTCAATATGGAATCAATTTACAATTATCAAAAGCTGTCAGATCACTACATTGAACCGACAAGTAACCCGAACAACAAATGGATTGTGACAGGAGCAGTCGCCCTAATTGCCTTGTTCTTAGTATCCCTCGGGTATGTCGCGCTTTCTCCGTTTATTACTGTTTGGGGCATGCGTAACGCCGCTATTGCGAAAGATGGAAAGCGTTTCGCAAGCTACATTGACTTTCCTGTGTTCAAGGAGAATCTCAAAGCGGAGTTAAACGCGGCGATGATGGACAAAATGTCTAACGATAGTTCAATGAGAAACAATCCTTTCGCCGGAATTGGGATGATGCTCGCACCCGCACTAGTCAACAATATGGTTGACGCCATGGTTACGCCGCAGGGTATTGAGAGGATGATGGACGGTCAGATCGTTCCAGCCCCGACCAATGCTACACAAACCAAGGAGACCAGGGAATCGAACCCGTTTTTGTCGGGCGACGCCAATTTCTCGTATGAGTCTTTTGGTGAATTCAGGGTAAATGTCTTAAACCCAGACGGGAAGATAGTATCTTTGGTCTTCGAGCGCCACTGGATCGGCGATTGGAAACTCGCTGGCATCAGGCTTCCACGCTGAATGTGTTAACACTGCCGATCGGCGCAGCCGACATAAGCCTCGGGTTTTGACCCTCGGTAACCTGTACACGAATATCCAGTGAGGCCGCCGTCGCGGGCGACAGGTGTAAAAATCGCGAGAGCCAGTAAACGGTGACGTCTTTTGCGCGGTAAGCGTTATTCACTTCCGGTACAAATGTCATAAGGGATTTTTGCGTTCGGTATCTTCTTGTCTAAATTTCGGCTGGAACCTTTCAGAGCCGTCGGCAGATAAATTCGGTATGAGGAAGATTCTTTACATCGTCGGAAGTGACGGAGACGGAAATCTAATAAAAGCAAGGGATGCTGAAAAAGGCAATGAGTTCTTTTGTACGGTCTGCAAGACCGAATTGATCCTAAGGAAGAGCGGGCGAACTGGACCTGGTTCTAAACGTCCGCACTTTGCACATCGTACGCTCACACCCAATTGCACACCGGAAACGGCACTGCACTATTCCTTCAAGACTCTACTTTCTCAAAAGATCCTCGAGCACATTTCCTTAAACCGGACCCTGCAATTCTACTGGCAATGCGGACACTGTTACGACGAGCACTCGGGTAATTTGATAAAGAGAGCTAAGAAAGTCGCCGTTGAATACAATATGACCGTCTGCCAGCCAGACATCGCTTTGCTTGACGAGTCGGGAAACGTATTTGCGGTCGTGGAGGTTGTGGTTACCCATCGACCGGACGATAACGCTTTGAAATTTTACAAAGATAACAATATCGCATTGATTCAGTTCGATCTTGAGTCCGACATGGATCTGGATGATTTGGAACTCAAAATATCTCGACCTGATTTGGTTTCGATATGCCGAAACCCAAAATGTGAGAGGTGCGGTCATTACCAACACAAGACGAAAATGTCCATCATTGAGGCCGAATGTTGGAGATGTCACTCAGTTATGAAACTGGCGGTCATCGAGGAACCTTATGATCGTGGAAGTTCAATAGGTCCAAGTCAATTTTTCAAAGGCGAGATCGAAATCGCACGGCAGAACGGTGTTAACATAAAGGAACAATTTAGCGGGACCGTCAGCAGACGATACCAAGCCAATTCTTGTCCAAAATGTCCAGGCTTTATAGGTGAGCATTATTTGTTTACTGAATATCATGCTCCTGCCGGATACGGCGAGCTCAAGTCTTACTCATTCGATATCGGCTACTATTGTGGAGTCTGTTGGACTCGCTGACTCCATGGCCCGAAGCCCCACTAACAAAAGTGTGTGGCCACCAAAAATTTGACCGAGAATCGAATTAGGTTTACGATCGTTCCACTCAATTCCAAAAAGGAGGCAACCACATGCCCAAATTATTCTTCACGCGATATACCCTAATGTCGGCAAGAGCCGCGTCGACGAAATTAGAAATCTTATTAGATGGTTTGAGAAATGAGGCGTTTACGGAGCAACGCGGTTTCGTTTACAGATTCATTGATACCGAAGTGTTTGAATTTGACGGAAGTGACTATATCGCTGGGGAACTTGTTAAGTATGACCCGGACGATCAAGAACAAGTGGTTAATGAGAGGACCCGCAAAATCGACTCCGAGTATGTACCAAATAAAGTAATGGGGAGAGCTAGATTCATAATCGATCCGCGATGGAGTCTATTGATGTTTTGCGAGGTTCCGCGCGCAATCAGCCCGCAGACTTTTATTGGAATTTCTTCGAAATTATTCGAACAAAACCACGAGAATTTCTTTACGAGTTTCAATATTTCGCCAATAAAGGAAAGATACTCGTTTATTGAAAGGGTTCGCAAGTATAAGTCAATCAAGAAGGTTTCCATTACACTTTTCCCTTCAAATCCAAATTTCGATGAACGTTGGCGCGCAATTGACGAAAGGCTGCAGAAGAACCACATCGACAAGTACCGAGAAATTCAGGAAAGTACCGCGAACAAAGGGCGAATTCTTATTGATGACGAGACGGAAAATAAGTTTCTGATGTCAGAGGACGGTTACGGAAGTTCCCGTGTTTCTGGGATAGATGAAAATGGTGGCGAGAAAACGATAAGCACTAGTGATAGCGAACGCGACGTATTTCAGGATGTTTCGCCGGATCTCGAGAAACCAGCGGATCTACTAGAACAGATTTATCAAACTTTACTAAACATAATTGACCGTACAAATTAATGAAGATCAGAACGATCGTTTTAAGCTGGGATACAGTCCTGGCATTGTTCATAACGCTGGTAACAGCGGTGTTTTTGCCTGCTACGCTGAACGCATCTTTCACAATTTCTTTCTATAGCGTCGGTATTTCGGTACTTTCAATTGTTTTTTCGCTCTTCTTTGCCTCGCTCGCTATCATAATGGCGTCTTCTGACAATGATTTCATTAGGTTTCTTGAGGAAGAAGGCGATTTTACGGCTTTACTCGACACATTTGGAGTCACCCTTCTAATGTTATTTTTGAGCCTGATTTACTCAATTGTTTTATATTTGGCAACTGACTATTTCTTGAAAAAGCACCCCGACGGATACGCCCAGTTCAATATATTCTTTCTCGCTTTCGAATTTCTTTTCTCGTATAGTCTGATCGCATCGGCCCTTAGCGTTAAGGATACGATGAAATTTTCACGACTAAGAGCAAAGTATCTAATGCATGAGAATCCTGAAAGTCGAATACAGAAGGAAGAACCGTCATAAATAGCGGGTTTTGGACGGATCCGCCGATCCGGCATTAAGAGATTCAAAACGTGGAATGAAATGGCGCAAGTTTTGTAAATAAGATGTGTCGCAGAAAAATCGGGCTTAAAACATTGAGCCTGAATTATGCGCAAATTGAGAGATGGCCGCAGCAGACGAGCAGTTCTTAGCGGTCAGAATCCAAAATCAGGAAGCAAATAGCCTATCGAAGAAGGGCGAGGACAACGTCGCCGGTAGCGGGGTAAAAGGCGGCGATGTCGGCATCCCACCTGCGGCCCATCCCGTCTTCTGCGCACCAGCGAACGTTCACGTCACCGTCATCAAGACAAATATCAGCGGAGAGATCATTGGGGCTATCGGGTCCGATGAACACCGCAATCAACGGCGGAATGCCGGTTCGCGGTCCTTGGTCATACACGCGAAGAAATACCCGCCGAGATACCGGTCACCGCTGCGCACCCGAAAAGCGAATTTTTCGTAGGTTAATGCGCCACTAAAAGCCCGCAAAAATACGCCATTAAATGAGCATCCGCGGATCGTATGCAACAAAGCGGCATTTCAGCCCTAAAATTTCGATCAGAAACATAGCGCCTGAGAGGGGTAAACATTGCGCCTGAGGGGGGTATCGAGTGCGCCTGAGAGGGGGTTTGAGTGCGCCTGAGACGGGTATCGAGTGCGCCTGACCACTGCTATTACAGGCTTTGCCGCCGTTCGCCATTTTTTCCGGCAAAAAACATAAAAACACGTTCCGCTCAAAATTTTCACTTGCTCGGGGGGCACCCCTTAAAACGCGATCCACTCGGTCGGCTGCTTGTGATGCGAGATCGTGATCTTCGTCTCGGCGCGGAAGAGCGGGGCACGCATTTGAAGGGCGGTCTCGGCCATCAGCCGGGCGAGGTGCGGTTCGTTGGCACGCTGCGACAGGTGGGCGAGGACGATGTGCCGGGCCCGGCCGTCAAAGTCGTTTTGGAGCCAGTCGCCGAGGTCTTCGTTGGAGAGATGCCCGGTCCGGGACATGATCCGCTGCTTCAGTTCCCAGGTGTAGACCGAGCACGCCCGCAGCATATCGCGGCTGTGATTTGACTCAACAACGATCGCGTCGCAGCCGGTCAATTTCTCCTTTATCAGGTCCGTAATATGGCCAAAATCCATCAGCGTCGCGACCCTCACGCCGTCCTTTTTCGCGACAAAACCGAAGTTATCAGCCGCGTCGTGCGGCACGCTGAAAGGCTCAAAATCAAGGTCGCCGATGCGGAATTCGCGGGTCGATTCGATCTCGACCGTTCTTTCGCGGAGGGCGGTTTGGCGCTTTGAGGATTCACTGTCGCCGTTGAGCCCGCCGGCCCGCGTGTCGTAGAAAGAGTCCTCAGTTGCTTTAGAGATATAGACCGGACAGTCAACCGACCGGAGCAGCACCCGCAGGCCGCCGGCGTGGTCGCTGTGTTCGTGCGTGACGAGCACCGCGTCCAGCGAATCGGGCGAAACGCCCATTTCGCCGAGCCGACGCAGTATCTCGCGGGCGCTCATCCCGGCGTCGACAAGGACGTTGGTCTTTTCGGTCGAGATCAGCACCGAATTGCCGGTCGATCCGCTGCCGAGGACGGTAAATCTCATTTGTCTCCCTGGTATTTCGACCTGAGTGCCTTGGCCATTGCCCACGACGACAGAAAATGCGGCGCGTGCCCGCCCAGAAAGGCTCCGACCTTGTTCGCAAAACCCGAAACGACCTTTCTCCGGCCGCCTGCGATGGCTTTCATAGCCGTCTCGATTACATCGTCGACGGTCTGCTGGCCCTTCACCTGAATTGGCCTGTCGATCCCCGAGGCGTTGAAAAAATTGGTCTTCGTCGAACCCGGACACAAGGCAAGTACCTGAATACCGTAGGGCGCGTTTTCCTCGGCGATCGCCTCCGAGAATGACGAAACGAACGCTTTGGTCGCCGCGTACGTTGCCATAAATGGGATCGGCTGAAACCCGGCGGCCGACGACACGTTGATGATCTTTCCGCTTTTCCGTTCACGCATCGGCCCGAGATAACGGTGCGTCAGGGCGACGAGAGAACGGATATTGAGGTCGATCATTTTCAACTCGTTCTCGCGGTCGAGCTTGGAAAAATCGCCGACCGAACCGTAGCCCGCGTTATTGATCAGCCAGTCGACCTCGAATTTGTGCTTTTCAGTCTCAGCCCAGAGCTCCGCGTCGGCACCGTGTTCGGTCAGGTCGAGAACCATATAATGGGCGGTTATGTGATGTGTGAGCATCAGCTCATCGCACAATTCGTGCAGTGCCTTTTCGGAACGTGCCACGAGCAACAGATCGTGCTTTTCGGCAGCCAGCCGTCGGGCGAATGCTTCGCCTATGCCGCTCGAGGCTCCTGTGATGAGCGTTATTTTCATATCTCTTCGAATTCTTCTTCGTTCGCAAGGTTCTGCAACGAAAAATAAACCGCCGCGGCACTCGCGGCGATAATTGTCAGCGTACCTATAAAGCGTATCACTTTAGCCACACCTTTGGTCGAATCGAGCAGGCCCGTTGCCGTCAGCAAATAATTCCAATCATGAAAACTGCCCTCGCTGCCGGTGAAACCGCTGGTCAGGACGAGCTTCATCACGACAGCGTCCGACGCGTAGACCCAGACGTTCAAAATGCTCTGCCCGACCCATAGCAGGACGATCGCCGCCGAGTAAAAGCTCCGCTGCCAAAACGCAAAGTACCCGACAAAGACCAGCGGAAAGATCACCTGAAAAAGCGACCCGCCGGCTACCATCATGAATTCACCGAACGGCCTGAAGAGCAGGTGGCCGGTTTCGTGGATCGGCAGATCGACATTGTCCAAAAAACTGCCCTGCATCGGGTCGTAGGCGATCCAGAGAATGTACAGGCTCGCCATGACCGCAAAGATCAGCTTTGGAATGTTCGGCTTCATAAATTCGAATTCTGGCCGAGAAACTCCTCTCGCGAGATGCCGTAATAAACGACATCCATTTCGTAATGCCGGCCCGTCTTTTCAAATCGCATGCCGCATTTTTCCATGATACGCCACGACCCGATGTTTTCCGGATGGGCAACCGCGACGATGCGTTCGAGGCCGGCGGTCTCAAATCCGAAGCGGAGCCAAGCCATCGCACATTCGTAACCGAAACCCTGCCGCCAATACTTTTCCGAGAGATTGTATCCGATCTCGATCTCGCCCGTGTCGGCGAGCGGGACGAGGCCGCTGGTACCGATCCGATCGCCATTGCTCTTTAGCGACATAACCGAAAATCCGAAACCGAACTTCTCGTTACTCGAGAGATAGAATTTCATTCGTTCGGCAAGCCTGTCGGCATTCTGCATCGCCGGGCCGCCCATATACCTGTTTACCGCAGGGGCAGAACGCATTTCCACAAGCCACGACAGGTCGTCCTGCGTGATCGGTCGGATGAGAAGACGTTCTGTCTCGATAAGGGCCATCTTGCTTACGGAGAGAGCCGAGAGATCTTCCATTTTCCGTTGGTCAGGTCGTAACAGATACGGTCGTGCAGACGGCTCTCGCGGCCCTGCCAGAATTCGAACCGTTCGGGCCGCACACGGTAACCGCCCCAATGCGGCGGGCGGGGAACGTGGCCAGTCGGGTGCTTTAACATAAGCGCCGCTGCACGTTTGACGAGTTCAGCTCGGGAGGCAAGCGGTTCGCTCTGATGCGACGCCCACGCCCCGATCCGGCTCTTGTAGGGGCGCGAAGCGAAATACTCATCGGATTCCTCATCGGAGACGCGTTCGACATTACCGCTGATATTTACCTGCCGTTCCAGTTCAGGCCAAAAGAAATGGAGCGCGGCATTCGGATTCTCAGCCAATTGCCGGCCCTTGCGGCTGTTGTAATTCGTGAAGAACACAAAACCGTTGCTGTCGAACCCTTTCAGCAGAACGACGCGCGACGTTGGTCTGCCGTCCGCCGACGCGGTCGCAAGTACCATCGCGGTCGGTTCGGGTAGTTCGGATGCAAGAGCCTCGTCCATCCATTTACCGAACTGGACGAACGGATCGCGGTCCACCGACGAGGCGGAAAGCTTGCTCCTGGAATATTCGTGTCGCAGGTCCGCGAGCTTGCTGTCGATCATTTCGATCAGATCATATGGACGAGCAACCCATCCTTTAACTTCGGTTCGAACCACGTTGATTTCGGCGGCATTATCTCGTTCATGTCCGAGACGGCGAAAAGATCGTCCAGCGTCGTTGGGTACATCGAAAAGGCAAGTGTAAATTCGCCGCCGTCGACCATGCGTTCGAGTTCGGCGGTACCGCGGCGACCGCCGACAAAGCCGATACGCTCATCGGTCCGGACATCTTTGATACCTAGTACCGGCTCGAGAACGTATTTCTGCAAAATGCTAACGTCGAGTCGCTCGATCGGGTCGGGTTCGCGAATGTAATTGACGTTGAACCGAAGCGTGTACCATTTCCCGGCGTGATACATACATATTTCGCCGCGTTGTTCCGGCACTTTGCGGTCCGATTCGGTGACGATGAAATAATCAGCCAATTTCGCGAAAAATTGAACTTCGCTAAGTCCGTTCAGTCCGGTCACGACGCGGTTGTACGCGAGTATGCTGAGATCCTCGGCAGGGAAGACACCGGCGATGACGTAGTTGCATTCTTCATTACCGGTAAATCCCGGATCGCCGTCGCGGATGGCGTAGCGTGCTCGCAATGCGCTCTCCGCACGATGGTGGCCGTCGGCAATGTAGAGAGCGGGAACGTCCTTGAAAGCGGCTGTCCACGGCTCAGTCTCAGTTATTCGCCAGATCGTGTGACGGACACCATCCTCGCCTTCGAAATCGTAAAGCGGCGTTGCGCCGGTGACAGAATTGAACAATCCACGAAGCTCGTCCGTTCCGCGAAACGCCAGAAATATCAGTCCGGTCTGTGCCCCAACCGCGAGCATGTGGCCGGTGCGGTCCTCGACTTTATCGGGGCGGACCTTTTCATGTTTCTTGATCAGGCCCTGCTCGTATTCATCGACCGAGCAGCAAGCGACGACTCCGGTTTGCGAGTGGCCATTTGCCGTCAGGCGATATACGTAGATCGCCGATTCTGGGTCGACTGAATAGACCTCATCCCGTATCAGAGTCTCAAGATTTTGACGCGCACGCACGAACTGAGCCTCCGACGTTGGCTTTTCACCTTCTGGAAAGTCACCGTCCGGCCGCGTCACAAGCAAGAAACTGCTTGGCTCGGCAGCGATGATCTCACGTACCTCAGACTCGTAGAGCACGTCGTACGGAGCACTCGAGACCCGGGCGGCCAATTCGGCACGCGGACGCAAAGCTCGGAAGGGTTTGATAACTGACACTCGTTTCTCCTATTAAGGGGTCGCAGATGCGGGCGGCGTAGGGATCGGGCCGCCTGGATTATTGATCATGTCGTCGATCTTTTTATTATTTTCTTCGACATCTTTCATCATCTGCTCGGCATAGCCGGCCTTATCGATCTTCCAGACTCCGTCTTCGCGGACGAACGGTACCGTTTCCCACGAGCCGTAAGAGTTTTTTACCTGCAGAGTTGCTTTGTCGCCATCGATCTTTTCCTCTCGGTACTCGACGGTCTTCTGATCGGGGTTGAAGAGCGTCTCGCGTTTGACGATATCGTCGACCGTGACACCCTGCGCCTTCGCTTCCCTTTCGTGCATTCTGATCGTCGCGTCAGAAAGCAGGAGTTTCATCGTCGTCGTATCTTTTGCCTTGATCGCCTTGGTATAAGTTTTGAACGTCTCAATCGGTGTCGCCACCTTGGGCTGCGAGCACGCCGAGAACAATGCGATCACGCCAGTAATAATAATGATTCTTGACCAACGGCTCATCGTAAATATACCTTTAATAAACAGTTATAAAACCAAGATTATAGCGTATACGCGAGGAGCGGAGAAAGACGATGGAGCGCAAATTACTTTCCCAAGACGAGATCACGCAGCGAATGAGCAAGCTGAACGGATGGAACATCGACGGCAAAATGCTGAAACGCCGTTTCGAATTTGGCAATTTTGCCGAGGCGTTAGCTTTCGTCAACAAAGTCGGTAAGATCGCCGAAGACCTCGATCACCATCCCGACATCACCTTCGGTTGGGGTTACGCGGAGGTCGCGACTACGACTCACGACCGCGGCGGGATAACTGATTTTGACGTTTCCCTGGCTTCGGCGATAAATCAGATAGCGGCCACGGGTGCTACTTAAACTCCGAGCAGGGAACAGCAATATCCTTTTTCAGCTCGATCTTTGCTTCGCCAAACCCGTTGTTCATCGCCTCATAGGGCTCGGTAAAGTCGGCGGTGCCGTACATACAGCCGCCGTCCTTGTTATAGAGAAACGTCGCGGTGACCGTGCGGAACTGACGGGTGAAGGTCGGAAGGTCGCTGTATTCTAGCCAGAAATCATCCGAGAAATACACCTTTAGCGGCTCGATCCCTTCGGCCTTAAGGCGAGTTAGAAGAGCCGTGCGGACTTCCGGATCGTCAAAAGCTCCACGAACAGGGAGTTTGGTCTCGTCTGTCGTGTCTCGCAGCATCATCGACCGGAATGCTTCCCTTTCAGCCGGGTACCTTGAGATCCCTTTCGAAAAGTCGCACGTGAAGCCGACCTTTGCCAGGTAGTCATTGGGGCTGCGCGGAAACGCCGGTATATCCGTGACGCGGATCTCGTTGTTCCAGAGGCCGGGCCGTGACGCGGCGACGTTCTTGAAAAAGATCGGTAGCGTTTTGTTGTGGCCGGCCCTTCCGGGAGAAAGGCTGAACTTGAACTCGGTCTGCGCCAATTCGTCCTTGCGAAACTCAATGATCTGATGGCTCTTTGCGGTAATGTCCCCTTGAGGGCCGTACTCGACATACAAAAGATATCGCTCACCGCCATCCGGCGACGGGACCTTGTTAACGAAGCGCTCAAGTTTTCCGTTCAATTTTACGTACAGCCAAGCCGTGTCACCATCCGAGATCCGCGTGGCGGCGTGCTGCTTGGCCTCGGCAAACGTCTTGTAATCACCCTCTGAAAGCGTCATCTGCACATCGACGTTCATTACGGGCCGCGGCAGGACCGGTGCCGGTTTGTTCTCTTTCGCAGCTTTCTGGCGCTCTTCGTCCGCGGCGATCATCACCTGGCGGCGTTCCTCGGCCCGCTTCATCTGAGGAAACTGGGCATATGCTGCCGTCGAAAGCGCCGTGGCCAAAAATGTCAGGATCACAAATATTTTCACAATACTTCCCTCACGCAATTTTGTCCCAAAAGTTGCAAAAACAGAGTTCAGGACCATGAGCATCGGCGGACAATGCACCGGTTCGGGCCGGATCCGATTGCGGTACTTTCAATTTCCATCACCGGACAATGGCCGACCACTTTGGCCCCGAAGATATTAGATGCCGTCCACTATTGCGTTCAGCGTAGCCGACGGCCTCATCGCAGCAAACGCCTTTTCGGAATTCGGATGATAATAGCCGCCGACATCCTGAGGCTTGCCCTGGGCACCGATCAGCTCTTCATTTATCTTTGCTTCGTTTTCCTGCATCGCTTCGGCTACGGGAGCAAATTTTGCGGCAATTTCAGCGTCTTCGGTTTGATCTGCAAGCCCTTCGGCCCAATACATTGCCAAATAGAAATGTGAACCCCGGTTATCAATTTGCCCGACCCTTCTCGCCGGAGATTTGTCGGTTTCCAGAAACTTCGCGTTCGCAGTGTCTAAAGCATCGGCGAGGATCTGCGCCTTTTTATTGCCCTGGGTCTGAGCCAGATGCTCGAAACTTGCCTGCAACGCAAGAAATTCACCAAGCGAGTCCCAACGCAGATAGCCTTCGTTCAAGAATTGTTCGATGTGTTTCGGGGCACTTCCTCCGGCGCCGGTTTCAAACAAACCGCCTCCGTTCATCAGCGGAACGATCGAAAGCATTTTTGCAGAAGTTCCGAGTTCCAAAATGGGAAACATATCCGTAAGATAATCTCGCAAAACATTGCCTGATACCGAGATCGTGTCCATTCCGGCTCTGGCACGTTTTAGCGTCTCACTCACCGCGTCCTTCACATCCATGATCCGGATGTCGAGACCCGTTAGATCATGATCCTTCAAGTATTTTTCTACCTTCTTGATGATCTGCGCATCGTGGGCACGGCCGCTGTCGAGCCAGAAAATCGCTGGTGTGTCAGAAAGTCGTGCACGGGTTACCGCCAGCTTTACCCAGTCCTGGATCGGAGCGTCCTTGGCCTGGCACATTCGGAAAATATCGCCGTCTTGAACTTGCTGTTCCAAAAAAACATTGCCGTTCTCATCCTCGATTGTGACTGTTCCGGTTCCCGACATTTGAAAGGTCTTGTCGTGCGAACCATATTCTTCGGCTTTTTGAGCCATCAAACCGACATTGGGAACAGAACCGAAAGTTTTCGGATCGATCGCTCCGTTTTGTTTCATGTCCCGGATGATCGCGTCGTAAAAACCCGCGTAGGTCCTGTCGGGGATAATGCAGAGCGTGTCTTCCTCCTTTCCATCTTTATTCCACATTTTTCCGCCGCCGCGGACCAATGCGGCCATCGAGGCATCAACGATCACATCCGAAGACACGTGGAAATTAGTGATCCCTTTGTCCGAATTGACCATCGCGATCGCAGGCCCGTTCTCGATCGACCTTTCGATGTCTGCATTGATCTCGGCTTCCCGCGGATGACCGGCGATCTTTTCGAAAAGCGTGGCCAGTCCGTAGTTGGGATTGATGTCCAGTTCGGCAAAAGTGCCTTTATATTTTTCGAAAACGTCTTTGAAGTAAGTTTCCACTATCGCCCCGAAAATTATTGGGTCGGAGATCTTCATCATGGTCGCCTTCAGGTGGGCGGAAAGGAGAACACCTTGCTCTTTGGCTTCGTCGATCGCATGTTTCACGAACGATCTCAAAGCGGAGAGATGCATGACGGAAGAATCGATAACTTCGCCTGCCTTTAACGGGGCGAGATCTTTCAGCACTTTTTCGGAACCGTCATTTCCGTAGAAGACAATTCTGAATTTTCCGTCCGAATCCACGGTGGTTGAGTTTTCCGTACCGTAGAAATCTCCGTCGTCCATATGTGCGACCGAGGTTTTGGAATCCGAAGCCCAAACGCCCATTCTGTGCGGATGCGCTTTTGCGTAATTCTTTACGGCTTTCGGGGCACGGCGGTCAGAATTTCCTTCTCTCAACACAGGATTTACAGCGCTTCCCAGGACGCGTGCGTATCTCTGGTTGATGGCGCGTTCTTCATCATTTTTGGGCTCTGCAGGATAGTTCGGCACTGCGTAACCCTGTCGTTGAAGCTCGGCTATCGCCTCTTCTAACTGCGGCACCGAGGCCGAAATGTTCGGCAGTTTGATGATGTTGGCTTCGGGTTTTGTCGCCAATTCGCCCAACGCCGCAAGTGAATCAGGAACCTTTTGTTCGTCGTTCAGGTATTCCGGGAAGTTAGCCAGGATCCGTCCGGCAAGCGAGATGTCCGGGGCCTCGATATCAATGTTTGCGGATCTTGCAAAAGCCTTGACGATCGGTAAAAAAGAATAAGTCGCCAGCATCGGCGCTTCATCTGTAAGGGTATAGTATATCGTTGACATTTTTACTGTTTGTTTCTATTTACGCGGCAAATTTTAAGAAATTCAAATTACAGTCTATCCTTAAATACATTAGTGAAAAGTAAGTTAATAAATTAACGCTATTTTAGTCGTGTTCGCGTCAAACGTAAATTGAGGACAAAAGTATTGCGGATTCGCCGGATCCGAAGTGGTCGAGACCGAGAAACTATCGCACTTCGGCAGAACCAAAGGCACCCGGCCCGAACTGTGCCCGAATCAGGAGGTAAGTTAGTGAAGAGATCGCTTTTACAGATCATTGCCTTTATCGTCCTTCAGGCCGCGCTGGTCCCGGCGGCCTATTCGCAGGAAAAGAAGCTCACCGTACTTTATACGAACGACCTACACGCGCATTTCGAGGCTCAGATCGTCCCGTGGGCTGACAAGACGCGGCCGATCGGCGGGTTTGCCAATATCGCCACTTTGGTCAAAAAGGCCAAAGCCGCTGACCCGGCAACTGTTTATGTTGATGCCGGAGACTTTTTTGCTGGCCCATACGTCAGCTCATTAACAAAGGGCGAAGCGGTCATCGACGCGGCTAATTACCTTGGGCTTGATGCCGCATGTGTCGGCAACCACGAGTTTGACTACGGCTGGCAGAACGCGCTCACACAGTTCAAGAGAGCCAAGTTCCCAATGCTCAACGGCGATATCTTTCTGAAAGGGACGAACAAGCTACTCTGGCCTCATCCCTACATCATCAAAAACGTTGGCGGGCTCCGGCTCGGCATCATCGGACTGCACGAGAAATTTGCGTTCTACGACACGACCGCCGCTGAGATGGTGACGGGTGTCGAGGCTAGGGATGAGCGAGCGTACCTGCGCAAATACATCAAAGAACTGAAGCCGAAAACCGACCTCATCATACTACTGATCCATATCGGCATTCCTGGCACCCAGTCGACCGGGGGTGAAGGAGACGTGATCCGAAACCACCAGCACGACATCGACCTCGCCAAAAGCGTGCGCGGCATCGACCTGATGGTGACAGGCCATCCTCACAGCGGGATCAAGGAGCCGATCGTCGCGAACGGAACGATCGTCGTTTCAACCGACGCCTATACGATCGAACTCGGCAGGCTGGACATCATGTATGACAAACAGAAACGTAAGATCACGTCCTACAAGAACCATCTCGATTACGTCTTCGACGACGAGGTCGAGGACGATCCACAAATGGCTCAGGTCATAAAAAAGTGGAACGACAAGCTTAAGGCGATCACAGATGAGGTCGTGACCAATAGTTCGGCCCCGCTCACGCGCTCATATAGCGAGGAATCAGTAATGGGCAACGTGGTCGCCGACTCAATGCTCGCGTCATATCCGGATAATGACCTCGCTTTAACTAACAGCGGCGGGCTTCGACAGGACATCGAGGCCGGACCGGTCACCGTCGGCGACCTGATCTCGGCGTTTCCGTTCCCAAACACGATTGTGAAGCTACGGATGAAGGGCAGTGACCTTAGAGGGGTCTTTGAACATGGGGCGAGCCTGACGAACGGCATCCTGCAGGCTTCGCATGGCGTGGAGCTGGTCTATGATGAAGCAAAGCCGGTAGGCAGTCGGGTAACATCGTGTCTTATCAACGGGTCGGCCCTGGACGATACTAAATTGTATAACGTATTGACCTCTAATTTTTTGGCGGATGGCGGTGACGGCTTCATGTCTTTCAAAAACGCCCTGTCGTCTCAAAGGACCGGCGTCGAGATCCTTCAGTCGATGATCAAGTATTTGAAACGATCACCGAAATACAACCCGAGGATCGAGGGACGGGTAAGGAAAAAGTAATGGCTAAGTTACGCCCGACGGCACCAATTGTCTCGATAATCATGGGAAGCAAGTCCGACTGGCCGACGATGGAGGTCGCTTCGCAGACGCTGACAGAGTTCGGCGTGGAGCACGAGAGCAAGATCGTCTCGGCCCATCGGACGCCGGACCTGTTGTTCGAGTTCGCCAAGGGAGCCGAGGGCCGCGGCATCGAGGTCATTATCGCCGGTGCCGGTGGTGCCGCTCATCTGCCGGGAATGTGTGCGTCGCAAACGGTGCTGCCCGTGCTCGGCGTTCCGGTCGAGAGCCGTGCCCTGAAAGGCCTCGACTCGCTCCTGTCGATCGCTCAGATGCCTGCCGGCGTTCCGGTCGGCACGCTCGCCATAGGGCAGGCAGGGGCAAAGAATGCGGCGCTCTTGGCCATTGCGATCCTGGCGAACTCACGGCCGGAGCTACGCAAGAAACTCCACGGATTCAGAGCGAAACAGACGAAAACCGTGCTTATGAGCAAACCCGCCTAGATGCCTGTTCTTGAGATAATCGAGAAACTTCGAAAAGCGGGAAGCCCGGAAAACGTCGCCGGAATGGCCAGGTACGGGATCGTCGCGAAGGAGGCCTTCGGTGTTACGGCCCCGGTCCTGAAGCACCTTGCACGTCAACTCAAAAAGACCGCGGCCGATAGACATGAATTGGCCCTGGAGCTTTGGGAGACCGGGATCCACGATGCTCGGGGTCTCGCGTATCTCGTCGATGACCCCAAAAAAGTAACTGCGGAGCAGATGGATCGATGGGCAAGCGATTTCGATAACTGGGCGATCTGCGACGGCACTTGCGGACATTTGTTTTCACGAACACCGTTGGCCTATGAGAAGGTGTTGGAATGGAGCGCGTCAGATCAGGAGTTTGTAAAACGTGCGGGCATCGTCTTGATCGCCTGGCTTACAGTCCACGACAAGAAAGCCGACGATGCCGTCTTCGCTGCTTTCCTGCCGCTACTTGAGCAACATTCCGACGACGATCGAAACTTCATCAAAAAGGCCGTCAATTGGTCGCTCCGGCAGATGGGTAAACGCAGCCGGTACCTGAACAAGCTCGCGATCGACGCTGCCGAACGCATCAGGGCACGCGGTTCGAGATCCGCCAAATGGATAGCTTCAGATGCGTTACGCGAACTCCTGAGCGAAAAGGTGGCACACCGTTTAAACAAACAGACAGAAATTTCGCAGTGACCGCGCCCACATTTAGTGGCCAACACTGTTAAAAAATGTTGACATTTTCCCACGAAATGTCCTTTAATTTACCAGGGAGGCCGCCGTTTAGCCTTCAAACGGTCGTGTGTTTAAGCGATGAAAGGAATCCGATGCCGCGAATGCGGCTATATGAACCCAGATAAGGTCCGGGCCTGCCGCCGCTGCGGATGGGATAAGCTGGAACCGCTTGTACCGAAAAGCAAGGTGGTCAGCCCGCGCGAACAGGCCAAACAGTCGACGTGGCTCTATACGCTATTGATAATCGCTCTCATTGTCGGCGGCGCATATTATCTGTTCTCAAGTTTTGAGAAATCTTACGATCAGGTGCCTTCGACGATCCCAGTACGATCGGCCGTTCCCAGGAATCAACAGAACGCCCCGGCTCTGACTCGCAGCGAGGCAGACCAGAAACGTGTGACGCCGTTCAAGAACGCCGTCCAGAACGCCCCATCGCTGGTTGAATCGAATCGGCACGTTGCCGAAACGCAGAAGCTGATGGATTCCGCCAAGTAAATCAGGTCACGAATTCAAATCGAGACGAAATTGGGTTAATCTTGGAGATCAACCTTTTTTCTTGATCTCGAAATTTGTGACGAAGACTATCCTTCCAAATTCGACTATCGGTGTTTTCGGAAGCGGGCAGCTGGGGAGAATGTTCGCGATCGAGGCGCGCAAGCTCGGCTATCGCGTCCACACCTTTTCACCCGAGAGCGATACGCCGACCGGCCAGGTCGCGGACATTGAGACACAAGCTGCATACGAAGACCTGTACGAGGTCCGGACATTCGCGCAGAGCGTCGATGTCGTGACTTTTGAGTTTGAGAACGTACCTTCGGCATGCGTCGAGGCAGCGTCGGAATTCGTCGACGTCTTTCCCCGCGGCGAGGTGCTCCATATTGCGCAGAATCGACGTCGGGAAAAGACCTTTCTCTCCGAGAACGGATTTCCGGTAACGCCGTTCAGACACGTTACGACGCTTGACGAACTGCGCGAAGCGGTTGGCTCATTGGGTACGCCGTGCGTGCTGAAAACCGCCGGATTCGGATATGACGGCAAGGGCCAGTCGAAGATAATGTCACCCGCCGACATCGAACCGGCTTTCGAAAAGCTGAGCCGACAAGAGTCGGTACTGGAGTCGTTCGTTGATTTTGATAAAGAGGTTTCCGTTGTTTGCGCCCGGGATCAGGCCGGAAACTTTGCCCATTTCGGCGTGATGGAGAATGAGCACGCCAATCACATACTCGATGTTTCGTTTGCCCCGGCGATCGTTTCGGAAAGGACATTTAACGAAGCCATTGAGATCACGCGCAATATTGCGGAGGCCCTAGGTTACGTCGGAACGCTCTGCGTTGAGTACTTTTTGACTCGCGACGGTCGGCTGCTGGTCAACGAGTTGGCCCCGCGACCGCACAATTCGGGTCATTTGACGTTCGATGCGTGTGTTACTTCGCAGTTCGAACAGCAGCTTCGAGCGGTGTGCGGCCTTCCGCTGGGTTCGACCGAATTTTACCGTCCGGCCGCAATGGCGAATTTGCTCGGTGACATCTGGCAAAACGGAGAACCAAACTGGACCGCTGCGATGTCCGATCCAAATGTCAAAATTCATCTATACGGCAAGGCTGAACCGCGTCCGGGCCGGAAGATGGGACACCTAACGGTCACATCTGAGAATGCGTTAAAAGCCGCCGCCGCCGTTCGACGAATGAGGGCGAGTTTACAAAGATATTAGCAAAACGAAATACTCGGGTTATTGACCTCAACGGAAACGAATCCAAAAAACTCTCACGGAGGCTTGTGATGTCAAGATTTCGGAAAAGCATCGTTCTTCTACTCCTTCTTTTTGCATTTTCAACACCTATTCTCGCCCAGATACGTCTCGACGAGTTCAATGGCGGTTCCGATCCCGATGTGAACCGATCGCGCGGTATCAGCATGCTCAAGGGCATCAAAGAAATATTGGAGAAGTACTATTATGACAAGCACTATCGCGGAATTGACATAAATCAGCGATTTAAGGAAGCGGAGGAAAAAGTAAAGAAGCTTCAAACAAATGCTCAGATCTTTCGGGTGATCGCGTCCCTCGTGCTGGAATTCAACGATTCGCATACGCGGTTCTTCCCGCCGGGTCGCAGAGATCGAGTTGAATACGGATTTTCGATGCAGATGATCGGCGACAAATGTTACGTCGTTGACGTCAAGAAAGGCAGCGATGCGGACGCAAAAGGTCTGAAGGTCGGTGATGTATTGAAAAAGATCGGACAGTATCCTGTTACCCGAAAGACGCTCTGGGTATTGAACTATTATCTGTACCAACTCGAGCCGATGCCGCTTCTGCCGATAACTATTGAAAGGTCTGGGAATAATATAAAAGATCTCGCGATCGTTGCCAGCTTCAAGTCGCCAGAAGAACGAAAGAAAGAGGCCGAGAAGCTGCAAAAAGAAAAGAGCGAGGATCCATACAAGTGCAAGAAGATATCGCAGGAGATCGTCGGGTGCAAATTACGCACTTTTTCGGTTGAAAAGAAATTCATCGATCGAATGATGAAGGAAACTGAGGGCAGTTCAAAGCTTATTTTCGATCTACGGGGAAATCACGGCGGCAGCGTCAAGATCGAGCAATATTTGCTTGGGCATTTCTTTGATCGCGAAGTTAAGATCGCCGACATGGTGGAGCGAAACAAAACCGAATCTCGGGTCGCAAAACCGGTCAAGAACGGTAAATTTTCCGGGGAAATTACGGTACTCATCGATAGCGATTCCGCGTCGGCGTCCGAGGTCTTTGCCCGCGTCATCCAACTTGAAAAACGCGGCAGGATCATTGGGGACGTTAGTGCCGGTGCCGTGATGACGAGTTTCCAGATATCGATGCTAAATCAACGGGGAGTAGCCGAATTTCAAACGTTCTCGTTCTATGGGATGAACGTTACCGTAGCGGACGTAATAATGAGCGATGGCAAACGGCTCGAAAATGTTGGCGTTATTCCGGATCGTGCGGTCGGACCCACCGCTGACGCATTGATCCAGCGCACTGACCCGGTTCTGGCGTTTGCAGCTGGATTGATGGGAGCAAACATAACACCCGCGGAGGCCGGAAAATTGGAGTTCTTATTCAAAAAGCAGGAAAGTGCTGACGATGAAGACAATAATGGCGACGATAAGGACAAGGACTGAACAGAAATGAGCTTCACTACCGAGGAAAAGACAGAACTCGGGCGAGCGTTACACCGGAAATGACTCCGGCAAAACCAACTGTCACGCTAAGAAATAAATACACGATAGCAGTCACAAGCTGGCGATCACGGACGAGCCCGAATATCTCTACCTCAAACGTTGAAAATGTCGTGAAGGCGCCCAGGAAACCAACGATGATCGCCATTCTGAGATTGTCGCTGACCTGCACCTTGTCCGTTAGCAGTATCAAAAAAAAGCCGATCAGGAAAGAACCGGTGATATTGATCAGAAAGGTGGGGAACGGGAATTTGTCAAAAACGTTGGCGGCGGGCGAGATGTTTATCAAATAGCGTGCGACGGCGCCGAAAGCACCGCCAACAGCAACTGAAAGGATTTTTCCGAAAGTTTCCAATTTGACCCCTGTGGTTCACCTATCTTGAAAAAACTCCTGCGATTATACATTTTTCGAGACGATGAATCATTTGCCCGGCAAAACTATACACAGTAAACTCAAGCCTTATGGCTGAATCCATTGCATTTACCATGGGTGCCGATCGCGGGGCGATCTATGATGAGATCATTCCGCAGATCGAGGCGTTGATCGGCGGCGAGAAAGATGCGGTCGCAAACATGGCCAATATTGCCGCCGTTTTGCGCGAAGCGTTGGGCTTCTTTTGGGTCGGCTTTTACGTTGAAAGGTCGGGTGAACTCGTGCTCGGGCCGTTCCAGGGTCCGGTGGCGTGCACGCGGATCAAATTTGATCAGGGTGTTTGCGGACACGCGTACACGACACGTGAAACGGTGATCGTTCCGGACGTGGACCAGTTTCCGGGCCATATTGCCTGTTCCTCCGCTTCGAAGTCAGAGATCGTGATTCCGGTATTTGATGCCGGAGGAGGCGTTTTCGGAGTGTTGGACGTCGACAGCGACCGGCTTAACGATTTTTCGCAGACAGACGCAGAAGGGCTCGGAAAGATCGTCCGACTGTTTGAGGCGACGCTCTAGCCTCATTACCCGAATAGCCCGATTATGAACTCGATCGAATATCCAATCTGGGTCTGGGCGACGTTCTTTGCGATCGTGTTTCTCGCTCTTTTCGTGGACCTCGGCATTGCCAACCGGCGGACGCACGCACCGACCCGCAGGGAAACGATAGCCTGGAGTTTGGTGTGGATCTCGCTTGCCTTAGCTTTCGGGGCCTTCATCTATTTTCAGTTCGGGGCGTTCAAGGCAAAGGAATTTCTCACCGGGTACCTGATCGAACTTTCGCTTTCGATCGACAATCTTTTCGTCTTCCTGCTCATTTTCAGCTATTTCAAGGTTCCCAAGAAATATCAGCATCGGGCACTATTTTGGGGCATCTTTATGGCGCTCGTGATGCGAATGGTGATGATATTTGCCGGGGCGCAGCTTGTCGAGAGCTTCAGTTGGATCCTGTATTTCTTTGGCGTCTTCCTGATCTATACAGGCATCAAGATGTTCGGCGACGATGAGGCATTCGAGCCGGAGGATAGTGCGATCATTAGATTCACTACCCGATTTATTCGTATTTCGAAGCAATACGAGGGCGAAAAATTCTTCATCAAGGTCGACGGCAAACGCACCGGCACGCTTCTGCTGCTCGTCCTGATCGTCATAAACGTTGCGGACGTTGTGTTCGCCGTCGATTCGATACCGGCGATATTCGGCATCACGACCGACCGTTTCATCGTCTATACATCGAATATATTTGCGATCCTCGGGTTGCGGACATTTTTCTTTCTCCTTTCGGATCTGGCGGATAAGTTTCACTTCCTCAAGTATGGTCTCGCTTTCGTTTTGAGCTTTATCGGTTTTAAAATGCTCTTGCCACTTTTCGCCGATGGGCTGATAATGGTAATGGGCAATGATAGCGGGTCCGTATTCGTGGTGTTCCTGCAAAGATATCTGCATCACGAGTTCGAACAGGCTGTTATCAACCTGTCGCTCGCGGTCGTCGTCGGGGCGATCGTCTTGTCGGTGATCTTATCTCTGATCTTTCCGCAGAAAACGGCGGCTGATGACACAGAGTAGTTCCGCCTTAAATGGAAGAAAATAAGTACCGCAAATTCTACGTCGAATGGTGGCACATTCGAAAGAGCACGATCATTGGGCTGGTCGTGCTGGTCGTCGTGTCATCGGCGGTTGGCGGTGGCGTTTGGTGGGCAATGAAGAATAATTGGTTTGCGCAGGCGACCGATATTGAAATGCCCAAGGATGCGGCGAGGATCGTATCGTTCGAGGGACAGGTCCGAATAATTCGAGCCCAAACGCGGGAGACCATTTTGGTTACGCGTGAGACTTACGTGGCAGCCGGTGACACTATTCAGACCCAGTCAGACGGCCGTGCCATTGTCCAGATGATCGACGGGTCCGTATATTCGGTGCGGCCGAACAGTACTGTCGTTGTCCGTGACAGTACATCTATATTTGGCGGTAAGAATGTCAGGGTCCGCGTCAACGATGGGCAGTTGAACGTTCGCACGAACGATCAACCTGAAGACACGAAGAATATCGTCGAACTTGGCGAATCCGAGAACCAACTTCAGCCTAAAACGGACGCCAGCTTTAACGCTGACGGTGCAAATGGCGGAGAGATCCGGATCAGCCGAGGCGGTGTCGAAACGACCATCGGCGGTGACAAGACCGTTATAGGCGAAAATGAATACGCCACAGTAAATAACGGTAAGCTGTCTGATCGAGAAAAACTTCTCGCACCGCCAAGGCCGATCTCGCCCGACAACTCCGCACAGATAACAGATGTGTCCGGAAACGGAGTGACTGTTAATTTCAGCTGGAACGACGCCGAAGGCGGTAATGCCGCGAGCTATTATCTGCAGGTCGCTCGTAATCCGCAATTTGCCTCGGATTCGATCCTGGTCGACCGAAGTTCGATCTCATCGCACGAATTCAGACTGACGGGCCTGACGCCTGGTACATACTATTGGCGAGTGAAGTCGACCGCGAAGTCCGGCCAGACCACCAACTGGAACGATCAGTGGAAATTTACGGTGATCAAGCGCGGCGGGGCGGTCAATATCGAAGCTTCAAGCTGGACCGTCGAACCGCTGGGTGGAAATGTATTTATAGTCGGTGGACGGACGAACCCCGGAATGCTGGTGCGGGCGATGGGCCGTCAGACGTATGCCGGGCCGGATGGCTCGTTCAAGCTACAGATCTCAACACCTTCGGCGGAAGCATTTGTTGAGATCGGCGATGAGCGCGGCAATCGCAGCGGATTTATTCTTTCGATGAGGACGGGCAACGTCACGGGCCGCTATTAGCCGGATATGAGTTCAGGTCATAGTCATCCCGTAGACGACCGCGCGACGCGAAAGCGTGGTAAGTTGACCGTTGCGCTCGTACTCACCTCCGTTTACATGGTCGCTGAGGCGGTCGGCGGCTGGCTTTCAAATTCTTTGGCGCTAATCGCGGATGCCGGCCACATGCTTACGGATGTGGCGGCACTCGGCCTGACCCTTTTTGCATTCTGGTTTGCTGCCCGCCCGGCGACCTCGCGGAAAACGTACGGCTATTATCGATTGGAGATCCTTGCCGCCTTCGTCAACGGGATCGCCCTTGTTCTGCTTTCGATCTGGGTGATCTACGAGGCCCTTATCCGCTGGCAATCTCCGCCGCAGGTTCATGCAATGGAATTGACGATCATCGCCTTTGGCGGATTGATCGTCAACATTATCGTCGCCAAGATCCTGCACGCCGACCACAAGCACGATCTGAACATGCGCGGGGCATTTCTTCACGTGATGGGCGATCTGCTCGGGTCGGTCGCTGCGATCACGGCAGGTTTATTGATACTGGCATTCGGGTGGTTATGGGCAGACGCGGTCGGCAGTATTTTGATCAGCGTTATCATCATTTTTGGTGCCTGGCGATTGGTTTCGGAGTCCGTCAAT
Source organism: Acidobacteriota bacterium (assembly GCA_029781855.1). Taxonomy (GTDB): domain Bacteria; phylum Acidobacteriota; class Blastocatellia; order Pyrinomonadales; family Pyrinomonadaceae; genus OLB17. The sequence goes on along the minus strand of JAKOVX010000077.1, from coordinate 13,733 downwards.
ATACTGCTCGAGGGAACTCCCCGGCATATCGATGTCAGCCGCGTGGAAGACGTTTTGCTTGAGACCGAAGGCGTGACCGGCGTCCACGATCTCCACGTTTGGACGATCTCGTCAGGGATCGAGGCGTTGTCGGCCCACATCAACCACGAGGATTCAGTGCCTCACGCCGAGTTGCTTAGCGCCATTCGCGACCGGTTGAACGAGCGTTTCGGCATCGGACATCTAACCATACAAATGGAGACCACTGATTCGGAAGCCGAAGCCGTTTACGTTTGCGAGACCGGTTCGAGGTGCTTTGAGACCGCCCGGAACGCCTGAGAGTCCACTCCACGAAATGCCGCTCATCGACCTCAAATACGGAAACCAAGCAATTCCGCTCGAATACGACGAATCACAATTTCAGATCTTGGCACCGTCCGCTAGCTTATCGCCGCTATCGGACGCCGAGATCGGCGAAAGACTCGACAAGCCGATCGATACGCCAACACTCGAGGAGATCGTCGCTCCGGGTGAGAGTGTCCTGATCGTCGTGCCGGACGCGACACGACAGGTCGGTTGCGGGCAGGTCGTTAATCTCGTCGTCAGACGGTTGATCGCGGCAGGTGTGAATGCCTTCGACATTCGCATTATTTTCGCGACCGGCATTCACCGGAAAGTCACCGAAGCGGAAAAGACAGCGATCATAACGCCGTTTATCGCCCAGCGGATCAAGACACTCGACCACGAGCCCAGAGACCTGATGCAGATCGTGAGGCTTGGCGAGACCCCGCACGGTGAGCCGATCGAATTGAACCTAGCTTTGACCGAGCATGACCACGTAATACTAATCGGCGGAGTGTCGTTCCACTATTTTGCGGGTTTTACGGGCGGGCGCAAGCTAATTTGCCCGGGCCTTGCTTCGACTCGTACGATCGCGGCAACTCATAAACTGGCTTTCGATTGCGAGAAAATGGATCGGCGAGACGGCGTCGGTCCGGGAATTCTGGATGGAAATGCCGTACACGAATCTTTTGTTGCCGCGGTCGAGGCGGTCGATCCCGCGTTTGCGATGACGACCATCGTGAATGACCGCGGCGAAGTTGTGGACCTCGTTTGCGGTAATTGGAAGTCGTCACACAGGGCCGCCTGCGACGAATACGCCCGAAGATATACGATCGAGATTACCGAACGGCGGCCGCTGGTCGTGGTCAGCTGTGGCGGCTCTCCGTTCGACATCAATATGATCCAGGCTCACAAAGCACTCGATGCGGCCTCAAGGGCATGTGCCGACGGCGGTACTATCCTGTTTCTCGCGGAGTGTTCGGAGGGCCTCGGGCGGACCGATTTTCTTGATTGGTTCGAGGCTGATGACAGCCGTGCACTGGCCGATAGGCTCTGTGAAAAATATCAGGTCAATGGGCAAACGGCGTTCAGCCTGCTGCAAAAGACCGAGCGGTTCGACGTTGCGATCACGACTTCACTTCCGGATGACGTTATTGGTAAGATGCGTTATCGTCGGGCCGGCGGCCTTGCCGAAGAAATCGAAAAAGCCGCTCGAACACCGAACGGCTACATCATTCCAAATGGAGCAAAGCTGGACTTCCGCCTCACTTGACGGTGAACGTCCGGGCGATCGAATCGGTCTGGTTTTGTATCGACCGAAGCTTGTCTTTCATTCCGGTGAATCTCAGCGCGTAAACGGTATCGTCATTGATCCGCAGAAAATACATCCGTCCGCTCATTGGGCGGCCGGTGCGGACGAATTCATAATTGAAGACGACGCCGCGATGTTTGCCGGCAAAATTCTCTTCTTTCCCGGCCACGTAACCCGGCAAAAACTGCAGTTTCTGTTCTTCGTCACGGATCGTGTCGGTCAGGAGAATGTCCTTGCGAGTGGGGATCTTTCGAACCTCAAAGTGCCCGTCGTTGCGGTCGATATAGACGTATTCGACGTTCGGGCTTGTGTCCGAGGGCTTGACCGTCATTTTCCATCTGGCGTCGGGCAGCGTGAAAGTATAGTCAACGTTCGGCGAGCTAAACGTCTCATTTTGTCCAAACGCCGCTGAGGCGAAAATGGACACAAACAGGATCACGATCGAAGTTGTTATTCCGTATATTTTCATGTTTTTAGCCAAGGCCCGACAGGCACAATTCTAGCGTAAAATTGATGCCCTGTGAATTATTCGATGCCGGAAGGCAGCGTATTGTTGTACGCGAGCGTCCGAAGTGCCTGAAAACAAGCCGTAATTTTGTCGCCCTTTCGCGTGCGGCCCGCGTCTAAGTTTGCAGATATGCGACACGCGATCGCGATTTTAAGAGGTACGAAATAATGAAATATTTTCGATTGATCGGACAAAAACTCACTGCTGCATTGATGATGGCCTCGCTTGTCTTGCCCATCGTTGCGGCGAGTTCAAACGTTTCGGCTCCGGCGAAACCGTTGACCCAGGAGCAGAAGATCCTGCACGTTCTCAATCGGCTCGGGTTTGGTGCAAGGCCGGGTGACGTCGAAAGGGTCAAGGCAATGGGCCTGCAGAAATACATCGATCAACAGCTCGATCCTGCGTCGATACCGGACACCGTTGCGGAGAACAAGGTGAAAGGCCTCGACATTTTCAATATGTCGACCGCTGAACTTTTCGCCAAATATCCGAATCCGGGTGCACTTCTTCGCCGGCTGAACGGCCCGAACGGCAATCAGCCCAATGCTAAGAATAATGCCGATCCCAAAATGAACGACCAGTCCGCGGCCCAGAAGCCGGCGGTGAATGATACGGCCGACAATACCAAGGCCGAACAGATGCAGCGCCGACAGCAGCTGGCCGCTCTTTATCGCGAGTATGACCTCAAACCGGCCGGTCAGATATTGCCTGAGATAGTCGCCAACCGCGTACTTCGGGACGTTTACTCCGAGCGACAGCTTCAGGAAGTGATGGTCGATTTTTGGCAGAATCATTTCAACGTCTTTGCCGGAAAGGCCGCAGTGCGGTGGTACATTCCGAGCTACGAGCGAGATGTGCTCCGAAAGAACGCCCTTGGAAATTTCAAAGACCTATTGATCGGCACTGCGCAGCATCCCGCAATGCTCTTTTTCCTAGACAATTTCCAGTCTGTCTCGCCAAAAGCACAAACGCCCGGTAACGGTGCCGGCGCACAGCGTCTGCAGCAGATCATCAAGAATGGCGGCCAGCTTCCGCCGCAGGCACGCGAACGGCTCAAACAGCTTTACGGCGTCAACGATGCACAGCTCGACCAGCGTCTCAAACAAATGCGCGAGAATCCGCAAGCTCTCGGCCAGAACCGCCCGAGCCGCGGGATAAACGAAAATTACGCCCGCGAACTGATGGAGCTTCACACACTCGGCGTTGACGGCGGATACACCCAGCAGGACATCATCGAGGTCGCAAAGTGCTTTACCGGTTGGACGATCGCCGACCCGCAAGGCTATCGCCGTGCCGCCGCCGCTATGATCGACGGAACCGAAGACAAACGCATTGCACGTCTCGAGCGTCAGCAGGGAATTCCGGAAGACGTCGACAGCGGCGAATTCTATTTCAATCCACGCTGGCACGAAGGCGGTGTAAAGACCGTGCTCGGCCAAAAGATCGACGAAGGCGGCATCAACGACGGCCTCAAGGTACTCGACATCCTCGTCAATAGTCAGGCAACCGCGAAATTCATCGCGAAAAAACTCGCCATCAAATTTGTCAGCGACAACCCCAGTGACGCACTCGTCTCGCGGGTCGCCGATGCGTTTCACAACTCTCACGGCGATATAAAGACGACCCTTCGGGCATTGTTCAGCGACAAGGAGTTCTTTGCACCCGAAAACTACCGCGCAAAGATCAAAACGCCGTTCGAACTCGCGATCAGTGCCGTTCGAGCCCTAGGTGCCGACACGAATGGCGGCCCGCAGTTTTTAGCAATGCTCAACAAGCTTGGCGAGGTCCCGTACGGCTACCAGGCACCGACCGGCTATCCGGATATGGCGGAGGACTGGGTTAATACGGGTGCTCTGCTCGAACGGATGAACTTTGCGATCGCATTCGCGAGTAACCGTATTCCGGGCACGACCGTCGATCTGAAGGGGTTCGACACATCGGACCGCACGAAACTGCTCGACCAGGCTGTCGGGATGATACTCGACGGCGAGATATCGCCTGCGACCAAAGCCACTCTCGCCAAGCAGCTCGAGCAGCCGCTACCTGAAGTAAAAGCCGGCAATGAGGTGACCGACGAAAACGTCGCGATGACGAACATGCGTGGTGCCGGCCAGCCCGGCGCACCGAATCGCCAAGGGCGCCTACTAAAACCGAGCGGTAACCCTGAGGTTTACAAGGCCGTGAGTCTCGTGCTTGGCACGCCCGAGTTTCAGCGTCAATAACAGATCTCCCAGACACGAGGGCCGAAGATCGACGTAATTTGCTGATCTCCGGCTCTCGCTATCTAAGAACATGAACGGAAAGATCAACGCACTTCTCATTTTTACGCTGTTTTTCATTGTCGGCTGCCGCGTCAATGGACAGATCCGCCAGGCGAACACCGAGGCCGAGCGGTTTCGAATGGCAGCAGAGTATTCCCGCGATCATCGCGGCCTGTCGGTTTTGGTGATGAAAGGCGACAAGATCGTCTTCGAAGATTATCAGAATGGGCACACGGCGAATGACCCGTGGATGCTCGCGAGCGGCACCAAATCGTTCACCGGCGTGATGCTCGCCGCGGCGATCGAGGACAAACTTATAACCGGCTTCGACGAAAAGGTGTCGGACACGATCACCGAATGGAAAACGGACAAACGCAAGTCAGCGATAACTTTGCGGCAGCTGTTGTCGCTCGAGAGCGGCCTCGACGCAGGGCAGATCGGCTTTCCTCCGTCATATCGAGATGCGATAAGTGTTCCGGCCGCATTCGATCCCGGCACGCATTTTCAATACGGGCCCGTGCCATTTCAGGTATTCGGCGAGGTCATGACACGAAAGCTGAAACCGAAAGGCGAGACCGTGATGCAGTATCTCCACCGGCGCATCCTCGATCCGATCGGCCTCAAGGTCGCATCGTGGAACGAGCGGGATGGTCAGCCGCTGCTGCCGCAGGGAGCGAGTTTGACTGCCCGGGAATGGGTCAAATTGGGCCTGTTTCTTAGGAATGGCGGCAAGTGGAACGGAAAACAGATCATCAGCAAGAAGCTGCTCGATGAGCTTGTCAAAAGCTCGCCCGCCAATCCCGCCTACGGAATATCGTTCTGGCTGAATCATCCGGGAATCGGACCCGGCGGCGGCCGACGGACGGCAGCGGACGAAACGGTCGGCAGCGGTGTCTCGGACGAGGTTAAGGACCTCTATATGGCGGCAGGTGCCGCGAATCAGCGGCTCTATATCATTCCGTCGCTCGATATGGTCGTGGTTCGCCAAGGCAGATTGTCCGGTTGGGATGACCGCGAATTCATTTCACGGCTCTTGCTCGGAAAACCCGCCAAATAGGCGTCTCGATATCGGGAAATTCCCGCGTTCGGTTATAATCAATGGCTTGAACGCAGATCAGACACAACCGATCCAAACTATCCGCATCCGGCCGCGGCGCGCATTCGAGGCCGTGAACCTCGCGGAACTGTGGGAATATCGCGAGCTGTTATATTTCCTTACGCTCCGCGATATTCAGATCCGATATAAACAGACCGCGATCGGCATTGCGTGGGTCCTGCTGCAGCCGATCATCACGACCGCGATCTTCACGCTGATCTTTGCCTCGTGGGCGCGATTCGATACGGGCAGCGTGCCTTATCCGCTTTTCGCGTTGGCTGGCTTGGTGATATGGCTATTTGCCCACGGCTCGATCTCCATCGCCAGCAACAGCTTTGTCAGCAACGTCAATCTTGTTACAAAGGTGTATTTTCCGCGGCTGATCGTTCCGCTGGCGGCGACGTTTGCGGGATTATTTGACCTGCTGTTCAGCGTCGCGATCCTCATCATTTTGATGATCTACTACGGCCGGGTGCCGACATCGTCCGTTTTGCTTGCGCCCGTGTTTGTTTTCCTGGCACTCATTCAAACTGCGGCCGTGGGTACATTCTTCTCGGCCCTTAATGTCCGTTATCGCGATGTAAAGTTTGCCGTGCCGTTCATGCTGCAGGTATGGATGATCGCGTCGCCGATCTTTTATCCGGCCAGTATTGTTTCAGAGAAGTGGCGGCTCGTATTTGCCATAAATCCGCTCACCGGCATCATCGACGGCTTTCGCAGTTCGCTCTTCGGCCTGCCGTTCGACTGGCAGCTGATCGGAGTTTCGTGCCTCGCGGTCGTCGTTTCGTGCGTGGGTGCGCTTCTCGTATTTACTCGAATGGAGGACGACTTCGCCGATCTGGTCTAGCCCGATGCAAGTGATCAAGGCCGAAAACCTTACGAAAGAATACAAGCTCGGTGTCGCGCGGCACAACTCGTTCCGTGATTCGGTCGCCGCTGTTTTCCGGCCGCGGAAGAATGACGGTTCGATCCTTCGGGCACTCGACGAGGTCAGCTTTACCGTCGGCGAAGGCGAGACGATCGGCATCATCGGCCGCAACGGTGCCGGCAAATCGACGCTGCTCAAGATTCTTTCGCGGATCACCAAGCCAACGAAAGGCACAGCCGAGATCCGCGGGCGCGTCGGCAGCCTGCTCGAGGTCGGGACCGGATTTCACAACGAACTGACTGGCCGCGAAAACGTCTATCTTAACGGAGCGATCCTCGGGATGCGGCGGGCCGAGATCGACCGCAAATTCGACGAGATCGTTGAGTTTTCGGAGGTCGAGCGGTTTCTCGACACTCCGGTCAAGCACTATTCGAGCGGGATGTACATGCGGCTCGCGTTCTCGGTCGCGGCCCATCTTGACCCTGAGGTTTTGATCGTCGACGAGGTGCTCGCCGTTGGCGACATGCTGTTTCAGCAGAAGTGCCTCGGCAAAATGGACGAGGTCGGCAGGTCCGGACGCACTGTTTTGTTCGTCAGCCACAACCTCGGCAGCCTCGCGCAGATCTGCCAACGCGGCCTGCTGCTCGACAACGGCAAGCTCATCTCGTCCGGGCCGATCGACGACACGATCGACGATTACCTGAGGTTGGCCAAGTCCGTCCGCCATTACAAGATTGACGCCCCAAATCCGGCAAAGCCGATGCAGATCACCGAGGCGTACGTCACAAATTCTGAGGGTATCCCAGCTTCGGAGATCGCCCATGACGAAGATCTCTTTTTGAATTTCAAGGTCAGGATCGACGATCACAAGCGCGGTGCACTCTTTTGCGTGGCTCTTCTTAGTAAGTACAAGGACCGTGTTTTCACCGAGCATCGGCTGGTCAAGGACGTAGTTCCAAAAGATGCTGTCGAGGCCGAGGTCCGATTTGGCATTCCGCGTGATTTCATCGCGCCGAACAGCTATTCGTTCCTGCTTCAGATCTTTTTGCCGACAGGCGAGATCATCGATAATAATGTGGATATTTGTCCGTTGACGATCATCGATACAGGCACCGAACTGTCGATTTACAAGGATTACGGGTACGTTCAGATCAAACCTACGTGGGAATCGACTGGCATCTGAACTACGTGGACGTCGCGGCACCCAATTTTCGACACCGATAATATGAAACGGATACTCCTGATCGGCCACGAAGCGACACGTACCGGCGCACCGGTCGTGCTCCTGCACCTCATCAGGTGGCTGAGAGAGAATACCGACCTCGATATTCAACTCCTGCTGCTTTCGGGCGGCGAACTAGTCTCCGCCTATCGCGACCTCGTGCCCGTTTTCGTCCTGCCGGATCCGGGCAGTTCGATCGTGAGCCGCGGTTTCCGCAAACTAAAGGAAGAGATGCTGGAAACCCGAAGTCTCAGGACAAAGGGGCTCGAACCGTTCAAAACGGACTATGACCTCGTGATGGGCAATACGGCGATCACGCTCGAATACCTGCGTTACTTCAAGAAACGAGGGGCAAAAACGATCTGCTGGATGCACGAGCTGGAATATATCATCAAAACACTTTTCACCGTCGAGCGGTTTACAGAACTTACATCGTCGGTCGATATGTTCGTCGGAGGCTCGGGTGCGACGGTCAAGATGCTGCGTGGCTTCGGGATAGAAAAGCCGGTCGAGGTCGTTTACGATTTCTCGGCCGTTGACCGGTCCGCCGAGTACAACGTTGACGATATCCGTGCGGGTCTGGGTATTCCCGCAGATGCCTTCGTCGTTGCCGGCAGCGGGACGCTCGAATGGCGAAAGGGCGTTGACCTTTTTCTCCAGACCGCGGTCCGCCAGACTGGCGAACTTCCCGATATTTACTTCATTTGGGTAGCCGGCAGGTCAGCGCCGACAAATCCAACTTACAATGAGGTGATGTTCGACCTAGCTCGGATCGATGAGAAAGAACGCGTTCGCGTCATCGAATCCACCGAGTCACCCGCGCCATATTTCGCCGCGGCCGACCTGTTTCTCCTGACCTCCCGCGAGGACACGTTCCCGCTCGTATGCCTCGAGTCGGCGGCTCTCGGCAAGCCCGTAATTTGTTTTGAAAATGCCGGCGGTATGCCCGAGTTTATCGGTGAGGACGCCGGAGCCGTCGTCCCGTATCTCGATATCGAGGCCCTCAGCAGTTCGATAAGAGCGTTTTATGACGATCGAAACACCCTGAAACGCGCGGGCGATGCAGCCCGCGCAAAGGTAGAAACCAAATTTTCACTCGAAAATTCCTGCCGGCGCATTAGCGAGATCATCGATTCCATCTGATCCCGCGGAAACGCGGCGGCTATGCCGTAACTAGCGGCCCGAGGCCAGTGACTTCCTCGAGCTCTGCTTCTTCACGTTTCCACTCGTCGTTGCGGAACGCTCCCTCCCATTTGGCTATCACGACGGTTGCCAGGCAGTTCCCAATGACGTTGATCATCGTTCGGGCCATGTCCATCAACTCATCGACGCCGAGGATCAGGATCACGCCTTCGACCGGAAGGGCGAAGGAGGCAAGTGTTCCGAGCAGGATCACGAGCGACGCACGCGGCACACCGGCGACGCCCTTTGACGTCAGCATCAAGGTCAAAAGCATAACGATCTGCTGGGTCCACGAGAGTTCGATGCCGGCAGCCTGCGCGACAAAGATAGACGCGAGCGCGAGATACAGTGTCGTACCATCAAGATTGAAACTGTAGCCGGTCGGCAGCACGAAACCGACGATCCGTCGCGGCACGCCAAGCCGGGCAAGATTTTCCATCGCCTTTGGCAACGCCGATTCGCTCGAGGTTGTCGCAAACGCGATGGTTGCCGGCGTCTTTACCGCGTTGAAGAAATCCCGCAGCGGTACCCTGAAAATGAGCGCGATCGGCAGCAGGACGATCGCTGCGAACGCGATAAGAGCACCATAGAGCGTAAGTACAAGCGCACCCAGGTTCTTGAGCACGCCGAGACCTTGCTCGTTATGGGCGATCGTGTACGCCATGGCGGCTCCTACACCTACCGGCGCAAATTTCATTACGTACTCGGTAAACCGAAACATAATGTCAGCGAGCGACTGACACCAGTCGACGACCGGCTTTGCCTTGGGTCCGATACCTGTCACGGCGAGAGCAAAGATCACCGAGAAAATGACGATCTGCAGCACGTCGCCCTCGGCCATCGCCTGGATAATGGACGTCGGCGAAAGATGTGCGACGATCTCGCCGAATGTCTTTGGCTTGGCCGGCGGGTCGGGTGCGGTCAATGCCTTTGACGCCGCGTCCGCCGCCGCGGCCGATCGTTGAGCGGCGAGGACCGATTGCTCATCCGCAAGTCCCGCGGCAGTCGGGTCGGTTTGAGCCCGTTGGCGGAATTCTTCGGCGTTCTTCAGTGCCTCGTTGGCTTCTTTCGAATACTCCTGAGCTTTTTGAGCCAATGACGCCTTATCCTCACCCTTCGCAATGCCCGCCAGCGACACGCCGTCGCCCGGCCGCGTAATATTTACCGCCGCGAGTCCGATAAACAGTGCAAGTGTCGTCACGATCTCAAAATATATGAGGGCCTTGACCCCGATCCGGCCGACCTGCTTGATGTCGCCCGTGCCGGAAATGCCGACAACCAGCGTCGCGAATATCAACGGTGCGATGATCGACTTGATCAGATTTAGGAATAACGTCGACAAGGATCTGACAAATGCCAACAATGTCGGCGCGTCGAAGCCGAAAACCGTGTGCTTTCCGTCCTTTGTGACTTCAAACTCGTGCATCAGCCAGCCGAGAAATATTCCCAGAGCGAGGCCGATCATGATCTTCCAGGTCAAAGAGATCTTTGGCAGTTTCATAAATTGTGCTTCAACTTTTGCATCCGGTTAGGAGGCTGAAAATCTGATTTCGGCGGATTTCTTGAGAGTTTAGCAGATATATCGCGATTTGCGTAAATTTGCTACGATTGAGCCAAAGATCATGTTCGAATCCATCCATTTCACATCGCATGGCCGGCAGACGACGAATGCGTCGAATCCTAAGGTTTTGGACAAGCTTCGCACCATCGTTGGGGCCGAGAATGTTGTTATTGATCCGGCGCGGGTTGAGCCGTACGGAGCCGACGCGGTCAAGGAGAAATTCCCTCCCGAGGCAGTTGTTTTCCCCGAGTCAACTGCGCAAATGGTCGAGATCCTCAAGCTCGCGAACGAGGCATTCTTTCCCGTGACGGCCCGCGGCGGCGGCGTTGGGTACACGGGCGGCGCGGTGCCGATCGACGGCGGCATCGTGATCGGTACCGACCGGATGAACCGGATCATCGAGATCAACGTCGACGACCTGTACGCCGTCTGCCAGCCCGGCATCCGCACGATCGAACTGCAGCAGGCGGCGGAGCAGAAAGGGCTGATGTTCGCTCCTGACCCGGCCAGCTACAAAGATTCGTTCATCGGCGGCAACATCGCCGAGAACGCCGGCGGTATGCGGACGCCTAAATACGGCGTGACCAAGCACCACGTGCTCGGCCTCGAGGTCGTGACCGCTACGGGCGAAGTGATACGCACCGGCGGCAAGACGGTCAAGAATGTCGTCGGGTTCGACCTGACCGGCCTTATGTGCGGTTCCGAAGGGATGCTCGGCATCATTACCGAGGCTACGCTCAAGCTGCTGCCCTTGCCCGAGGCGACCTCGACCGTCCGCGCGAGCTTTCGATCGATGGAAGCCGCATGCAAGGTGTTGACGAAATTCACGCCCGAGGGCCTTTTGCCGATGGCGATGGAGGTTTTGGACAAGTTCTGCGTCGCTGCCGTCGAGGAGAATTTTGCATTCGGACTGTCGCCCGACGCCGAAGCCGTGTTGCTCGTCGCGGTTGACGGTTCACGTGAGGAGGTCGAACGAAACGCCGTCACGATCGAACGGATCATCGGCGAGAACAGCGGTTTTGACATTCTGCGAGCCAAATCGAAAGAGGAGGAAGACAAACTCTGGGATGTCCGCCGAGCCATCTCGCCTTCATTAATGAAGTACGGCACGCTCAAGATCAACGAGGATGTCGTCGTTCCGCGTTCCAGGGTGCCCGAACTCGTGGCGAAGATAGAGGAGATCGGCCGCAAGCACAACACATTCGTCGCCAATTTCGGCCACGCCGGCGACGGCAATATCCACGTTAATTTTGTCATCGACCGCGATAACCCCGATGAGATCGCTCGTGCCCGCAAATGTGTTGCCGAGACGTTCCAACTCTCGGTCGACCTCGGCGGCACGATCTCAGGCGAACACGGAATCGGCTACGTCAAGTCGCAATACCTGAGCTACGCTATTGACCGACCGACGCTCGAAGTGATGAAAAGCATCAAGAAAGCTTTTGATCCGAAGGGCATATTGAACCCTGGAAAGATGTTTGTTTAGTTATCGGGGTACAACTGCGCGAAACAGCGCGGGCTCATACCAGGTTTTGAAGATTTTAAGAATAAAAATAAGAAGACCGTCAGGGATGACTATCTGTCACCCTTGACGGTCTGGCCGCAAGCCGTTTGAAACACTATTTCGTTGGAGCGGTCGACGACTTCGCAAAGTAGCCCTGACGGTGCGTGACCTTGACCTTGTCCTTTACGAGCTGCGGGTTCGTCAGTTCGATCTCGATCTGCCGGTACGTGCCATCGCGTTTCTGGTCCGATGGCTCATAGGCGATCAGGTACTGCGACCGCATTTCTTCCTGGATCTGTTGGAAGGCGGTACGGAGTTCGCGTTCGTCACGCGGAAAATAGGCTCGTCCGCCCGTCCGCTCGCTGATCTTGTTGAGAGCACCGCGGTCGACGCCGCTGTAAAAATTGTCGCCGATCCCGATCGAGTAAATGATCGCTTCGGATTTAAGCGCCGCCTGAACTGCTTCGTCGAGCTTTTTACGCCCCGATGTGTTGACGCCATCAGTCAAAAGGATGATCGCGCGCCGCGTCTTTTCCGGAGCCGGTCCAAGCACTTCGTCCGATGTCACCCAAATGGCGTCCCAAATCGCCGTTGAACCCTGAACTGACTGATTGTCGCCCGAGATCGGCGGTGTTCCGGCAATGACGCCGCCGCCGATGTAGCCCGACGGCGGAACAAATTGTACCCGCTCGACCGCGCGACGCAGCCGCGTCAAATTGTTCGTCATGCCCTGCTCGAGCGTCGATTCGCCGGTGAATGAGACGACCGAGACCTCATCCTTCGAAGGCCTGACAACTGACTCAAGGAACGCAATGGCCGCGGCCTTTTCCTCCGGCAGCGTCCGTTCCTGCGAAACGCTGGTATCGATCAGGATCGCGAGGCTCAGCGGCAGATCGACCTGTCGGGCGAACGCGCTTATCTCCTGTACCTGTCCATTTTCCAGGAGGCGGACGTCGCTTTGCTTCAGATCGGTCAGAAGCCGGCGGCTGCGATCCTGGGCCGTGAACAACACGTTGACGACCTCAGTATTGATCTTGATCACCTCGTCGTCCGGTTCGGGCGTCGGGGTCGCCTTTACGCCAGGCGCATTCGGATTACGCTGTGCGTCCACGCGATCGAATCCGAAAAGCGCCGTCGCCAAGATCGCGATCGCAGTGATAAATAAAATGGCTTTGTGCCTAAAAAACATCTCTTTTCTCCTGGCCACCTTACTTCAGCGAGTCTTTGATCGCTCGGTAGCTGGACTTGGTTCGAATCTTGAAATCCTTCCCTCGGTCCTTGTCGGCGAAACGGACCTCGATCTTCCGCATCCGGCCGTCGTATTCCTGATTCGCCGGACGATAGGTGATGATATATTGCGAACGAAGCTCCTCGGAGATCTTCTGGAATGCCCTTTCAAGGGCGAGCATATCGCCTGTAAAGAAAGCTTCGCCGCCGGTGTCTTCGCAGAGTTTGGTCAGTTCCGAATCCCCACGATCTTTCACCGTACCGGCTTCAACTCCGGGAACAGACCCGAGAAATCCACCTTTCGTCGAGATCGCAAATATCACTGTCTCGGTGCGCTGGGCGATGTCGATCGCGTCCTTCAGGTCGGCCCTGCTGAATGTGTCGTCACCATCCGAAATGACCACGATCACACGCCGGCCCGGCACATTTCGGAGTTTCTCATCGGTAAACTGCCATACAGCGTCATAAAGAGCTGTCTGCGAACCCGGTTTTTTGACCTTATCAACGGCTTTCTGCAGCAGATCAAGCTTGTCCGTAAAGTCCTGCCGAAGATTGATCTCGTTATCAAACGTCATGAATGCAGCCTTATCTTTGCGGAGCTGGATCACCGAATACAGAAAATTTGCCGCGGCCTCCTTCGAAAATCCGAATTTGCCCGCCGTCGACGGCGA
>JAKOVX010000040.1 GCA_029781855.1 Acidobacteriota bacterium | reverse complement strand
GTCACCTGAACGTCGCTCGTTGCCTGCCGCATGAGATATTTGAACATCTGCGGCTCGTCCTTGATGTACTCCTCTTTTTTACCCTTCTTGACCTTGTAGAGCGGCGGCTGCGCGATGTAAATGTGTCCGCTTTCAAGCAACTCGGGCATTTGCCTGTAAAAGAAAGTAAGCAAAAGGGTTCTGATGTGCGAGCCATCTACGTCAGCATCAGTGTTGTGGCACAGAATACCGCCGACACCGGCGAGGAAGTTTTCGTCATCCTGAACCGAGAAGTCGTAGACGTATTCCTCCGTATTATCAACCTCGCAGTTCTCGATTACCCTGAGTCCGATTAGATCGCCACCGATTGCAACGAAGTCCGATTTCTTGCGCATCGGCTGGCTTAAATACTCATCAGTTTTGTTTGCATTTGAATGTCGCGACCAAATGTGGCGCGTTGCCGCAAGTTGGTCCTTTCCGCCAAAACTGACGTTAAAGTAAGGATGCTTCGTGGTGATCATCGCGTTCGAGGACGGTTCTGTTTCAGTCACCGACGCGACGATTCCAATCTGTCCAAGAAGGTATAGCAATCCGTCCTTCAAGTCAGGCGAATTGGTGGTCATGCTGACACGATTTGCCGCCAAAGTGCCGTCTCCGAGAAAATAGCCCTCGAGCAATGCCAACTGAAGAGGTTCGGACAAATTGAATGCAAGATCAGGAAGCTTCTTCAGATGAGCGCGCGACGCTATGCCAAGCGCTTTCATCAATTTGGCCGCCAAGACACTCTGAAAATAGAGCTTGATCGAATTGTTCTTCCGGTAAATTCGCGGAGTCTCGCCGAAAGACAATTCTATCGAACGGCTCAATTCTTCAATAAAAATCTCGTCCTTCGTTCCGATATTCAGGCTGACCTGATTCTTGCTAAGTGTCCCTTCGGCGATGAACCAGCCGATGAACCACGCAAGTTCGCGGGTAATTTTCAGATATCTGTCGAAGGACTTGTTCGAATGAGCGCGAGGAACGATTGCAACACGATTGCCAAGCTGCGCAATCTCCGTCTCTGTTAACTCGTCTAAAAAACGTTTGTAATCACTAATTTTGCGCCATTTGGCATTCTTCGTCTCAGTGGAAAATCCCGCGAATTCGTCGAGTTTCGATGGAACCGAATCGGTTGAGATCGCCCCGTTCCAATCGATCGCCGCAAGATAGCCCTCAAACTGAGAGCGAATCGGGCGGTTGATCCCGCGCTCCCAATGCGAGATTGTGATTGGTTGCTTTACCCCGATTGAATCCGCCACCTGCTTCTGCGTCAGTCCAAGTTCCGCACGTCGAGCGATGAGTCGATTCCATTCTGAGATTCGGAGTGCTATCCGGTTCTCGCTCCACAGCTCCGGGCGAGACATTTTTGTGAGAACTCGCTCCTTCGCAATTTCGCGAACGGACTCTCCCTGAACGTACAGGTGTCTTGTTTGGCCCGTTCGGTAAAAGAGATCCACAAGATCGATCTCGTCCATCTCGAACGCCGGACGAGGAACACGTCGGCTGGCAACCAACATGTCTCCGTGTTTGATCTCGTTCCCTGGCTTCAGCTTGACTTCGCCATCCTCAAAAACGAATACGCTGTGCCCCCGCGTGACCTTTACGCTGCGGTTATATCGTGTCTTGATCAGATGAAGCTTTTCGTCAAGTTTGTGCCGGATGACTGATCTAAGCGGCCTAAATCCCAGGTCGCGGGTTTCGAGATCAAACGCGGCTACCTGATAATCTTCGGGAGTGCGCCGACCATCCATGCAATCGTCGATGAACTCACCGATCCGAACGAATTCGGTCTCGCCGTTC
>JAKOVX010000036.1 GCA_029781855.1 Acidobacteriota bacterium | reverse complement strand
TCGCCGAGGTCCCTGGACTCGACCTCCTCGAATCCGGCCAGGAAATCGCGCGGCATGAATGTGTCCGCGTCCGTTGCCTCGTCCGGAACATAGGTCACGATCCATTTTTCGATGACATCGGCGAATTCGGCGTAGACCTTTGCCCCGCCGATGATAAAAACGTCGCGGTTCAGATATTGAGCAAGATCGAGGATCTCCTCTTTGCTCGAGAGACGCATCACTTCCGCCGGCGGCGTGACGCTGCTCGAACCGCTGAGAACGACGTTCAGCCGATTCGGGAGCGGCTTGCCGATCGAGCGCCAGGTGTTGGCACCCATTACGACAGCGTGTCCCGTCGTCGTTTCCTTAAAGAATTTGAGATCCGCCGAGTGGTGCCACGGCAGTTTGCCATCCTTACCGATGGCGAAGTTTTTGGCGATGGCGACGATGCCTATGATCATCCGATCCGTTTGCCTTTGTAGACTGCGATCTCAGAGCCTTTCGCGAGCAGGACGGAGTGCGGCTTTTCGTTGTTCAGAAAGGCAAATTCCGCACCGTAGGTCTTGCCGAAATCGACGTCGATCTGCTCGTTCTTGACCGAGAAAAGCTCCCATTTAGGATGCTCGACCTTGTATTCATCGACGCGGCCGCCGCTTCGGGCTGTGTAGCCCCAGTAATGCTCGATGATGAATTCGCCGTGCGAACCGGCCTCGGGGACGCCGACGCTCTGGTCGATCTTGACCTCCAGATGGTTTGAGCCATCGGAGTTCGACCACGAATAGCTGACATTCGTCTCGGTCCTCGTGTGTGACATTCGCCAGCTCTCGTACGGTTCGCCGTAGAGGACGCGGGCAACGGTCGCGATCGCAAAACGCGGCACGATCTCCTTAACAAAGCACACCGCCCGCCGCGTTTCGCCGTCGACCTCGCGTTTGTTGTAAAAGCGTAGGTTAACCTCTTCGAAATTGATATGAAACGGCACCGGTATACCCAAAACGCGGGTGTCGAGAAACATAAAACCCACGAGGCTGACGAAGCATTTCCCCTCGTGCAGGTCGAGCTCGGTGCCCCGCGGCAGTCGGCTCTCGAGCAGCGACGGCTCGACCGCGTAATTGGCCATTATCAGATCTTGCCAGCGGGCTGTCAGAAATTTTTGCATTACAGAATGATTCGCTTGTCGCCGGCGCGACGGGTTATTCGTTCACGGTCGAAATATTCGAGCAGCGGGATCGCGTATTTTCGGGAAACTCCGGCGATCTCCTTGAACCGCGGCACGTCGATGGTCCGATCGGCACCTTTTTCGGCATGGGCTTTTAACATCGCGATCAGCCGGTCGATCTCGCTTCGCAAAAAATAGAACTCGTCTGTAACTTTAACAATTTCGCCGGAATTGAGAAACGTCTTGAACACTGTCCGTGTCTGCTCGGGCTTGAGCCCGAGGCCCGTTGCGGCCGCCGTCAGTGCGTCCTCGAGCCGCGGCACCTCGAACCCGGCCGCTCGATAGATCTCGGACAATCGGTCTCGTACCTGCCGCTCGGCGGGTGAGAATTCCGACCTGTGATTCGCGAGCCGTACCGTATCGCTTTCGGCGATGAGCTTGTTTTCCGCCTCGAGCGTCGCGAGCAGATGCTTGAAGAATGGGGACGGTGTGTGTTTTGCGACTTTGTCGCGGAGCGATTCGAGCCCGATCCCGCGTTCGAGCGGCTGCTGCCGGTGAAAATCCGTGACGGCCTTGATCGCTGAGGCTGAAAGGTCCCGGTATATGTCGGCATACATCAAGTATTCGCCGGCCGCGACTACCGATCCTTTCTTGAGCATCGCGGCAACCAATTCGTCCAGGTGTTCACGTCGAATGCCCGTTCGCACCCGAAGGTCGTCGATCGTGGTCGCGTTCTGGCCGGCGGTTTCGATGATCGTCGTCACTTGTATCGCAGCGTCCAGGCCGCTTTCGACAAGGCTTAGCAAACGTTTGCGGACATCATCCAGATCCTTTCGCCTGTGCCTTGCGGCCATCGCATCGATCACGATCCCGCCGGCGATGGTCACCTGCGGTGAGTAGCTTCGAATGATGAATCGCTCGCCAGGGACGGCGACGATCGGCGATTCGAGCCGGAGTTGAACGAGATCGCTGTCGCCGGGCGTGATCGAACCCGCGGCGTTCAAGACATTCACCCTGGCCAAAACCTCCGCCGTCCCGATGTGCACGCGGACCCGCTGACGCGAGCGGATGCCGGATCTGGACGATGCAAGAACTTCGATCCGGGCATCGATCACCTGCGTGGGCTGAAGGGCTCCGTTCTCACACAGTGTCATTCCGCGCTCGATATTGGCGTGATCAATACCGGCTAGATTTACGGCTGTTCGCTGCCCTGCACGAGCGGAACCCACCTGTTTCCCGTGGGTTTGCAGGCCGCGAACGCGGACCTTTTTGCCGGTAGGCATCAACTCGAGTTCGTCGCCCTCGGCGATCTTTCCGGAAACCAGCGTGCCGGTCACTACAGCACCGAATCCGCGAACCGAAAAACTGCGGTCGATCGGCAGCCGCAGAACACGTTCATCTTCGACTCGAGCGATCGTCGCGGCCGTCTCGCGGATCGCAGTGATGACCTCGTTTGTGCCGCTGCCGGTCCGCGAACTGAATGTGATGACCGGGGCAACTTCGAGGAACGAGCCGTCGACGAGTTCGGCGACGTCCATATTTGCGAGTTCGAGCGTTTCGGCATCGACCAGATCTGACTTGGTCAACACGACAAAACCCGAAGGAACGTTCAGCAGCCGGCATATCTCGAAATGCTCGCGCGTCTGCGGCATCACGCCCTCGTCGGCGGCGACGACCAGCACAACAAGGTCGATCCCGCTCGCTCCAGCAAGCATGTTTTTGACAAATCTTTCGTGTCCGGGCACGTCGACAAAGCCGACGTGCAGATCGCCTAGATCGAGTTCGGCAAACCCAAGATCGATCGTGATACCGCGCTGCTTTTCCTCGGGAAGACGGTCAGCGTCAACGCCGGTCAGGGATTTGACGAGGGACGTCTTCCCGTGGTCGATATGTCCGGCTGTGCCGATGACTATGTCCATAATCAGGCTTCAGGAAAGAAGAAAGAGAACTCAACCAAACGGGTAACAGCTATTTTCCGTCGCTTGATTCGTACTGCTCGAGCTTTCGGTAAAGTGTCTTCCGGCCGATGTTCAGGAGGCGGGCAGCCTGCGACTTATCACCTGCCGTGTAGTCAAGCGTTGCCTCGATCACCTGCTTTTCGATCTCGTCCATCGAGGCCGGGAGTGAGATATCGATGCCAAAAGCACGGCCTTCGCCGGCGGCGGCGGCACGTTCTTGTCGGGCGTGGGCGAACGACTCAGACGCACTTCGACTGATCGCCTCCGGCAGGTCGTCGATCTCGATCTGCCGCCCCGAAGCGATGATCACGGCACGCTCGATCGCATTTTCGAGTTCACGCACATTGCCGGGCCATGCATAATTCACTAGGGCCCGCATCGCTTCCTTCGATATGCCCGAAACGAAACGCCCGGATTTTTCCTTGTACAGCTCAAGAAAATGGAAGATCAGCAAGTGGATATCCTCCGGTCGTTCGCGAAGCGGCGGCAGAGAGATCGGAAAGACCGACAAACGGTAATACAGGTCCTTACGAAACGTTCCTTCGGCCACGGCGGCCTCAAGGTCTGAATTTGTTGCCGCTACGACCCGAACATCCGATTTGATGACCTGCTTGCCGCCGACACGCGTGAATTCGCCGTCCTGCAGTACGCGGAGCAGTTTGACCTGCGCCTGCAGCGGCATCTCGCCGATCTCGTCGAGGAACAGCGTACCGCCGTCGGCCTCTTCGAAGCGGCCCTGCCGCTGACTGCGGGCGTCGGTGAACGCTCCTTTCTCGTGGCCGAACAGTTCCGACTCGAGCAGAGATTCGGGGATCGCTCCGCAGTTGATCTTGATGAACGGCCGGTTCTCACGTCCGGAATTGAAATGGATAAGGTTGGCGATCAGCTCTTTACCGGTTCCTGACTCGCCGAGCACGAGGACGGTCGTATTTGTGTCCGCTACATTTATCCCGAGCTCTATCGCCCGGCGGATCGACGGAGCCTGGCCGATGATCTCACTTTGTTTTTGGTGAAGTTCGCTCTTGAGCCGCATCACTTCGGCTGACAGCTGGTCACGCTCAAGTGCGGTTCCGATCTGGTCCGCAATGCCCTCGACCAGGGCGACGTCGTGGTCCTCAAAGGCACTTTCCTTGCTCCAGACGAACCCGAGCAGGCCGTAAGCCTGACCAGCTACACGGACCGGGGTCACGAGCGCCGTCTTGCCGTGAAGCTGCGAGTTGAAAAAGAGCCGTATCGCGAACGGCAATTGGGAATCAACGAGCCTCAGCGTCTTGTCGTCGCGAAGCAATTCGCCCAACGCCGTGAACGAGTCGAGCGGGAGCGATTTGTCGTGTTGCTCGATCATCTTTAGCAGCCTGCCGAGTTTAATGCCGTCGGCGGATTTGAACGAGGCAAGCGAGATGCGTTTTCCGCTATTGTCGAGAACGCCCAGCGCACCATAATCGGCCCCCACCAAACCGATCGCGCGTTCCAGCACGCGGGCCGAGACCTCCTTAAAATCTGAGTGCGAATTTAGTGTATTCGCGATCTCCAGCAGGGCATTCGTACGGCGCGTCTCCTGCTCCTGAGTGACGTAGAGGCTGGTGTATTGATAGCCAATGGCCAGTTGCTGCGCGATCGATTGCAGGAATACGACCTCTTCGTCGAGCCATTCGCGTGGTGAATGCGTATCGTGCAGGCCGAGCAGCGCCAGCACCTGGCCGTTCAGAACGATCGGAACGATCAGCAACGAACGCGTCTCTAACGCTTTCGTGAAAAACTTCAGCGTTGGGTCCTTGGTCTTAAATGTGTCGTTTATGCGGATCGGCTTCGATATATCAAATCGTTCGGAAAGCTTTAACGCGTTGAATGGGATCGTGGTGCCCTCGCTTTGCGGTACGGATTTGTCCTTACGCCATTCATGGCTGATCCGCAGGTCCTTGCCCTCTGCCAATTGAAGTAGGTCACAGCGGTCGGCCTGGAGCATTCGCCCGATCTCGGACACAACGACGTTCAGAAATCGCTCGAGGTCGATGTCGGTGGGCAGATCGCGAGCGAGTCGGTCGATGATCGCCTCGCGAGCCTCGTACATTTTGTTTTTGCGTTCGATCGAGAGGGTCTGGACGATGTCTGGTTCAATAGTCATTGCATCAAGCGGCCAAGCGACAGAAGTTCGTGATAGAACCAAATGTGCTATTTGACACACGCAATGTCAAGTTGACCCACAGGTTCGTCACCGTGTGTATTTTCGCACCACTTACGTATTCCCTAGTTGGGTTTAGCCGACGGCCTGTCGGGCCGTTTGTCGCGCGGGTCGTCTTTCTTTGGTTTGGAGTTCGCAGAGGGCGGTTTGCCGGTGCTGTTGCTCGTACCGGAAGAATTCGAGTTCGTGGCGACGTTGGCATTTACGTTCGAGTTCGAATTCGCCTTTTTATTCGCGTCCTTGTCGACCTGGGCAAAATCGATACGCTTTGCCCCGGCTTCGGCGTCTTCCTGGAGCTTTTCCGCACGCGAATTTTCCGGGTCGATCTCCAGTGCCTTTTTCAACGGCGGGATCGCTTCGTGATACTTTGCAAGCTTGACCAGGATGGCCCCGAGTTCGGTCTGGTATTCGGTGTCGTCAGGTTTTAGTTTCACTGCTGCACGAAAGGCGTCCTCGGCATCGTCGTCTTTGTTCAGCTTGTTATAGGCCCGTCCGAGATTAAATTGAGCGACGTCATCTTTCGGATTTGCGTCGAGGAGCTTTTTGTACGCGGTTACCGCTTTTTCGAATTCTTTTTGAGAATTCGGCTTGGATTGGCTGCCTTTTTTGTCGTCAGCATTAACGCCGGGAATGTTATCGGTGCCGGCCTGATTATTTTCCGCTTCGATCAGGGAGTAGGCGACGCCGAGCTTAAAGTGGGCTTCGGCAAGGTCCGGATCGAGCTTGACTGCTTGTTTGTAAGCCTCGATCGCGAGTTCGGTCTGGTTATCGTCGAAGAGCCGGTTTCCCTCAGCCAATGCCGCGTTCGGATCGGTAATGTTCGCGAAGGGCGACTCCTTGGCCGCCTCAGCATTCGCGTTGGCATCCGCATTAGCTTCGGGTTTTTTCGAACATCCGGCGAACAAGCCGAGAGTTCCAAGAATGATAAGAAATGACGCAATACTTCGCATATAACTCAGCCAATAGTGTGTTTCGATAAGTGTGTCTATTATCCCGGGGGAAAGATGAATGGCCGGCCGGCAAGCAGATGAACGTGAAGGTGAAAGACCGTCTGTCCGCCATCGCCATTGGTATTCACCACGACCCGATATCCGTTATTCGAAAAGCCCTTTGCCCTTGCAATATCCGCCGCGGTCAAGAGCAAATGCCCAAGGATCGCGGTGTGCGATTCGGCCGCCTTATCGAGTGAGTCTATGTGTTCCCGGGGAACGATCAGAATGTGCGTGGGCGCCTGCGGATTGAGATCGTTGAAGGCAACGAGTGTCGAGTCCTCAAAAACCCTGGACGAAGGGATCGAGCCGTCAGCTATCTTACAAAAAATACAGTCTTTCGCACCCATATTAGAATCTCTTTATTAAATCATATGAGGCGACAATTGTTAATGTGCTAAACGGCGGCGGCTTCCTCAGCCGTGACGGAACTCTCCGTGATGCGCTCGATATCGGCACCGAGGCTTCGTAATTTTCGAACGATGGTCTCGTAACCGCGATCGATGTGATAGACCCGTTCGATAACCGTTTCGCCCTCAGCACACAGAGCCGCAAGCACCAACGATGCCGAGGCTCTCAGATCGGACGCGATGATGGGTGCACCCATCAGCTGTGTTTTTCCATGGACCACGGCAGTGTTTCCCGAAACATGAATATCGGCTCCCATTCGGATAAGTTCCGACGCGTGCATGAACCGGTTCTCAAAAATCGTTTCCGTGATCGTAGACGTACCCTCGGCCTGCGTCATCAACGCCATATACTGCGCCTGCATGTCCGTCGGGAATAGCGGGTGCGGTTCGGTCGTGACATCTCGGGCAACCAATCCGGCCGAACCTTGTCGAACAAGCAGGGTGCTTGAATTAAGTTCCTCGATCTCGACTCCCGCTTCGCGGAGTTTGGAAATGACCGCGTTCAGGTGCGCGGGGCGACAGCTTTTGATCTCAAGCTCGCCGCCCGTGATCGCCGCCGCGACCATAAACGTTCCGGTCTCGATTCGGTCGGGTATGATCGTGTGCTCAGCCCCGCCGAGCGATTCAACACCGTCTATCTCCATCACGGGCGTTCCGGCTCCGCGGATACGGGCGCCCATTTTGTTGAGAAGATCGGCAAGGTCTTCGATCTCAGGTTCCTGTGCAGCGTTTCGGATCGTCGTGCGGCCCGAAGCGAGAGCGGCCGCCATCATCACGTTCTCGGTGCCGGTGACAGTAACCTTTTCAAAATCGATCTCGGCACCGACGAGGCGTCCCTTCGGCGCACGCGCTACGACATCGCCGGACTCGAGCGAGACGGTCGCGCCGAGCTGTTCAAATGCCTTCAGGTGAAGATCGATCGGCCGCGTGCCTATGGCGCAGCCGCCCGGTAAACTGACCTTAGCCTGGCCAAAACGGGCGAGCAGCGGCCCGAGTGCAAGGACGCTAGCCCGCATCGTCTTAACCAGCTCATACGGAGCCTCGTAAATTGCGACATTCCTGGCGTTGACCTTGTGCGTCCGGAGCTCAGGCGTGAGCACGGTGGCGCCGAGATCTTCGAGCAGGCGGCGCTGCGTGATCAGGTCCTTCACGTACGGGACGTTGTGCAGAATGACCGTCTCTTCGGTCAAAAGTGTCGCTGCCAAACACGGAAGCGCCGAATTTTTGGCCCCGCCTATCTCTATCTTTCCGCGCAGCGGATTGCCGCCGCGAACTACAAATTTGTCCATATTTTAGCCGTTCGATGTGCCGAAGCCGACTTTCCGAAGGTTCAGCATTCGTTATACATGCGAAAACGAAATGTTATCACAATGAAGGATTTGGACGGAAACTAAAAGCGGGCCGCGAACAAAATGTAGGGAGCTCAAACCGGCAGCGTTTTGGCAGGCACGAACGCGAACGAAACTCGAAAAAAATTTATAATTGAAACAACCAAAATCCCCGAAGCCGCCATCTTAACTCCGGATCGAGTCAGAATATAATTCATAGTGCAATGATTATGGCTTGATTCATTTCGCCCGGCAGGATAGCCCTCCTTTCTGCCGGGCTTTTTTTATTTTCGGATCTTACCCAACAGCTCCTCGATCTGATTCGTGTGTCGTTGTTCGTGTGCACCGCGAATGACGAGCCACTCGGCAGCGGTCAGATCGCCAAAGAACGGATGCGGGAATTTGAAGTCGGAACCGTCAAAGGCCTCGAGGTCGGGCTGCAAGTCACCGATAGACTGCGTCGTCGCGTCGAGCCGCTCGAGCGAGTCCGCGATCGAGACCTCACCTGTCGGGTGAACGCGCTCCGGTGCCTCGACCTTGACCGTTGCGACGGCCGTTATCTTTGTGCCGAAATCCGGCGAAATCGAAAAGCCGTTCGCGGGTTTGCCTGCCTCGCGTGCAGCACCGATGAGCTTGGTGCAGATCCGCAGCATGTTAAATTCGACGATCGACACGTGTTCAACGATCTGCTGGATCGACCAGCCCGTGCCATCTGCGAGGGCAACGGCTTCACCGTCTGAAACTCCGTTCACAACGTCCCGAAAACGGCCGCGGATCTTTTCGTGTGCCGAGAAGATGTCGGCGATCGATTCGTATTTCATAGTGTTATTTGGCCTGTGGTGCAGGTTGTTCCGTCAGGATGATCCGATGCCACCTGGCAAAGCTCGTCACGCTGTCAGCGTCATTTTTCATACGCCGAACATAGGCGGTCTTCAGGTAGATAAGGTCGTCTGTTGTCCATTCGACCTCGACGATCGGGTTGTAAGAAACAAGCAGCTTTTCGTCCGGCAACGTCGTCGACGGCTGTTCAGGCGCCACATTTGCGTTCGCAGTGTTCGTTTCGCTGTTCGTTTCGGCGTTTGCGGCCTGCAGTTTTCGCTGCTGCTCCCGATCGTATGCCTGCGATGAGATCAGCAGCTGATTTTTAAGCGGTATCGCGGCCTGCGTCGGATTGAGCCCGGCAGCATCGTAGATCCGTATCTGAGTCTCGTATGCGTCCGCGACCTTCGCCGAGTCGGCTGACCAAACTGGAAACACCACAGTGAGGTTATCGTCGAGCCGCCGTTCGCGGCCGTTCATTTCTATTATTCGGAGACGCCCTGCCGGCACCATCTGTTCGCCCTTTCCGTCCGCAATGATCTCCTGATAACGCCATTCTCGTGACGTCGATGCGAGCGCCGCCAGCATCGTGCTGTCCGGCGACCAGACGAAGTAGAAGTAGATCAGCCCGTCGTTTTGCGTCAGCGCCTTGATACCGCCGCCTTCGGCGTCACAAGCGTAGATCTGCTCGGTTTTGAAAGTCAGGATCCCGACCGGGGCTGCTGGCGTCGGTGTAGCCGGTACCTGCGTCGCGGTCGGTGCACTGTTATCCTCGGTGGTATTCGCATTCGGGTCTGGGGGCGTCGGAGCCATTTCGGGCGTCGGCGTGGCCACGGGCGTTAGCCCGATCGTCCGGTTGGTCGCAACAAATGCCACTGCCTTGGAATTCGGTGACCAGACGATTGTGTCCGGAAAATGTACGGCCATGGTGTCGGCCGTGATCTTCCTCAACAGCTTGCCGTCCGCCGAGTACATATCAAGACGTACTTCGGACGGAAGGTCATTGACCGTTCGATAGACGGCGATAACCCGCTGTTTGTCGGGCGATGTGATCGTCCGGTCGAGGAGCTCCTGAGCTCGATTGGTATCAAAATCGACCTGAACGCCGGCATTGCGTTCCGCGTCAGAATGCGGATGCTCCTCGAGCGTCGGTGCCGGCACGTCACCCTCGTAGCGATAATTGAGCCGCACGGCAGGCACATCTTTCATCGGTGCAGCAATGACCGGAGTGTTCTGCGTGTTTCCCTGATCGCGAGCGCACGCCGCGGCAAATATAGAACCGGAAAGCAGGATCACGGATAAAAACTTTGTTTGGCGCATAGAACTAAAGATCTGCGTTCAAATACGCGTTATAGAGTCTTTTCTGCTCATCGGTCGGGATTGCGAGGGGCTCGAATTTATATTCCGCACGGGTATTCGCCCCGAGCGTGAAATCGAAGTCGCGCAGTTTATCGAATCGGAAGATCGTCAGTTTCACCTTGTCGCCGGGTTTTAGTTCAGCAAGATAGCTCGAAAGGAAACTCTGGCTTGCACGGTAACCGTCGATCGCTACGATCTGGTCGCCGGTATTGAGGCCCTGCTCGTACGCAGGCGTCGCGGCCGGGATCGAACGGATCGTCAAGCGGCCGTTGTCCTCGGTCAGATTGGCCCCAAGATATGCTTTTTTGGCATTTGGCTGTGTTGCCTTGAGCGTCAGGCCAATTCCGTTGACAATGCCGTCATAATCGATCTCGGCAGTACCGCGGACATATTTTGAAAAGAAATCGTCGAGGCCCTTGCCCGCCATCGTCTCACAGGCCTTTTGAAAATCTTCGGGCGTGTAGTTCTTTCCCTTTTTGTAATAATCGGTATAGAGGTACTTCAGCACATCATCGAGCGACCTCGCTCCTGCCGAATCCGACCGGATCGTGATGTCGAGCATCATATTAACGATCTCTCCTTTGTCGTAATAGGAGATCTGGTTATTAACCGAATTTTCATCCTGCCGATAGTACTTGATCCATGCGTCGAAGCTCGCGTCTTCGAGACTCGTCTCAAATCGTCCGGGCGTCGCCTGAAGCTGCTGGATACTTTCGGCCTTGCTCGAGAGATACTCTTTCGCCGTGATCAGCCCGGCGCGTCGAAGCAAGATATTCGAGAAATACTCCGTGCCGCCCTCGGCAACCCAGAGCAATTTTGTGTAATTCTCATTCTCGTAATCGAACGGGCCAAGTGCGTCGGGCCGAATGCGCTTTACGTTGAAACAGTGAAAATACTCGTGAGCGACGAGGCCCAGAAAGCGCTCGTAACGCTCTTTTGGCTTGAAGCCAAATCGGTTGAATTGGAGGGCTGTGGAATTGAGGTGCTCGAGCCCGCCGCCGCCGCGAAGATTTACTATGAACGTATAGTTGTCGTACGGAAGTTCGCCGAAGATCTTGTACGCTTCTTCGACGATCTTGGTCACGTCCGCTGCCGTCTTTTTTCCGTCGTAATTGCCTTCGCCGCTGAATATCAGACGGTGAGGCTTACCCTCAACGACAAACGGGACCTCGGTAAAGTTACTCACCTCAAACGGCGAATCATACAAAATGTCAAAATTCTCGGCTTTGAACGTGTTGGCTGTCCCGTCCGCCTTCGGCAATCCGGTCGCGATCTTCCAGTTCGAGTACGGGTTGACCGTGACGGTTGACGGTGCCGCGAGCTGGCCCTTAACGAACATCAGCGTTGCCGCGTTGTTCCAAAATCCGTGCTCGTCGTTGAGTTCATTGGTACGTACCGTCAACTCGTTCGAGTAAACGCGATAGCTCGCAACTATCTCTTTGCCGCCTTTTGTATCGACCTGCCAGGTGTTCTTGTTTATCTTTCTCCACCCAAGCTCCGCTCCGGTGGCGTTCTTGACGCTAAAATCCTGCACGTGGCGGGCATATTCGCGAATCAGGTAGCTGCCCGGCGTCCACACGGGCATCTTCAGTTCGGCCTGATCGGGCATCTGGTCCCATTTCAGACGCATTTCCACCTCGAGCAGGTGGGTCCAGGGTTTGGACATCGATACCGTATAACTGATCTCCGGCATGACGGGCCTTGCATCGGAAACTGCAGGCTTTTTCGATTTCGGCTGCTTCTTCTGAGCCTGAGCGTCTTTGAGCATAGTAAGTGTGAGCGTCGCGACTAGTAATATTATGGCTGTAGATCTCAATTTTAATGACATAACTTTGGCAAACATTACCGAGATGGTATCGTTGATTTTCTTGTTATCTTACAATAATTTCAAGAATTGAGCAGAGTACCGACGCACATTCGAAATTCAATGACACCGGACAAACCCGCCACCGACCAAGCCGCCGCAGCCGACAACGAGAAATTTTTTACAAAGCCGATCGCCATTATCTTTGTCACGATCCTTATCGATCTGATCGGATTCGGCATCGTTATACCGGTATTGCCGTATTACGTTGAGGGTACCGCGTTTCAGGCGACGCCGTTCGAACTCGGGCTGCTCGTCGCCTCGTTCTCAATAATGCAGTTCATTTTCTCGCCCGTATTCGGCAGTTTGTCCGACAGGTACGGCAGGCGGCCGATCCTGTTCCTGAGCCTGCTCGGGACGTCGGCGGGATTCTTTCTGGTCGGATTCGCAACAACACTATGGATGGTTTTCGCCGGCCGAATTTTGGACGGGATAACCGGCGGCAACATCTCGACCGCTCAAGCCTACATCGCCGATTTGACCAGCCGAAAGAACCGCGCCAAAGGAATGGGCCTGATCGGTGCCGCTTTCGGGATCGGATTTGTCCTTGGCCCCGCGATCGGCGGTATCCTAAGCAAGTTCGGCAATCACGTGCCGTTCCTTTTCGCCGCGGTGCTGGCGCTGATGAATGCGGCCGCACTCTTCTTTTTTCTGCCGGAATCGCTAAAGAAAGGTGCCGCGAACGTTCCGCGTAGGAGCATTAACCGTTTCGCAGAGTTATTCAATTCGCTTACCGAGTCGCGGTTCCGCACGGTCACCATTATCAATTTCTTCGTCGTCACCGGTTTTTCTATAATGACGACCGCATTCGCTCTCTACACGCTCAATCGATTCGGCTACGATGCCGCTCAGAATGGCTATCTTTTTGCGTATATCGGCGTTTTGGCTGTGCTGATGCAGGGTGGTATCTTCGGCAGATTGGCAGATCGCTTCGGTGAATCACGTCTTGTGGTCGCCGGTTGCCTGCTGCTTGCCGCGAGCCTGTTTGCGGTGCCTTATGTAGGGCCGCATTTCGGCGGGCTGCCGGGTTTACTAATTGGGATAGCATTCTTCTCGATCGGAAATTCGATGGCGTCCCCGGCCCTTTCGAGTCTCGCATCGAAGAATGCGTCTGAGAGTGAGCAAGGTAAAGCCCTCGGGGTCATGCAATCCGGAGCAAGTCTTGCCCGTGCCGTCGGGCCGCTCATCGCCGGCGTACTGCTGAACAATATGTTTGGCAAGGCAAACGCCATCAGCAAGATCGACGATCTTTCGCTGCAGCGGACGTTCTGGACCGCGGCAGCCATAATGGCGGCAGCGCTGTTCGTTTCTATATATTACGCGAGGACGGTGAGGTTAAAAGGTGTGGTCGAGGAATATAGTTAGCTGACGGCGCGTCTGGCGTCGTAATTTATAGCTGGGAAAACAATGTGGAACGTCGCCCCTTTACCGGCCTCACTTCGGGCTTCGATCGAGCCGGAATGCTCCTGAATAATACCGTAGGAAACCGCGAGCCCAAGGCCCGTTCCGTTGCCGACTCCCTTGGTAGTAAAGAACGGATCAAAGACCTTTGTCAGATTCTCTTCGGGTATGCCGTCACCGGTGTCTGAGACCTCAACAATGACCCGGTCATCGTCGCAATACGTTCGAAGCGTTATCGTGCCGCCGTTCGCCATCGCATCGCGGGCGTTAAGGATCAGATTAGTGAAAACCTGCTGCAGCTTGCCGCCGCTGCCGACGATCATCGGGATATCCGCGCTGTATTCTTTAACGAAATCTACCTGGGTTTTGCGAAGCTGGGGTTCAAGCAGCTGCAGGGTGTCATTGAGCAGCTTATTGAGGTCGATGTCAGTGAACTCGGTCGTGCTTCCGGTACGCGAGAAATTAAGGAGATTGCCAACGATGTTGGTCGCCCGATCGGTTTGCCGCTGCATCTTCTGCAGCAATGCGTGTTTAGGGTCGGTCTCGGGGATCATGCCCAATAACATCTGCGTATAGCTCGATACGCCCGTCAACGGCGTGTTCACCTCGTGAGCGACGCCCGCGGCAAGCAGGCCGATGCTCGAGAGTTTTTCGCTCTGCTGGAGCGTTTCTTCCAGCTTGACGCGGGACGAGACGTTTTCGAGAACGATTATCGCACCCGTTTGCTGATTGGTCATCGAACGAAGCGGTGCAACCGCGACATTCAGGATCAGCGATCGACCGCCCGAATCGTATGTATGCAGCTTGTAAGCATTGCGGATCTCGGTCAGGTGCCATCGCGATTTTCCGAGGATGTTCTCAAGATTCAGAGCGAACGCGGCGTCGAAAACGTCCTCGACCATTCGCCCGACTACATCTTCACGCCCGAGCCCGATCATCTCCTCGAAAGGTGAATTGCAGCGGATGATCCGGCCGTCCTCATCAACGGCGAGCAGGCCGACATTGACCGATTCGACAATTGACTCGTTGAATTCCTTAAGCAAAGCGAGTTCGTCCGCGTGTTGCTGCTGTTCCTCATAAAGGCGGCTGTTTTCGACGGCGACAGCTATGTATCCGGAAACGGTCCGGAGTATCTCAAGGTCCTCGGAAGAGAGCAGCGAGCCGTCGCTGGCACGGCCCAACCCGATGACCGCAACCATCTTTCCGCGGGCGACACACGGCACGAAATAGTGCAGTTCCTGCCGGACGATCGACGTGTTGTGGCCATGTCCGTTGCCGTTCCCGTTAACGGTGATCATGTCCGATTCCTGCGGGTCCAACTCATCCGCACGCACGACACCCCGGTCGGCAGATTTTTGCCGGATCATGGTCTTGAAATCATTTGGAATTACGAATTCCTCGCTCAAGCCGACGGATTTTGCTATGCGGAATTGCGCCGTGACCGACTTGTCCTCGATGAGCACTGCTACCTTCTGAACGTCGAGCACCTGTCGCAATCTCTCGATCAGGGCGTTGAGCAGCGGATCAAGAGCAGTGGTCGCTGAGAGCGTCTTTCCAAAATCGAGCAAGCCCTGCCGCAGGTCATAGCGTTCCCCGTAAAAGAAACGGTCTGCCCGCTCCTGCAGAAACTTCTTCAACGGCTCACTGATCAGGACAATACCGGCCATTGCGACGACCGCGATCAGCGCACGAAGAGTGATCTCGGTGGTCGAAAGGTTATTGCCGACAGCAAGGAATACGAGGCCGAGTGCGACGGCCCCGATCATCATCGCGATAGCGACCGTCGTCAACGCATAAACGACCGCTCGGCGAACAACGACATCGACATCCATCAAACGATAGCGAACGACCGAGTGGCCAAAACTCAGCGGTATCAAGGCCAACGGCAGTGTCGTCAATGCTGTTGCGAAATTATCGTCAGCAAGCTGTAGACCAAACCGTGAGACGATCTGCATCGCAACTATCGGCAATACAGCAGCGATCGTGCCCCACATTGCCCATTTCAAACGCTGACGGACCACGATCTGCTTGTTCTTGAAGAACCGCCAGATCAGGAACGCGGCGCCGACCGACACGCCGACCACAAAATGGCCAAGCAAAAACTTATACGTGTTGCCGTACAGTCCGTAGGCATCGTCGAACCTTGCGATCGATTCGGACACCGAGGCCTGCGGGAAAAGAGCAGGTATCAGGGAGATCGCGACCAGCCATATCGAGGCCACTGCAGCCGGTACATAAAGAATATATGTCCGCCATTTTGCGTCGTCGAAAACAGTACTTCGGACCGGATAACGAATACAGAAATGCAGGAAAAGAGGGACAAAAAACGCAAATGCGATGTCGTCAAGTAGACTGACCGCAAGATCGAAGTCCTGACCGGTGCCGAGGGCCTTGTACGTGTGAAAAACAAACGCCGCAAGGCAAACAATGGCGAAATGCAGAACGAAAGGTGAACGGCTTCCCTGTTTGAACAGGACAAAGGCACCGACTCCCAGCCAGATCAGTCCGACGAACGAGAGAAAGATTATCGATGGCGTCCAGCGCGGTATCGGGTCAATGTGTCGAAGGTCGGCGTAGTAGTAGTTGTCGGCAAACGAATAAGCCGGCTTCTGGTAGAAATAGGTGAGGTTGCCGTCAACGCCCGCAGCGTCGAGGAACATTTGGATGTCGCCGAGGGATGTGACCTCGTCCGTTTTGTCCGTGTCGAGACCGATGCCGATCAGTCTGTCACCGACAGAGATACCGGCCCGATCGCCCGCAAAACCGGGTTTGACCTGCTCCGCATAAATGGCGTGATCACGCTGCACCCATTTAACGCCATCGGTCGGAGGCAGCTTGTGAGTGGCCCGCTGATACAAGTTCAACGCCCCGCCCGCGACCAGCAGGAAGGACGATAAGAGCCAAATGAGGCTCCAGCTTGTCAACACTTTTCCCTTCATGGGCTACACACGCACTTTTCCCAACCAGTTTTTGAGGCAAACCGCGTTCCAATACCAAGTCATCCACGTATGACCTAACCTGCTTTGATTTAGCGAGTTAACCGGAGCAAACAACCGTGAAATTTTCAACATCACTCTAAGAGCAAATTCAGCATTTTGCTAATTAATCCGAGAAAATGGAAAAAATCGTCCCTAAATCAAGTTCGCCACAGAGCTGGATAACGCTCCGTGGCGAACAAATACCGACTGCGGCCTCTACTAGAATCTAACCAAAATACCGCCGCGTAACATGCGATGCTGACTGCTCAACCGCAATCCGCCTTCCTGATTTCTTACACTGCTCTGAAAATCGAACAAGTTGCGACCATCGACGATCGCTTCCGCTCTAAACGGCAAGCCGAGCGTCGGGATACTCTGGGTGACGAGGATGCTCAAGCCCGGATCATAGATCGCAAGACGTCCTTTGAACGGATCGATGGCGAAAACGGTCGCTGCCGGGGAGAGCCTGAAAACGGTCTTAACGTTTGTTCCCGACTTCAAATTTGCAGTGATCTGACCGAAAAACGACTGGAAGAACGATGTTTCGAAAACGTCGGACGGATCGCTGAGAGCTTTAGTCGAAAGCTTCTGGCCGCGGCCAAACGAATAGCCCGCGGATGCCGTAAACGGCCCCGACAGCCTCCGCGAATAGACAACGCGTACGCCTTCGGACCGACCCTGTTGGTTAGCGACAAAATCGCCAAAACCATTGCTATCGAGCGTATCGAACGCGATCGAGTTGAGTCCGACCCCGCGGCCCAACGTCGCGTCGAAGAAGGCGTTCATCTCAACACTGGACCGATTATCAAGAACACGTTCAACTCCGAATTCGAAACGCGTACTTTTGTTCATCTGCGGCTTGTTGTCGGCGACGACCAAGTCTTCGACCGCCACCGGATCGCGAAACGTGACGGCCGCATCCTCGAGATCGACCACGTTCGCCCACGTGCGTTCCTCAGTCTGCTGCGTAAATGCCGAACGAAAACGAGTCTTCGAATTGAGGTCGAACTGCAGGCCGAGACGCGGATTGAGCGAGTAATCGCTGCCGGCGCCGGTAAACTTGCTGTAGTCGAAACCGAGGACAAGGATCACGCCGTCGCGAAACTTCCATTCGTCGGTCGCCTGCAGCGAGAGTTGGCCGAGGGACTTGTCACCTTCGGTGCTGTGCACTATGCCGGCGACCCCATAGGAAGTATTAAGCCGAACCTGATGATTATCGAAGGGCTTGAATTTCACGTCCGTTTCGAAACGAAGAGGAGCGTTCTTTCCCTTGCCGGTCTGGCCCGCAAAGACGATCGTTGTATCACCCGAGACCGGGATCAGGGTCGCGAAATTGACACCCGTGTAGTTTCCGTCGGCACCGTTGGCAAAATACGTTTCGACGACCGATTGACCGCGTCGAGTTCTCGGCGACGAGTCGGCGACCGCGTCGTCGCTGACCGCTGGATCGTCTGCGGAGGCGTCGTCAACAACCGGCGTCTTTCCCCCCTGGTTCTGATATATGGACCGCTGCATTGCGGCTGCACGAATGCGCCATTTTGAACTATTACGGTCGACCTTCTTTTCCGGAAGTGTGTTGCCGCTGCCGGCCCTCTCGAGCTTGAATCCGTAAACAATATCGGCGGCACGGCCCACCTCGACGTCGGAGAGCGTTACCGGATTGAAGCCCTGGGCAACCGCCAGGACCGTGTACGTGCCCGGCAGGATCTTAGCCAAAAATGATCCGTCTTCAGCCGACTGGACCTGTTTGAGCAGTTTAGATGTGCCTAGACGAAAGATCGCAACCGTCGCGTCGGAAATAGGACTGCCGCCCTCATCCCGCACAACTCCGCGAATAATGCCGAGGTTGCCTTTGTTCTCAACAGTCACGCTGACGACAGACGCCTGAGCCTGTGACGCCGCGCCCAAAAAGGACGCTGCCACAAACAATGCGACGGTCAGAAAACTGATATTTTTGAACACTGCAGGCATTTTTGAATCTGAAACCACCAAACTTCGTATTTTGTTCGCAAAAAGCAAATGTGTCAAGCTTAAGTTACAGACCTTGATGCGTGTAAGATGCATTTGTCCTTGACAAAGTTTGCCGGTCAGCTAGAATTGGAAATTGCCTTTAGGGCAATGCGGAGACGTGGCTGAGCGGCTGAAAGCGGCGGTTTGCTAAATCGTTGTAGTCTTAAAAACTACCACAGGTTCGAATCCTGTCGTCTCCGCCATCAATTTTTGAAATCTCGAATCTCAACGTATGAGATCATTTCCCGAAAAGCTATCAAATCTGATTTGATAGCTTTTCTTGTTTTTGTAAAACAGTTGACCCGACCGTAAGCTTGGTGCGACTACTGATGTTGATCGGCAGAGATCTTGAACCGACGGGCGGCACTGCCCAAATTGGCCTGATAAATTGAAAAAACCGGGAGGAGACAGAACGATGGTAAAAGCAAAGTTCTTTCATGTGTGCATGGGCATCTCGATCGTGGCCATTTCGTTTGGATACTTGTTGAGGGCTTTCCATTCGCAGCCTGTTCTTGCGGAGACATTGGATTCGGCCGGATCCGAAAAGATACAGGTTTCCACATCTCCGACGCCGATGACATCTACTAAACCAGCATCAACGTCGATGAAATTGGGTGCCTTTTCTGTAAGTCTAAATGTCAAAGACCTCGCCACCTCAAAGGCTTTCTACGAGAAGCTCGGTTTCACCGTGTTGGCAGGCGATCTTAAAAAGAACTACCTGATCATGAAGAATGAAAACGCCCTCATCGGGCTTTTTCATGGGATGTTCGAGAAGAACATTCTGACCTTCAATCCGGGTTGGGATGAGAACGGTAATAATATTGCTAAATTTGAAGACATCAGGGACATTCAGCGGCAATTGAAAACCGGCGGTCTCAAGCTGGACCTCGAGGCCGACGAAAAATCCACGGGGCCGGCAAGCTTGATGCTGACTGATCCGGATGGGAACGTAATTCTATTGGATCAGCACCGATAGGCTTTGCGTTCTGAACGGCGATACGTGAAAATCATCGTTTATGACTACACGCGTTCGTTTTGCCCCCAGTCCGACCGGCTACCTTCACATTGGTTCCGCCAGGACGGCACTTTTCAACTACCTTTACGCCCGCCACGTCGGCGGCAAATTCCTTTTGCGGATCGAGGACACGGACATCGCCCGTTCGACCGAGGAATCGACTCGCTCGATCCTTGACGGACTCGCGTGGCTCGAACTCGAACACGACGAAGAGATCGTTTTCCAATCGGATAACGCCGACAAACACCGCTCCGCAGCGAGAAAACTGCTCGCCGAGGGAAAGGCTTATCGCGACTTTACGCCAAAGGCCGAACCGACGGATCAAAACGTAAAAGAGGGCATCGCCGAGCGTGCACGCGCCAACCAAGGCGTCAAAAACATGCGGGACAATCCGTATCGCGACCTGTCGGCCAACGAAAGCGATGCCCGTGCCGCGGCCGGCGAACCGTTCGCCATCCGCCTGAAGGTCGCCGAGCACGGTCGAACGGCGTTCGATGACGCGGTCTATGGCATCCAGGAACGCGAATACGCGGACACCGAGGACCTCGTACTGCTGCGGTCCGACGGCCACCCGCTCTACAATCTTGCGGTCGTTTGCGATGACATCGAGATGCAGATCACGCACGTCATCCGCGGACAGGACCATCTGACGAACACACACAAACAGATACTCATATACGAAGCCCTCGGTGTGACCCCGCCGACATTTGCCCACCTGCCGCTGATCATGGCTCCGAACAAGGGCAAGCTGTCGAAACGCAAGCACGGCGAGGTCGTCTCGATGACGACGTACCGCGACGCGGGTTTCCTGGCGGCGGCGTTTCGCAATTTTCTCGCACTTCTTGGTTGGTCAGCCGGCGAGGAGCAGGAGATCTACTCGCTTGAGGAGTTGATCCAAAAATTCTCACTCGAGGGCATTCATCGGTCGAACGCCGTTTTCAATTTTCACGAGAGCGACCCGCGAAAATGGACCGACGACAAGGCTATCTGGATGAACGCTGAATACATCCGAACGATGCCGCTGGAAGATCTGCTGCCTTTCGTTAAGCCGGAGTTGAAAACCGCGAAATTGTGGCGTGAAGAGTACGACGATGATGAGCGCGGGTGGTTTGAGCGGACGATCGACCTCATTCGCCAACGGTTCTTTACACTGAAGGACTTTTCTGCCCAAGGGCGTGCGTATTTTAGCGAAGACTACGATTTTGACGCCGCGGCGGTCGAGAAAAACCTCGTAAAGTTCCCCGATCTCAGATCGTGGCTGCCGGAACTCGCTGATCGTTTCGAGGCTGAGTTTGAAAAGCAGCGATACACCGAAGAGAACATCGAAACCGTCGTCAAGTCCTTCACCGAGGAAAAGGGCACAAAGCTCGGGGTTATTATGAACGGAGCCCGCACGCTCCTCACGGGCGTCGCCGTCGGGCCGTCGATGTTGGCGGTATTCGAAACGATCGGATTAGAAAAGACAATAATGCGGCTCAAGAGCCAGGTCGCGTGGAATGCCGTTGCGTAATCACCGGCGGAGAAAGGACATTTTTGAGGATGAACGAAGACATTCAGGCGTACAACAACTCCCAGGCGGATCACGAAAAAGCAATATGCGACCGTCTCGCGGCGGAGATATCAAAAGGGCTCTCGCACGCGGAGAACAAGATCTGGCACGCACATCCGGTCTGGTTCCTCGACGGCAACCCTACAGTCGGTTACAGCAAGCAAAAGGCGGGGATCAGGTTGATGTTTTGGAGCGGCGCGGATTTTGGCGAGGACAAGCTAAAGCCCGGCACCGGAAAGTTCAAAGACGCCTCGGTCTTTTTCACATCAATTGACCAGATCGACGCTAAAGACTTGAAACGCTGGCTCCAAAAGAGCGTGGACATTCAGTGGGACTATAAGAACATCGTCAAGCGCAAAGGCAAGCTGGAGCGATTGAAATAAATATCGCCATCAAATCTCGATCACTCGCCTTTTGACCGATGATGACGGCACGATCGTCGTTACAATGTGTCCTAGAGATTCAAACTCGAGAATAATTTCCGCACTAGGTTTAACCTCCGGGACGGCGACCGCCTCCGGAAACGGCGGATGTGTGGATCGGATCGGATGCCGCTTTTTCTCGCCTTGCGAGTAACAGGAACGGAAGTGCGATCACCTGGAAAATCGTGCTTCCGAGGTAGGACGCGGGATAACCCCACATCTCTGCGATCTTGCCGAGCGCGGGCTGCGAGACCATCCCGCCGGCGGAATTGAGCAAATTGTCGGTCGAGAGTACGGTCGCACGCTGTTCGGATGGAATGATGCCGTTCATATAGGATTGCCGGACGGGTCCGATCGCCGCAAAGACGATCGCCCACGCTGCCAAAAGCGTCAAAACAAACCAGAAATTGCCTGCGACCGAGATGAGCAGCAAGGCCACGGTGCTGACCACCATTCCCGCGATCAACAGGCTGGTGCGCCGCTCGAATATACGGCTGAAGTAAGGAACGAGCAGCCCCCCGACGATCTGCGCACCTGCGACTATCGCTGCGGCGGCTCCCGCTATTGCGTATCCTCCGGTGTTTCCGTAAAGCTCGAGCAGGAACGGCTGCATTGCATAAAACGCGAAGATGGCGACGCCACCGCTAAAAGGTGCCGACAGCATGATCCAGCGGATCGGTGCATCACGAAATCCGAACTTTACAGACGCCGCAGCCACATCCCTGATCTCACGCAGGACCGAACTGCCCCGTTTAGGTGTAAAGCCCTCGTCATGCATGAACAAATAGGCCAGAACGAACGTCAATCCGAGAGCCGCGATCCTCATTATGTATGGGACGCTGAGATCGGTGAATTGGGCAACGATCCCGCCTGCGACCGTGCCGGTGAGCATCGCGATGCCGCTGGCTATCGAACCTTTCGCAAAGACGCTATCTAGTGCTCCTTTATAGCCGGCGGCTGCGAGCCCATCGACCAGCCAGGCCTCGGTCGCACCGCTAAAAAACGTGAACCCAAGGCCAAGGAGCAGCGAGACCGATGCCCACGCCCACATCGGTCCCTTGATATGCCATAGCCAGAGATACGCGACGGTCGTCACAAAGAGCGTCGCGGTACCGAGCAGGAACGAGAGCCTCCGACCGCGAGTATCGGCGACGATCCCGGTCGGTATCTCAAACAAAACCTCGCCGGCAGTGAAAAACGCATTTGCGATAAACGCCTGCGCGATCGTCAGGCCCGCATCTAGCAGGAACAGCGTATTTATGCCCCAGATGAACGATGACGCAAACGTCGAGAGCAACGTGACCGCAACGTAGGTGCGAACGATCCTGGTTGACGCTGTATTCATTTATTCAATACTGAGTATTCTCTTTTTGACCGGCGAAGACAGCACGATCGTGGTCGTCGTAATGCCGTAGGGCGTCAGGCGGTCGATGAGCTCCTGAAGGTGTTCGACCGACGAGACCGCGACCTTCATTATGAACGAATCGCCGCCGGTTCCGCGGTGACATTCGAGAACCTCGTTCGAACTTTTCGCGACCTCGATAATGTGGCTGTAATCGACGCCGGTGATGCTCATTCGGACAAATGCGGTTATTGGCAGGCCGACCTGAGCGGTGTCGATCTCGGCCCGATAGCAGGTAATTATTCCCGAATCCTGCAGTTTGTGAACGCGCTCGATCACTGCAGGCGTCGTAAGCCCGACACGGCGGCCGAGCTCGGCATAGCTCGTCCGGGCGTCTTCCTGCAGTTCCTTCAATATCCGCCGATCTATTTCATCCATCATAAATTGCACCAACCCAGTCGCTACCGCTCCCGGTTCTGACAAGAAGGTCGATCATCATGTTTCACCGTTTCACTGTTTCAGTGTCCCAGGGTGTACTGCGTGCACCGAGTGTTTCAGGTGTTTCATGCGTTTCGTCGACATACGTCTGAACGACTGGAATTTTAGATGATTAAGTCCAAGTTGTAAATAAACTTATAATGTAAGGTGGTTGGCCCGCTTCACCTTAGCACGCCCATTCCCGATAATTATCGCTTCCATTATAATTAGTTATTAACGGATAACGCCGACTTTTCTGCCTGCATCGAAGCTATGAAAGGAGCCGCAAAAACTATGCTGACCGAGACCGCCACGCCGACCGAACCTGCATTCGCCCTCGACAATTTTCAGATCGAGGACGAGGATCTGCCGGAATTTCGGGAACTCAGATTCGAAAAGATCAACCAGCTCGACATCGACCATCCGGGTGCGAACGACAAGGAATATCGTGCCCGCCGCGACTATATCGCGTCCTGCTCCAAGAAGTTTCGCGAGACCGGCGTGATCACGGATGTCGACTACAACGCCCGCGAGCAGCGGGTCTGGCGTTATGTGGCGGAGGAACTCGAGGAGCTGCAGCAGAAGTACGCGTCGCCGTTTTACCTGCGTGCGAAGAAGAATTTAGGGATCTCGACCGATCATATCCCGCAGCTTTCGGAGATGAACCGGCGTCTGAAGGAACTCACCGGATTCCGGCTCGCACCGATCGAAGGTTTGGTCGAAACGCGCGGGTTCCTGTCGTGGCTCTCGTACCGGGTGATGCTCTGTACGCAATACATCCGCCACCATTCGCATCCGGCGTACACGCCCGAACCCGACATCGTTCACGAAGCGATCGGCCATATCCCGATGTTCACGAATCCGGCATTTGCCGATTTTTCGCAGTTCATCGGCCACGGAGCACGCATCGCGACTGACGAGCAGCTCGAACAGCTCGGCCGTCTCTACTGGTTCACCGTCGAATTTGGCCTGGTCGAACACGAAGGTGACATCAAGGCGTACGGCGCCGGCCTGCTTTCGAGCTTTGGCGAGCTTGAACACGCGTTTTCCGACGAGGTCGAGCGACGCCCATTCGACCTCGAAACCGTGATCAACCACGAATACACCTACAGCGACATGCAGCCGATCCTATACGTCGTGCCGTCATACGCCGAACTGAAAGAGGTGACGCGGAAGTACATTGAATCGTTTAATAGCTAATTATCATGACTACACAAAATC
This sequence comes from Acidobacteriota bacterium, assembly GCA_029781855.1. Classification (GTDB taxonomy): domain Bacteria; phylum Acidobacteriota; class Blastocatellia; order Pyrinomonadales; family Pyrinomonadaceae; genus OLB17. The sequence goes on along the minus strand of JAKOVX010000036.1, from coordinate 31,398 downwards.
CATTAGGACTAAAGAAGATACATCACGTTGAGTTTTACGTTGGGAACGCAAAGCAGGCGGAGTTTTATTACCGCAAGGCGTTTGGGTTTTCGCGGCACGCTTATCGGGGGTTGGAGACGGGCGATCGTGATCTGACCAGCTATGTGATGCGGCAGGGCAACATAAATTTCATGCTGTCGGCTCCTATGGGGCCGGAGCATCCGGCTGCCGAGCATTTGAAAAAGCACGGTGACGGCGTGCGCGATATCGCGTTTCTCGTCGAGGATGCCGATCACGCCTTTAACGAGGCGGTGAAACGCGGTGCGACCGCCGTCACACAGCCGCACGATTGGCAGGACGACAACGGTTCGGTCCGTCATGCCGCGATCGCGACCTATGGCGATACGATCCATTCGTTCATCTCGTACAACAACAATAACGGCCATAATTATTCGGGCCCGTTCCTGCCGGGATTTATCTCGCAGGAGGTCGAGGGAGAAGGCGTCGGGTTGATGATCGTCGATCACATCGTCGGCAATGTCGAGCTCGGCAAGATGAACGAGTGGTGCGATTTTTACCGCGATGTGCTCGGCTTTTTCCGCTACATCACGTTCGACGACAAGGACATTTCGACCGAATATTCGGCACTGATGTCGATCGTAATGTCGGATGGCCAGCACAACATCAAGTTCCCGATCAACGAGCCCGCCGAGGGCAAGGGCGGCAAGTCGCAGATCCAGGAATACATCGATTTTTACCGCTCGGCAGGTGCCCAGCATGTGGCCTTGCTCTGCCGCGACGTCCTATCTACGGTCGCGAAGCTGCAGGAGAACGGCGTTGAATTCCTCCGCGTCCCGGACACGTATTACGAGGAGCTTCCCGACCGTGTCGGTGAGATCGACGAGAACATCGACGAGCTCAAACGCCTCGGCATTCTCGTCGACCGCGACGACGAAGGCTACCTGCTACAGATCTTCACCAAGCCGGTCGAGGACCGCCCGACCGTTTTCTACGAAATTCTCCAACGCAAAGGCTGTAAAGGCTTCGGCAAGGGCAACTTTAAGGCACTATTTGTATCGATCGAAGAAGAACAACGGCGCCGCGGGAATTTGTAAGAGTTTTTGCCCGCGAATAAAGCGACGAGCGCGAATTGGATGAGTCTCCGATCTCGATTCGCGACATTTGCTTTATTTGCGGGCATTGATTCATCTGTTTTAGAAAAAACTGTCAGGTTAAAAGCGGGAAAGATTCGTATCACTCCTACGTTCGATCCGCTCTTTTGGTTTTCGTTAGAAAGTGATGCGGCGGGACGTGCCGTTGAAACAACCTGCGTAAAGCACGGTTGTGCCGTCCGCTCCTAACAGTTGAAACGTGCCCCTCTCGGAAAGCGAATTACCATCCCTGCTAAGCGCCAGATTTGATCTCCCTTTGACAGTCGCAAAGAACGTACCGTCAGGATAAAACGCGTAATGAAAAAAGCGATAGGTGTAATTCCGTCCGCCGGTTCGTTTCCAGATGCCGCTGCCGGTCGTGCGAAACCGATCAATCGAAAGAGTATCCTCTGCGTACATCGTTCCGCCCTGGTTGAACGTATAGGTGACATTGACGATCGGACCCGCTGGTTCACCGCTCGTGCAGTCATTTTCAGAGGGCACACCGACAGCCTCCCACACACCGACCAGATCGAATCCTTGGTCATCCGAGATCAAGGCGGTTTTTTTGGCGTCGGGCGAGTTCTGGCCGTACGTCGCAGCCCAGCTAAATACAAGCGTAACTATAATCGCAAACGCGATGGCGAATATTTGGATCATTTTTTTTCTTTTCATGTTTTTTCTCCGTCTTTTTGTAATGTACTGACCCGGCAAGTCGGCTATTCTAATTAGTAATCGGATTACCGGGCGTCGAAGATCGAACGTTTTTAGAATTGGTCCAATCTTTGTTATAAATTGCCTGAGGCGCGCCGGAGAAGTCTTAAAGAAAAACTAAGGAAATTAGAAGTTTTTTCCAAAGAGACCGCTAAAGACGTCGAAAGACTGCGATGGACCCTAAAACAAACCACATTTACGAATTTGGTGCATATCGCATCGACGGCTCTGAACGTCAATTGACACGGGAAGGAGTGCCGGTGCCGCTTCCTCCGAAAGTCTTCGATGTCCTACTTGTACTCGTAGAGAATCATGGCCATATCGTCGGTAAGGACGAACTAATGTCAAAGGTTTGGGCGGATACTTTTGTCGAAGACGCTAACCTGACGGTCAACATCTCGGCTTTGCGAAAAGTGTTTAGCGGGGACACGGATGAGTCCCGGTTTATCGAGACAGTCCCAAAACGCGGCTACCGATTCATCGCGCCGGTAGTTGTGTTAGCCGCCGAGGATACTCGTGATGAACCGCCGGGCGAGTCCAAACTTCCGACTGCGGGCGAGAACGCGAAAATCGACAGTGATCGGGCGATAAACTCAACCCAACTTATCGAGCCCGTCCCTGCCGCGGCCGGATGGTTGAACGTTTTACGCACGTTTGAGCAACACAAACGTATCACGGTCCTGGCGACAATTTGCCTTGCCTTGTTTGCGCTCGCCGCCGTTATTTGGCAGCGTGGGCTTGACGCTCGCCAGACGTCCTCGATCGGCGCGCCGATCGAGTCGATCGCGGTCTTGCCTTTTGAGAACGGTGCGCAAGATGTGAACGCGGAATACCTCTCGGATGGCATTTCTGAAAGTTTGATTAACCGTTTCTCACAATTATCCGGACTGAAGGTCGCATCGCGCAGTTCGTCGTTTCGTTACAAAGGCCGGGAACAGGACATTAGTAAGGTCGGCGAAGAATTAAAGGTAAGCTCAGTGCTGACGGGCTCCGTGAAGCAGATCGGGGATGAACTTGTCGTCTCGGTCAGTCTGGATAACGCCCAAACCAATCAACATATATGGGGCGAACAGTACGTTCGTAAGTTGAAAGACATTCTTAGCGTGCAAAACGAGATCGCCCAGGACGTGACAAGAAATCTGCGTCTCAAACTAAGCGGCGCCGATGAACAGAAATTGGCAAAAAAATACACGCAGAACACCGAGGCCTATCAGCTTTACCTTAAGGGTAATTATGAGTGGAACAAACACACGCTGGAAGACACCCGGAAGGCTATCGAATACTACAACCAGGCACTTGAAATAGACCCGAATTATGCTCTGGCCTATGCAGGATTGTCCGGATCGTATGGTTTTCTCGGCAACGTTTATCTGCCGCCTAATGAAACTTTTCCAAAAGCTAAACTCTATGCGGCGAAAGCACTCGCGATCGACGAATCACTCGCCGAAGCTCACGGAGCGATGGGCGCGGTCCGCTTGTTCTATGACTGGGATTGGACCGAGCAGGAAAAAGAATTCAAGCGGGCCCAAGAGCTCGAGCCCAACTACGGTGATGCACATCAATTATATGCGGCATATCTGGAGTCTGCTGGCCGCCTTGACGAGGCTCGCGTCGAAGCTAAAAAGGCCCAGGATATTGACCCGCTGTCCGCGATGTTCGCCAGTGAGGTCGGAATTACTCATTATTTCGCACGGCAATACGACGAGGCAATAACGCAGTTCGAAAAAACACTAAATATGGAGCCGCATTATGCCGATGCTTACCAATATCTCGGGCAGGCATACGAGCAAAAGAAGATGTACACGCAGGCGATAGCTACGTTTCAGCGGGGGATGAACCAAACAGAACGGTCACCCGCACTGATCTCATCGCTAGGCCATGCGTGCGCACTTTCGGGAGACCGCAACGGCGCCGCAAAGGCCGTCGCAGAACTTCGCGAGATCTCGAAAAAAAGATACGTGAGCCCATATTGGACTGCGGCCGTATATGCAGGCCTGGAAAACAGGAACGAGGCTTTCACCTGGCTGGAAAAGGCGTTTCAGGACCGGGCGTCACTGCTGATCTGGCTGAAAGTCGAACCGCAGTTCGATCCGTTGCGAACCGACCCGCGATTCGAGAAACTGCTGGGACGCATTGGATTGAGTAACTGACCCTTCCGCGTTTATTCACCGCCTATTTCTAAAATGGAAAGAAGAACATTTATCAAACTGTCGACGCTGGCAGGCGTCGGTGCGTTTACGGCTGAGAGCTCCTTTGCATTTGGCGAATTTGTTAGTCAGCGGCCACCGGTCGCAAGCCGAAGATTTGTCAGTTCCGCCGTTGAACAGAAGATCATCGACGTAAAGTCACGGATCAAGGACCCCGAACTCGCCTGGCTCTTCGAAAACTGCTACCCGAACACGCTCGATACCACGGTTTTCACCGGCACTCGCGACGGTAAGCCCGACACATTCGTTATTACGGGTGATATCGACGCTCTGTGGCTGCGGGATTCGACGGCGCAGGTGACTCCGTATCTGCCGCTGGCGAAAACGGACGAAAAGCTGCGGCTGATGATCCGCGGGCTGATCCACCGGCAGGCCTTCTCGATCCTGCTTGACCCGTACGCCAACGCTTTTCTGAAGGATCCGAATGGCAAAGGCTGGGACGACCTGCCGCCGAACAAACCCGGTGTTCACGAACGCAAATGGGAGGTCGATTCGCTCTGTTACGCGATCCGCCTGTCGTATCAGTACTGGCAGGTGACCGGTGACACGTCGCCGTTTGACGAAGAGTGGGCGGACGCGATGCGGTTGATCTTGAGGACGTTTCGCGTCGAGCAGATGAAGGACGGCCCGAGCCCGTATCGCTTCATTCGAAAGACGACGGCGATGTTCGATGCACCGCCGTTCGAGGGAGAGGGATACCCCCTGAAACCGTGCGGCCTGATCCGCTCGGCGTTTCGGCCGTCCGACGATTCGACCATTTTCGGATTTCTAATTCCGTCAAATATGTTCGCCGTCGTCGAGCTGCGGCATCTGGCCGAGATGTTCACAAAGATCAAGGACCTTTCCGCGACGGCTGCCGAGTGCACAATGCTCGCCGACGAGGTCGAAAAGGCGATCTACAAATTTGCCGTCGTCGAGCACGAGCATTTTGGCAAGATATTCGCCTATGAGGTCGATGGGTACGGCAACCGGCTATTTATGGACGATGCCAATGTCCCTAACCTTGTGTCGATCCCGTATCTCGGATTTGTCCGGGCCGACGACCCAATTTATCGAAACACCCGCAATTTTGCACTCAGCGACGCAAACCCGTACTTCGCTCGCGGCAAGGCGGCCGAGGGTATCGGCAGCCCGCACACCGGCAAGCGTTCGATCTGGCCAATTGGACTGATAATGCGGGCGTTGACCTCAACCGACGACGTCGAGATCGCCAAGTGCCTCGCCACGATCAAACGGACGCACGCCGGCACAGGCTTTATGCACGAATCGTTCAACCCTGACGATCCGGCACAATTCACGCGCAAATGGTTCGCGTGGGCGAACACGCTGTTTGGTGAATTGATATTGAAATTGGACGCTGGAAATCCGAGTTTATTGAGTCGAACGCTGTGAGATTGAATCCACGGGTCGACACGGATTGAAACGTCTTTAGCCTCGGCCCTACTTTCCGTAGACGAGTATGACGAAGCTGTCCGGCAGCATTGGCGGCCGGGGACGAGGTTGAGCCGCAGTTGGCGCAGGGGCCGGGCCGAACTTCGCGGTCGGCATGTAGATCTTGTGGGTGGACGGGTCCAGTGCCATCGTGCGGGCCCGGGGTTCGGTCTTTACGTTTTCGACGACCGAGAATTTGTCTTTCGACTCTTCACGGATCACGGTCAGGGTGCCTTCGCCGTTCGGGCTGAAAGCAAAACCGGTGCCCGGATCGAACTCGGCGCCGTCGGTTCCGCTTCCGGTCGGAAGATCGGCGAGGACCTTGCCATTTGTCGAGTCCATGACGATCATCTTCTTGTTGCCGCATGCAACAAAAAGCCTGTTGCTTTTCGTGTCCATCGCGAGGCCAGTCGGTTCCTCGCCAGGTGCCAACGGCCATTCGGCGGTGACCTTTAGCGTCTTGACGTCAATGACGTTGACCTTGCTTTTGTCTTCGAGATTTACGAATACCCGGCCGCGCTCATCGCTGACGGCAAATTCGGGTTTGCCCGAAAGTGAGACGGTCCCTACTGCCTTGCCTGCCGCCGCGTCGATCACGGTTGCATCGTTGCTTCCGCCGTTAAAACAGAACACCTTGCCCGATCGTGCGTCAAAAATTATGATGTCCGGATTCTTGTCAGTTTTGACGGTACCGATCAGTTTTAGGGTCTTGAGGTCAAAGATCGATACGGTATTGTCGCGCCCGTTGCTCGTGAATCCGCGGCCGAGCTTTCCGGCGATGGCTATCCCGTGGATGCCATTGGTATTTGGGATATCACCGACCACCTTGTCCGTCTCGGTGTCGATCACGACGACATGCGTGCCGTGCGACACGTACAGGCGATGATTTTTGCTATCAACCGTGAGAGCGTCCCAGCCGCCGTCGCCGCCAACCTGGATCTTATCGATGAGGTGATAGCCGCTCAGAGATTGGGCAGGATCATTTAGGGCAGACGAAAAGATAACAACAGCAACTGCGAGCGAGATGGCGATCCAGCGTGGTTTGTTCATAATGAAATCATTATTCTCCAATAGACTCGAAAAGGAAAGCGCTACTTCGCCGGCAGTCGGACATCATTTTGCCGGATTCGTTCGCATTCACATTTGCGGCCAAAAACAATATTATGACCATATCATCATCGCGTATGTGAGCAGATCTGCCGATCGGCTGATGCCGGAAGACCAAAGTCTATGAATCTCAAATATCAAACCGGATCTGGAAACGAACGTGCAATGGAGACGACCACACTGGCGATACTTGCGGCTTCCGCTCGGCGGAAAAATAATCTAAAGGAGGTTAATTTATTCGGGGTTGTTAAGTCGCTCTCCTTATGCGTGCTTATTTGTTTTTACTCTATCGTTTTAGTTCATGCTCAATCAAAGGCGGCCTTTAGAGATTTTTCCGACAAAGGGGAGAATTTCAGACTTCTCAAAGACCTTAAAATGCATGCCGACGAAGTTACAAACGACGGAACCGAAACATTTGAATTGTTTGGCGTCCAATGCTTTGCAGCTAAATATACTGTTTCAGCGAAGTTAAGAGTTCAGACAATGTCCGCACTGGGGGCCGGCGAGGTTTCGAGTTATAAAGTCGTTCCGGCAACTTTTGAAATCCTGATAAGTGATGACTCAACCAAAATCGTTCATGATCGGCTGGTGAAGGAAGTCTATTCCAACTGGTCGAAAAACGAGATATTTTCTGGTACATATTATTTTGATTTCCAGATCAATGAGGGTGACTATTTGATTACACTAGTGCCGGATTTGGTCAATTCGAAGGGTTACTATTTTGTTTGGTTTAAAGGAAAAATTGTTAAGATCGCTTTCAATGGGTTTTCAAACAAGCAATTGGGAGGCTGGGGTGTGATGGACAGCTTCAACGAGGAGAATGCAAGAATTCTCCTCTCTGGAAAAGAATTGATAGCGTTTCGACAACCGTTTGGTACACGAAAAGAATTTTTGAAGTTATATTCTAACGATTTCTTTCAGCACCAATAGAAATTCGCGTTCATCGTTGCCGCAAAGCGACTTTGGTATGTTTAGTGACGAACTTTAAGGTAATGGATTTCAAATATCAAACTGGATTTGGAAACGAATTTGCGACCGAGGCGGTCGAGGGGGCGTTGCCCGTTGGACAAAATTCGCCGCAGAAAGCTCCGCTCGGGCTCTACGCCGAGCAGCTTTCGGGCACGGCGTTTACGGTGCCCCGTGCGGGAAATAAGCGGACGTGGACGTACCGTATCCGGCCGTCGGTGATGCACCGGCCGTTCGAGCGGGTCTACAACCGACGCTGGCAGAGCAAGCCGGACGACATCGACATCACTCCGAACCAGCTTCGCTGGGATCCGCTGCCGATCCCCGAGGAGCCGACAGATTTTATCGACGGCATCACGACCATTGCCCTAAATGGCGACCTTTTCTCGCAGGCCGGCATCGGCATCCACATTTACACCTGCAACAAAGGCATGGGCGACCGTTATTTTTACAATGCCGACGCCGAGATGCTGATCGTGCCTGAGATGGGAAGGCTCGGGATACTGACAGAGCTCGGTTTGCTGCAGGTCGGACCGGGATCGATAGCGGTCATACCCCGCGGCGTGAGATTTAGGGTCGAGCCTGCGAGCCTCGCTGCGTCAAATCAAAGCGTTCAACCACCCGCTACCGCAGGTGGTTCTGACACGATCGCCCGCGGTTACATCTGCGAGAATTACGGAGCACAGTTTCGGTTGCCCGACCTCGGGCCGATCGGGGCAAACGGCCTGGCGAATCCACGTGATTTCGAGACTCCGGTCGCGTGGTTTGAGGACCGCGAGGGCAAGTTTCAGCAGGTCGCGAAATTCGGCGGTAATCTTTGGTCCTGCGAGATCGATCATTCGCCGCTGGACGTCGTAGCATGGCACGGCAATTACGCCCCGTACCGCTACGACCTTCGCCGATTTAACACGATCGGCTCGATCTCGTACGATCATCCGGATCCGTCGATCTTTACCGTTCTCACGTCGCCTTCGGGCGAACCCGGCGTCGCGAATTGCGATTTTGCCATCTTCCCGGAACGCTGGCTCGTCGCCGAAAACACATTCCGCCCCCCGTGGTACCACCGAAACTACATGTCCGAATACATGGGCCTCGTCTACGGCCAGTACGACGCCAAAGAAGAGGGTTTCCTGCCAGGCGGCGGCTCGCTCCACAATCAAATGTCCGCCCACGGCCCCGACCTCGATGCCTTTGAAAAAGCCTCGAATGCCGATCTCAAGCCGCAAAAACTCGAGGGCACAATGGCCTTCATGTTCGAATCACGCTACATCATCCGCCCGACGCGCTTCGCGATGGAAACGTCGCAGCTGCAGCACGAATATAGCGAAGTGTGGCAGGGTTTGAAGAAGAATTTTCGGCCGTGATCGGTTCAGGTTTCGGGCCGTAAGTCGTATGATTGGTGTTTCAGCAATAATTCATCAACAAGGAGACATAAATGGCGATACGAAGGTCAGCGGAAGCAAAATGGAGTGGCGGCATTATCGAGGGCAAGGGCAGTCTAAAGCTCGAGAGCGGAGCATTTGAGGGGCCGTATTCGTTCAGCGCTCGGTTCGGCGATGATACCTCGATGACGAACCCCGAGGAACTCATCGCAGCGGCTCACGCGGGATGCTTTACGATGGCGTTCTCGGGCTTTCTGGGCCGGGCCGGCTACGAGGCGACGAGCATCGACACAAAAGCTGTTGTTCACGTTGAAAAGGAAGAGGGCGGATTCTCGATCCCTCGTATCGACCTGATCATGGAGGCGACCGTGCCCAACGTCTCGAATGACGAGTTTCAGGAATTAGCAAAGACCGCCAAGGAAAAATGCCCTGTCTCGCGGGTGCTTGCGGGCGCAGAGATCAGTCTTCAGGCAACGCTTAAGTAATACGATCTCGTTTTCAAGTTCCTTGCCGCCGGCAACTATAGTGACGTTTCGTCGGGGCTGACGCTGCCCGACGATTCGAGCCATTCTCGCGTCGGCGTTTCGCAATTATCAAGAAAGGAAAATATGAAAAAATGCGTGTTGACAATGGTGTTTCTGCTTGGTCTTTCGTGTCTGGTTTTTGGCCAGACCACCGCAAAGGGACTTGAGGGAACGTGGAACGGTACGCTTGAGGCGGGTGGGGCGAAACTTCGGCTCATCGTGACGATCACGAGATCCGAATCGGGCGATTATTCTGGAAAATTTGAAAGTGTGGACCAGGGTGCGACAGTTCCGTTCGACACCGTTACGCTCGATGGTGACAACGCACGGATGGAGTTCAAATCTGCCAGCATTGTCTATGAAGGCGTGCTGAATAAGGAACGCACCGAGATGAAGGGCACGTTTACTCAGGCGGGCCAGGCGTTTCCGCTCGATCTTAAGCGGGGCGATCAGGCTGCCGCCGCGCCGAAACCGACACCCGCGCCAACGCCAAAGCCGGATTATTCGGCGCCTCCCGGAGCGAATTACACCGCCGAAGACGTTTTGGTGAAAACGCCGGGTGGCTTCACCCTGGCCGGCACCTTGACGCTGCCTAAGGGCGCGAGCCGGGCAAAGCCCGTCGCAGCCATCGTTACCATTACAGGATCTGGGCCGGAGGACCGCGACGAGAACATCGGGCTGCCCGGGTATAAGCCGTTCCGCCAGATCGCTGAGGGGTTGGCGAGCCGCAACATCGCTGTGCTTCGCATGGACGATCGCGGCACGGGAGCGTCGGGCGGTACTTTCAAGGGAGCTACAAGCGCTGATTTTGCCGAGGATATTCGCGCCGGGCTCGCTTATCTGCGTACCAGGCCAGAGATCCGCTCTGATCGTCTCGGAGTGCTCGGCCACAGCGAGGGTGCGATCATCGCGCCGATAGTGGCGGACAAGGAACCGGGCCTCAAGGCCATCGTGCTGCTTGCAGGCATTGCGGAGCCGGGCCGCGACACGCTCGCCTTTCAGTTGAAGAACAATTATGAGCACGACCCTAAACTCACGCCCGAAAAGCGGGCCGAGATGATCGCCGCGATCCCCGCGAGGCTCGACGCGATGGCGGCCGCGGACCCGTGGATGAAATTCTTCTTTACTTATAACCCGGCGGAAACCATGCGCCGCGTAAAGACGCCGGTCCTGATCCTTACCGGTTCGCGTGACCAGCAGGCGGTGCCCGAGCAAAACCCGAAGATGGCAGCCGCGTTCAAGCAGGGTGGAAACAAGGACGTCACGGCCCGCATCCTGCCCGATCTGAATCACCTTTTCGTGCACGACACCGACGGTTTCCCGGGCAACTACGCAAAGCTTCCGCCGCCTATAATGATGGAAGCCGACGTGGTGAACATGATCGCCGACTGGCTTGCAAAGCGGCTCAAATAAAGCTCAGGCACGGCCAAAAGCCTGTGATTCATTCGTTCCGCTAGACTGTGATCTCGGGCACTGGCCTTGACCCGGTTGTTACAATGATCATAGAGACTTAGGATGTTTATTGGACACTACGGGCCCAGTTTTGCAATTAAGGCGTATTGGCCGTCAGTACCGCTCTGGCTGTTATTTATCGCAGTGCAGCTCGTCGATGTCGGTTGGGCAACATTGGTATTGCTGGATATCGAAAAGGTACGTATAGTTCCCGGTATTACGGCGTCAAACCCGCTTGACCTGTATTACATGCCGTATACGCACAGCCTTTTGGCGGCGATCGCATGGTCGGCTGCTGCGGCCCTCTTATACCGCTATTCGGGCTCGATGAGCGGCTGGCTTCTTGGAATGCTCGTCGGAGCGGCAGTCTTTTCACACTGGATCCTCGATCTGATCGTGCACCGGCCGGATCTTGCGATCTACGACGACACGATCAAGGTCGGGCTCGGGCTGTGGAATTTTCCGGTCATCGCCTCAGTATTGGAGGTCGCGGTCCTGCTCGGAGGAATGGCACTTTACCTTCGAAAGACAAAGGCAAAGAATGCGGTCGGGCGCTTCGGATTTCCTGTATTTGGGATCGCTATGATAGCAATTCAGGCATCCGTCTTTTTCGGGCCGCCGCCGACCTCGCCTAACGCGGCCGCCATCACCGCCCTCGTCGCATATTTCGTATTCGCATTCGTTGCCAAACTGATCGACCGCCAACGCGAAGATATAAACACCTGATCGTAGTCAATCTTTTTGAATATCGATAAGATTGACAGATCATGTGCCGAAACATCAAGACCCTTTTCAACTTCGATCCGCCGGCGACCTCTGACGAGGTAAGGGCGTCGGCTATACAGTTCGTCCGTAAGCTCTCAGGTTTTAATAAACCGTCTCAGGCAAATCAAGCCGCGTTCGACCTCGCCGTTGAGCGTGTCGCCGCGGCCACGCAGGAGATGTTAAATTCACTGGTCACGAACGCACCTGCACGCGACCGTGAGACCGAAGCCATCAGGGCAAAGGCGAGAGCGTCGCGGCGTTTTGCCTAACCTGCCAATAAAACATTGATCACGCAGTTTGTCGGCGATCGTCACGGGCGTTTCCGTTTGGAGTTCAGAAAGGCTCTTTTCGGATAATTGCGCTTGGGAAAAATTCCATGGCGAAAATGAGATCCACATTCGATTTTCGGCAATTTCCATGTAAAATCATCGCACCGAACGCATTCAAGTGATCGATAGCGGAGCTGTCGCTTAGTATCACAAACGATCAGAAAAATGGGAGAATTTGTAATGAACGACGACGAGATTGTGCTGATCGCACGTTTGAAGGTTAAAGCCGACAAGGTTGAGCAGGCTAGGTCGGCTGCTTTGGCGATAGTTGCTGATTCGCGGAACGAAGCAGGCTGTATCAACTACGATATTCATCAATCTATCGAGGACGAAACCGTTTTCTTCTGGCACGAAACGTGGGCGAACAAAGCTGCGATCGACGAGCATTTTGCGACGCCGTTCTTTCAGGAGTTCTTCGCGGTCGTCGGCGAAGTCGCCGCCGAACCGCCGCAGATAAGTCTTACGCGCAAGATAACCGAATAAAACTATAAAGATTTAAGAGCCGGGAAAGTGAAAAAGCAGTTCGAAGCCTCGGAGAATCATAAATGGAAAATGCGTCGACCGAACACCCGCCAACCCAGAGCGGAAAATTACTTCGGATCCTGGGCGTCGGATTTGGTATTTCGATCAGTATCGGCGGGGTCATCGGCGTCGGTATCCTCCGGACTCCGGGCGGCGTTGCCGAACAGATACCCTCGGTCTGGCTGTTGGTATTGGCGTGGACACTCGGGGGCGTTTACTGCCTGCTCGGGGCTAATTATCTCGCCGAACTCGCAACGTCCGTTCCGAAGGCAGGCGGCTATTACGTTTACGCGCATCGGGCATTTGGCGATTATTGGGGCTTTGTGGTCGGCTGGAGCGACTGGCTGAATAATACTCTGGCTCTTGCCTTTGTAAGCGTGGTTTTCGGCGAATATACCTCTTCGCTTTTCACTCCAAACCTTTCCGGCGGCAGGGTAATATTCAGCGTTTCGATACTGGCTATCGTCGCGATCCTAAACATGATCGGGGTACGTGCCGGAAGCGATACGCAAAAGATCACGAGCTTTTTGAAGTCTCTGGCGTTGGTCGCCTTCGTCGCTGCCTGTTTCATTTACGGCTCGCAACACAGTCCCGCCGGCACGACAGACTCAATAAACACGGCAGTACCTGCTTTGCCCGTCGGCGTTTCCGCGTCGATGATCGCGTTCGTATTGGCGTTTCAAATGGTGCTGGCCACATACGATGGCTGGTACGGTCCTATCTATTTTTCTGAAGAAGACACTGATCCGTCGCGCAATCTTCCGCGTTCAATGTTTGGCGGCATCGCGATCGTCACAGCGATATATTTGCTCGTAAATATCGCGCTGCTCTACGTTTTGCCAATGTCGCAACTGAGCGGTTCCAAATTCGCCGCTGCGGATGCTCTGAGCCTTATGTTTGGTGCCAGAAGCGGGCAGATCCTGACTGTCCTTGCCCTTCTGTCCCTCATCGGTGTCATCAACGCGATCATGATGATGTGTCCGCGTATAATTTTCGCTCTCGGGCGTGACGGGCTGTTTACCGCGAGAGCGACGGCCGTCAACAAGGGCGGAACACCGGTCTTCTCTCTGGTGGTTACGGCTTTGATCGCGATCTTTTTCACCACGGTCGGCTCGTTTGAGCTGTTACTCGGGATCGGGCAGTTCTTTATTGTCGTAATTACGATCTTGTCGATAATTGCGTTTTTCGTACTTCGACGCCGCGAACCAGATCTGCCGCGACCCTTTCGTGCCTGGGGCTACCCGTATGCTCCGCTTCTGATGCTCTTGTGTGCCGTAGCGCTTTTTCTCGGATACATTGTTGGCAATGTTTACCCTAGCCTTTACGCACTTGGGTTGTTGGCCGTAAGTTATCCGATATTCCGGTTGGTCCGAAGATCTCCCCAAGAGGTTTGAGATGTTAACGATCGAGGGCATGACACCGCTCATTCAGGTTTTCAGCATGCCGAGGGCACTCGGCTTTTACCGCGATGTTCTCGGATTTGAAGTGGTAAGCGATTCGGGAAATGGAGACGATTCCAGTTGGGTTTGGCTCCGTCGCGATAATGTTGACGTGATGCTCAACGACCAGTACGAGTCCGGCCATGTGCCCGACACCTGCCCACCCGAGCGGGTCAAGTGGCACAGGGACACATGTCTCTATTTTGGCTGTCCTGATGTTGACGCCGCTTACGAATATTTGCAGTCGAAAGGTGTCGAGTGTGATCCGCCAAAAGATGCGCCGTATGGGATGAAGCAGCTTTATCTCAGAGATCCTGACGGTTATGGGATTTGTTTTCAGTGGAGGTCCGAGTGACGAACGACGAAGCACGCTGGGCCGCGGTCAGGTACCATCTCCGCGAGGGCAATTTCACCGCGATCCAAAATTTCCTCGGCGGGCCCGATGAATTTGACCGGCAGATCGTTGAATGGCTCGCCAACGGTCGATTTGACGGCGAGGAAGAGATTCTCGCCGAGGCCTTTGCCTGCGCCTGCATGCTCGGCCGTGTCTCGACGGCGCGGCTCTTGTTAGATAACGGTGTCGACCCATATTCAGGTATGAGCACCGGCCTCGCCGGGCCGCATTACGCTGTCAGCGGCGGCCATCTCGAATTGCTCGAGATGTTGCTCGCACACAATATTCCGCTCGAGGTCGAAAATCAGTATGGCGGCACGTTGCTCGGCCAGGCTCTCTGGTCGGCGGTCAATGAGCCCAAGCCCGGTCACGCCGAAGTCATCGCGGCCCTCGTCGGCGCTGGCGCCGTTATAGAACCCGGAACCCTTGAATGGTGGAATTCTCAACCGCATACTAATGCGGAAACAAAAAAGAGGGTTGCGAACGTAATAGCCCGAAATTGATCGTTCACAACGCTCGAAACCATACTGAACGTATGTCAGAAACCGGCGCACCTCTGAAACAACGCATCAATTCCGTCGATCTGCTTCGCGGCATCGTGATGATGATCATGCTGCTCGACCACACCCGCGAATTCGTTCACGCGGGAGCCATGCAGACCGATCCGTCCGATCCCGCGACCACCACCGTGGCCGTCTTTTTCACTCGCTGGATAACGCACTTTTGCGCCCCGACATTTGTGTTCCTTTCCGGGATCAGCATTTACCTCCAAAAGTCGAAGGGAAAATCGAACGCCGAGCTTTCGCGGTTTCTGTGGACGCGCGGTCTGTGGCTCATCTTTCTCGAATTCACGGTTATCCGCACGCTTATCGTGTTCAATCTCGACCTTACTTTTCTCGGAATGGCACAGGTCATCTGGGTGATCGGTTTGTCCATGATCGTAATGGCAGCGCTTATCTACCTGCCGCCACGAGTGATCGGAATTGCGGCCCTTGTGATGATCGCATCGCATAACCTGTTGGACGGTTTCCGAGTACCGCCTCAGATATCGTTCGGAGGCTCGCCTCCGCCGGACCTGATGCAGTCGCTCTGGCTGATCCTGCACCAGAACGGCGTTATTCGGCCATTCGGCGGAAGTTCGCAGATATTCCTTGCGTATCCGCTGATACCTTGGGTAGGCGTGATGGCCGCGGGATATGCCTTCGGAGCTATCTATGACTGGGAGAGCGAGAAGCGCCGCAAGATATTGCTCAAGCTCGGCTTATTCATTACCGGTCTGTTTATTGCCGTTCGGCTGATAAATGTGTACGGCGATCCGGTCCCATGGAGGTATTTTGAAACGCCCGTCGCCACGTTCCTTTCGTATTTGAACACGACGAAATATCCGCCCTCGTTGGCGTTCTTGTTGATGACGCTCGGCCCGGCGCTGATCGTGCTCGGACTGGCCGAACGGGTGGAAGCAAAACATCTGTGGCAGCGGGTCTGTATCACCTTCGGCCGGGTCCCAATGTTCTTCTACATTTTGCAGTGGGTCGTCGCGCATAGTGCAGGCGTCCTGCTCGGCTACTTTGCCGGTGTCGACGTTAGTTATTTATTTCTCGGTATTTTGGAAATGGGACAGAAAGCCCCGCCCGGCCACGGGTTTTCGCTCTGGGTCGTATATGCCGCGTGGATCTCGGGCCTGATACTTCTCTACCCGCTGTGTCGTTGGTTCGGCAATTACAAACGGAGTCACAAGCAATGGTGGCTGAGCTATTTATGATATGAAAACTGAAAGAAAAGTCATCCACACCCGTCACGTGCTCGCGGTCAAAGACCTTGCTGCCGAGGCCGAATATTACGTCAATAAACTCGGATTCGAACGCGATTTCACGGCTCCCGGATGGGAGTTTCTGTCGTTCGGCGCTTTCAAGTTGATGCTTGGCGAATGCACCGACGCTATGTCGGCAGTTGAGACGGGCGACCACTCGTATTTCGCCCATGTTCTGGTCGAAAACGTCGATGAGATCTTTCTCGAATTTATGTCGAACGGCGCGGAATTTACGCAGCATGTCGCCGACAAACCATGGGGCCTACGCGAATTCAGCGTCCGCACACCCGGAGGCCACCGCATCACCTATGGGCAGGAGATTCTATGAGACTTCATTATTCAAGGTTCACATCTGCGCTGAAAGAGAAATTTCTAGCCACATTGGTTTTAGCCCTGCTTGTCGGGTCGTTGGCGGCCCAGGGTTTGGCCCAGGGAAATGTTGGAAAACTGATCGATTTTCAGTTTACCTCTCCTTCGCTCCAGGGCAACCTGCTCGGCGACCCAACTCAGCAGCACGTCGCGGTTTACGTCCCGCCGAGCTACGACTCCGCCCCAAAAAAGCGGTATGCGGCCCTGTATCTACTTCACGGTTACACTTCCAAACTCGAGGACTGGACCGCTAACGGCTATCAGGGCATGAGCCTCCAAACCGTAATGGACGAATTCATCCGGCGCGGCACGGCTCCCGAAATGATAATTGTGGTTCCAAACGGCGATAACGCGTATTTTGGCAGTTTTTATACAAACTCACCGGTAACGGGCAACTGGGAGGACTACATCTATAAGGACCTTGTAGCCTATATTGACAGTCACTATCGCACCATTCCTGATTCAGCCAGCCGTGGGATCGCCGGACATTCGATGGGCGGGTATGGTGCGATCATGCTGGGAATGAAGCACCCCGATGTGTTCGGCGCGTTTTACGCTCTGAGCCCCTGCTGCGTGGCTCTTGAGGGTGATGCGGGGTCGGATAATCCCGTTTGGGCTAAGGCGGCAAAGGTCACGTCCCGCGACATTTTCAATAAAAAGCCTGAGACATATGACGACTTTTGGACAAATGTCATGGTTGCACTTTCAGCGGCATTCTCTCCTGATGTCAAGAAAGGGCCGCTTTTCGTGGATTACCCATTCAAGGAGGTGAACTCCCGGCTACTTCCGAACGAGCCGGCATATTCCGAGTATCGGGCAAAAATGCCTTTGTACCTTGTGGATAAATATCGTGAGAATCTAATGAAGCTCCGCGGGATCGCAATAGACGTCGGGGAGTTTGATGACTTTTCGCACATCCGCATCGGAAGCCACCAATTTTCAGAGGCACTCTCGTCCCGCGGGATTCCGCATTCATTTGAGATCTACAAAAACGGTGATCACGGAAACAAGATCCGCGAGCGATTTGAGAACTACGTGATCCCGTTCTTTGCGAGGTCGTTAGAGTTTGGGCCTGCGCAGAAGCCGGAGTGAATCGCGGACACTTACTCCATCTCGCTCTCGTCTATGTCGAAGTTCGCGTAGACCTTTTGGACGTCGTCGTTGTCGTCGAGGGCGTCGTAGAGTTTCATCATCGTCTTGGCGTCGCCGCCTTCGAGCTTGATGTAGTTCTGCGGGATCATTGAGATCTCAGCGGCTTGCGGTTCGATGCCAGCGGCTTTGATCGCGTCGTGCACGGCGTCAAATGCGTCGGGAGCGGTGAAGATCTCGTAGACGTCGCCTTCGTCCTGCATATCGTCCGCGCCGGCCTCGATCACCACCTCAAAAAGGGCGTCCTCGCCCATCGCGGTTTTGTCGATCACGAGGTAACCCTTTTTGTCGAACATCCACGCCACCGAACCCGCCTCGCCCATATTGCCGCCATTTTTTGAAAACACATGACGGATCTCGGCCACCGTTCGGTTGCGGTTGTCGGTCATCGTCTCGACGAGCACGGCGACGCCGTTCGGGCCGTAGCCTTCGTAGGTGATCTCGTCGTAATTGACGCCCTCTAGCTCGCCGGTGCCGCGTTTTATGGCGCGGTCGATCGTGTCGTTGGGCATATTCTGCGCCTTGGCGTCCGTGACGGCCTTACGCAGACGTGCGTTCGAGTCGACATCGCCGGTGCCGCCGGTGCGTGCCGCGACAGTAATTTCCTTGATCAGTTTGGTAAAGATCTTGCCGCGTTTAGCGTCGAGAGCGCCTTTCTTGTGCTTGATCGTGTGCCACTTCGAGTGTCCTGACATGTATTGTTTTTCCTTTATTTTGGAAAGCCGGGAAAGGTGCACGCTTTCTCAGAAAAGCGTTTCCACCCGTGCGTTCGTCGAATTTGAAAATATATCACGCCCGGATTAGGCTTTCAACGCCGGACCGCTGCACCACCGTCCTTCGCGGTCTCCGTGACGTCATCCGAGCAACTTATTAAACCCGGACCGTGACAGGTTCTCGATCTTAATTCTCTTTTTCTTTGACGATTCACCTCCGACGATCGAAACATTGCTGCGTGGGACGTCAAAGCTTTTCGCCAGCAATCGGATGAGTTCCGCATTTGCGGCACCCTCGACCGGCGGAGCAGTTATGCGCACCTTAAGTGCACCGTCATGCTCACCGACGATCTCGCTTTTCGACGCTCGCGGCACCACTCGTACGTCGAACGCTATCGCGCCGTCTTTTTCTGTTAGAATAATCGCCACTTAATTCGGATTTAACTTCTTTTGAGATATTATAACCCCATATCGAAAGGAGAAATTTTCTAATGTCGTCATCAAACGTTCGCTCATTTCTGGGCGTCTCGGCTGTTTGCCTGTTGATCGCCGCGGCGATCGCCTATTTCGGTACGGGAAGTTCGCAGGCTGTCGACCGGTCACCGGAGGATAACACTTCGCCAAAGCCGGCCGGCAAACTTCTGGTTGACGCGGCCACGGGAAAGGCGGCTGTTGCACCGCTCACGATGAACTTCGTGCGGACGCCCGACGCTGGCGGACCCGGCGGCAAAGGCCGCTATCTCATCGCCGTCAACAGCGGCTTCGGGCTGACATTTAGTTCGAAGAGCAAGGCACAACAGACCCTTTCGGTGATCGACCTGAACGCCAAGCCGGACCCGACGGTGATCCAGAACGTGTACTTCCCGTCGCCGCAAAGTGCCAATTTCGGGCTCGTGTTCGACCCCGAGCTCCAGCCCGACGGCAAGTACCGGCTCTACCTGTCGGGCGGGTTTGAGAACAAGATATGGATCCTTGGCTTTGACCCGAAAGCCGACCAGCCGCTTTCGCCTCAAAACAAGCCCGACACCAAGTTTGACTCGCCGTTTATCGACGTAACGGCATTCGCGGAGAACGCTCCGTCGCCGGACTATAACGGCGAGGTCGCAGCGGTTTATCCAACGGGATTGGCCGTTTCGCCCAATGGCGACGCGATCTATGCCGCGAACAATCTCGGCGACACGCTCGGCATCGTTTCTGACCTCAGGTCCACTCGCAAGATCAGCCGCGTTGATCTGCACCGGCCGAATTCCTCCCAGTTCCTCTATCCTTATGACGTCAAACTGCTGACCCGCGGCAAGTCGGTGCAGAAGACCTATGTCTCACTCTGGGGCGACGGCACTATCGCGGTGGTCGGCGGCGGGCAGCGATCAATGGTTTCGCACATCACGGTCGGTCGCCACCCGACGGCGATGATGATGGATCGTGCGCAGGCACGGCTCTACGTCGTTAATTCCGACGACGATTCCGTTTCAGTGATCGATACGGCGACCGACAAGGTCATCGAGACCATAAAGGTCCGCCTTGCCGAGGACGCCTTGAATGGCGTCAGTCCCGAGGGCCTCGCCCTCAGCGACGACGAAAAGACTCTTTATGTCGCGAACGCACACGCAAACGCGTTGGCGATCGTCTCGCTTGCTGCGAAGCCAACTTTAAAGTCGAGATCAAAACTACTCGGGTTCATTCCCGCCGGTAATTACACGTCGGCAGTTGCTGTCGTCGGCGACAAGCTTTTCATCGCCAACGGTAAGGGCACGGGAATGGACAATTCTTCGGTCAACGTCAACGACAGCGGACTCTACCCGAACATGCCCAACCGTGATTACCCCGGTAACGGCTACAGCAAACGCGGCGAATACAGCGCCGCTATCGTTTCCGGTACGATCAGCCTCGTTGCCGTTCCCGACCAAACGCGGCTCTATGAATATACTCAGACCGCGATGCGCAACAACGGCCTGTTGGGACGCGAGAAACGGAACATTTTCCCCGGCGGCAGATCGCCGTTCAAACACGTCATTTACATAATCCGCGAGAACCGGACGTATGATCAGGTCTTCGGCGATCTGGCCGCGGCCGGCAACGGGCAAAAGGCGGACGGCGATTCGTCGGTCGCGATCTTCGGCGCCGGCGATGCCGCCAAGGCGCCTGACGGAACGCCGCAAAATATCACGCCGAACGCTCGGGCCCTGGCGTCGCGGTTCGGGCTTTTTGACCGCTTTTTCGTAAATGCCGAGGCGAGCCCCGACGGACACAATTGGTCGAACGCCGCGTTCTCGAATGATTATATTGATAAAGCGTTCCGCTGGAATTATTCGGGCCGCGGCCGCACCTACGATTACGAAGGATTTAACCGTTTGCCGTCATACGACCCGCCTGCCGGACAGCCTCCGGTCTCGCTGCCGTCCGCTTTCACTTTGCCCGCGACCGCCGAGGATGTCGCCAATTTTCAGAAGAAGTATGTTCCGTATCTGAATGGTGCACGCGATATCGGCGAACCGCAGTCCCTTTATTTGTGGGATGCGGCGAGCCGGGCGGGACTCTCGTATCGAAATTACGGCGAGTTCATCTCGACCGTCTCAAAGAGCGATCTCGACGAGGTCAACACGCGAAAGCCGAAGAAGTACCCGGACACGTCGCCAACGCTGACGGCGTTTGCCGCAAAGAAGACCCTCGAGGGCCATTTTTCATCGCAGCACCGCAATTTTGACATGAATACGCCGGACACATTCACGACCGCGTCGTATACGGCTGCTCGTAACTCGTCCACTCCGATCGATCCCGCAATATCTGAGATCAATCCGAAAGAAGAGTTTCGAGGCACTTCACGCTACGGCGCGTGGTCGGCAGAATTTCGTAGTTTCGTCGCCGACCTAAACGCCGGCAAAGGCGACCGGATGCCGAACCTGTCGATCGTTCGATTTTCAAACGATCATACCGCCGGACTTCACCGCGGAACACCGACGCCGCAGTTCTACGTCGCGGAGAACGACTATGCGATCGGCCGGCTGGTCGAGGACGTTTCACACAGTCCGTACTGGAAGGACACGGCCATCTTTATTGTGGAGGACGATGCCCAAGACGGGCCCGATCATGTCGATGCTCATCGCTCGCCGGCGTTCGTGATCTCGGCGTACAACCGCCGCGGAACGCTCGTGCACGAATTTCACAACACCGTCAGCCTGATCCGCACGATGGAACTCTGCCTGGGCCTTAAGCCAATGAATTTCCTCGACGCCAATGCGACGCCGATGGACATTTTTACGAGCACGCCCGACCTCGAACCGTTTACGGCACGAATGCCGACGCTGGCGCTCGACAACCTTTTTCCGCCCGACAAACCCTCGGCGCAGATGGCGTATTTTATGCGGATGACAGAGCGACAGGACTTTCGCCATCAGGATATGGCAAATCCGCGCGAGCTGAACGAGATAATCTGGTACTCGGTCAAACGGGATGCGGAAATGCCCGGAATAGCAAGCCTGCCGGCCTTTGACCTGATGACCGCGGGCCTCAAGGAAGAGGATGAAGGGCCGGCTAGCGGAGACGACGACGATTAGTTCGCCGATCCATTACATAACAAAAATACGCAGCACGATCGACTGTAAAAAGCCGATCACCAACAGCACAAGCATCGCCGAGATGTCGAACATCCCGATCGGCGGGATCAGCTTCTGAACCGGGATCATCACCGGGTCCGTAACGCGCTTGACGAATCCGAGAAACGTCTTCCGCGTAAACACGAACCACGACGAAATAAACCGTATAAAGATGAAGAGGATGTAGATACTCAGCAGGCCATAGATGATCATCCCGATCACGACCTTAGGCTGTCCCGTCAGGATGCCGGTCGCCAGCCCGTCGATCACGAAAAACGTATTGCCAACGATCTGCATCGCAAAATAGGTCACGACCAAGCCGATCAAGATCGTCAGGATCGGCGCGAGACGCGTGTCGATGCGGTACATCGCGAAAAACCTCGCCGCCGGATACACCCATTTCTCGGTCGCCTTTCGCACTTTGAAACCAAACCGTCCAACCGTGCCGAACGGGTTCGGATCTGTGTAGTTGAATATAAGCCGGAGCAGCAGTATCCCGAGAAAAACTCCGAACACCGACCAAACGATCACGAAAATTATCGGATAAACAGTTAGCGAAAGCATATATAGCTAATTTCCGGCGGCGTATTCCCTCGCTCCGAAGATCGCAGTACCGACGCGGACGACCGTCGCTCCCTCTTCGATCGCGACCTCAAAATCGTGGCTCATCCCCATCGAGAGTTCACCTCGGCCGCTGGAAAATGCACCCTTTGCGGCAAGCTCGTCGCGGATCGCACGGAGGCGCTTGAAATACGGACGCGTCGTCTCGGGGTCGTCAAAGAACGGCGGAACGATCATCAAGCCATTAAGCCGTAAACATTTGCACGTTCGCAGAAATTCGATCAATGGAGCCAGTTCCGTTTCCGGAATTCCGGATTTCGTCTCTTCGCCGGCCAAGTCGACCTGGATGAACACCGCCAGTTCCGAGCGTCCCTCTTCGATACAGATACGCTCCAACCTTTGGGCTAGTTCGACGGAATCGAGCGATTCGATCACGTCGAAAAGCTGTACGGCCTTTCTTGCTTTGTTCGATTGCAAGTGCCCGATCAGGTGCCAGGTTGCGGCGTCACGGCCGAGTTCGATTATCTTGGATTCGGCTTCCTGGACCTTATTCTCGCCCAGGACCAACGCTCCCGCGTCGATCGCCGCACGAAGCACTGAAGGCGGATGCGTCTTGCTGACCGCCACCAGCGTTACCTCGGACGGATCGCGGCCCGCTCGACTGGCGGCTGCAGCGATACGCTCCGTAACTTCGTTCAGATTTCGTTCAATATCGCTCACCACAACGACAAATATACCAAATCGAGCGTTCATTCTTGAGTTTCGCGGCCCGAATTCGTATTATCAATGTTCGCCTGACGTGCGGACGTGGCGGAACTGGTAGACGCGCAGGTCTCAGAAGCCTGTTGCCGCAAGGCAGTGGAAGTTCGATTCTTCTCGTCCGCACCAACTTTATAACCTACCCGAAATCAATAAGTTATAAGTATCCCTAACGGCAAAATAAACGGGCTAATTTAGCCCTATATTTTTGTCCTTCTTTTGTTTCGGGTACCGTTTCGGGTACCAGACCTCAAAATACCTCCTTGTCCTATTTGGAATTCAAGCAGCACAGGGAGAGCGATTTGATTAAGAAGTTCGTGAGCATCACTAACGCATTTTAATGAAAGCAGCGCGCTTCCTTGCCCCAGTCACCTTTAATCTAAAATTGATCATCTGTTTGCTCACGCCATAACGAGTTGCAGCTTCGAGAACAGAAAGATCGAGTTTTGCTATTTCGACTGCCGCTTCTTCAGAGATCAGAAGCGCCCCTGACAACCAGGTCGCCTCCTCTTCCATTACTGGATCCCAGTATCGTTCCCCGTTCGACATGATGGCCTGGTGCGGAGAGTGGAGTAGAATTCCGTGTGCTAGTTCGTGCGCGATGTCGCTCGCCTGGCGGCCGAGTGTGTGATTGTCGTTGTGCAAAATCACACGTCGGGTCCCATCAAATACGGTCACTGCGGAGAACTCGTCATTGCCGTGAGTGGCGAGATAGTTCACGGAAGCGGGCGCCGACTGCCGCATTTCACTTAAGGTTAGGATCGGGATATCGAGATGTTCGGCCAGCTTCCATGGGTTCAATGGCGCCTTAAAAAGCAGTCCAAGTTCACTCCTCAACGCTCTCGCTAAAGAATTTGCTTCGGTCTTAAACCCTCTCCTAAGTGCCATCTATTTCTTTCTGATTCGTGCGTAGGTGGCTTTGATCACTTCCTCTAGGGCGACTGCGCCTTCAGCGCTTAGGTTCGGATCCGCCCGAAGATAGGTGGATATTACGGCAAGTGTCTCCGGCTTCTGGTTGCTGTGGCCGCCATCCCTTACGTAGTCGTCGGCGTTGAGACCGGACCAGGAAACCAATGCCGCCAGGCTATCAACATCCGGGCGTTTGCCTTGAGCTATGCGTGTCAGTGTCGAAGCACTAACCCCGGAGTTTTCCGCAACTTGTTTCCAGGTTAAATTCTTCGCCGAACGGTGTGCGTCGAGAGCGGAGAAGAACGCGCTGTTGTCAAAGGTGCCTTTTTTCATGATGTTTGTTATCCAAAATCAGTTACAAATTTCACTATTGCAATTGATAGTCTGATATGCAATAGTAGTGGTAGGCAATTTCAGTATAGCAATTGCCAGTCAAATAAGCAATCAATTCAGAGGAGAAACTCATGAAAGACGAAATCAACAAACCCCAGGACAAGCCGAATCACGATCCTAAGCTCGTTACTGTCACCGTAGACGACAACGAAAAAGAAGTTGAACGCGGCAAATACATCGTATCCGACTTTAAATCAAGAGTTGGCGTGCCGGCCGATTACGACCTGGACCAACTGATCAAAGGCAAGTTTGAGACGTTGCCTGACACGGCTGAAGTAAAGATCAACGGTAAAGAGATCTTTGTCAGTCACGTCCGTACCGGAGGATCCTCCAGTGATTAAGGCGGACGACCTTGCGGAGCTGGAGCGCTGTTACGGCACGGTTCGGCCGATCGTCGAAGCGGGCTTTAACTTCGTGCACATCGAGAAGCTGAAGTTCGTCACCGACGGCAACGAAGTGGAAGCCGAGGCGTTGCTGTGCCCCCAGCTGCGGGACGGCTACTCTACGCGATTGTTCCTCTCAAGACCTTTCCCTAACAAAGGTCAGAACTGGAGTCAGCATACTATCCTCGATCGTAACTGGCACAGCTGGTCCTGGCAAAACGTGCCAGCCGAGCAGCGGCTAGTGCAGATCCTGCTTTCTCATTTAAAGGCACTCAAATGAGGACACATTTCAAGATTCCCCGGGGAATGCTGGACGAGATTCGCGCTGATCTGTCTAGGCCACACTCGTTCGCTTATGAACGGGTCGGATTTGTCACCTGCAAGGTGGGAAAGTTCGATGGCGAGGGGTGGATCATACTGGCTGCGAACTATCATCCGGTCGAAGATGAAGATTATGTAAAGGATGAATCAGTGGGAGCGATGATCGGTTCGGCTGCGATCCGCAAGATGATGCAGCGCGCATACGACGAGCCGTACAGCGTGGTTCACGTGCACATGCACGAGCATTCTGGCCGCCCGAGTCCGAGCGCTACGGACGCCAGGGAGATGGCCAAGTTGATCCCGAACTTCTGGAACGTAAGGCGTAACTTCCCGCACGCCGCTGTCATTCTCAGTTTCGATTCGATGAGCGGAACGGTCTGGGATCCATCTTCAAAATCGAGATTTGCGATCGACGATTTCACCGTCGTCGGCGCTCCGATGCAATTCATAAGGACGGAGCATGGATAAACATAATCGACAAAGTTTTCTCGGTCCGAACAGCGAGGCCACACTTCGCTCATCCCGGGCCGTGATCATCGGCCTCGGCGGCGGCGGGTCCCACATCGGCCAGCAGTTGGCACACGTCGGTGTGGGGAACATTTTTCTTATCGATCCGGACACGATCGATAGGGAGGGGACGAACCTTAATCGGCTGATCGGCGGGACAGAAAAGGATGTGGAGGATGAAACTCTGAAAGTGGAAATCGCCAAACGACTGATCCAATCCATCGACTCAAGAATCCAAGTACACACGTTCGACACTCCTTGGCAGGAAAACCTTCAGGTCTTGCGCGGCGGCGATGTTGTGTTCGGCTGCATTGACGGGCTGATGCAAAGGCGCGACATCGAAAGCGCGACCCGCAGGTACATGATCCCGTACATCGACATCGGCATGGATGTTCATAAGGTGGACTCGCACTACTCGGTCTCGGGGCAAGCCAGTTTGTCTATGCATGGGCAACCTTGCATGAAATGCATGGGAATAATCAGGGATGATCAGTTGGCTCACGAAGCAGCTCTTTATGGCGCGGCCGGTGAGCGGCCTCAGGTTGTATGGTCGAACGGTGTACTCGCGTCAGCTGCTGTGGGGTTATTTATGCAACTGGTAACCCCGTGGGCATCCCACCCTAAGCCGGTTACGCTTCTCGAATTCGATGGGAATCGACAAACGTTAACCGAGAGCAGGAAACTAAAGTATTTAGGTCAGATGTCATGCGATCATTATGCGTATCCCATTGAACTCGGAGACCCATTTCTTAAATAAGGTTCGACTTGAAGTATCATGCAGCGATCCCGAGGAAGTGCCGTCCCTAGTTTTACGAATTAGGATTCGCTGAAGGGTTCTGGTAGCAGTTCGTCAGGTACGCGTATAAGCTTATTTCCTCGCCCAACAATTCTGTCATATTTCTTTGCTTCCGCTTCAGTAAGGTGCAAAAACGTCTCGCTCACGATTATCTCGTCTGGGTTGGGAGGTGGAGGCGTGCCGCCGATCGATACTGTATCTTTCATATATCGGCACGACTTTTGCGACTCGTTATGTAGGAAACGAAATGGGAGCGATTATGAACCAGGACATCCTTGACAATCTACAGCTGGCAGAGCGATGGAAACTAATTGGGACGCGGGATGCGATAGCCAAAAGATTCCAGCGTCTTAGGTCTCTACCTAAGTCGAATCCCCGTCATTTGAAAGCGTTAAGGATCGGTAATCAAGTTCGCTACCGAATGATGGACATATTGGAGTATGAAGATCGAAACACCGGAAAGCGACGAATGCTATCTTAGGTCCACAATAGTTTATTGCGTCCTGAGTAATAGCTAATCAACCCGTCTCGGATCTGCCAGCTAATAGCGCTGTCGATGTAGATTCGGTTCCGTAAGGCGGTTTCTTTTTGAGCCATCGGCTAGATTTCGCACCACCCGGGACTATCAACCGAGGCTCATAAATTTACTTTCGATCCCCGAAACGAATTTCAGTTGGGTCCTGCAAGAGGCGGCTTTCGCTTGCGCCTCACCGCCTGAGTAAAGTTTCAAGAGGCCGCCGCGTACATCTACAAACATCCTAGCCTCCCTGCGCCCTGGGGATCATAGCATTCGACCAATTAATCTTTGATTTCGCGAACCGCGATATTCGCCTGCTCCTTCGCTCATGCTACTGATGAAAGGACCGTCGATCAACAGGTCGATATGGGTAAGAATGTAGTCTATCGGAGGGAGTTTCTGCTGGATCAGTTGTTCGAGCGTATATCCGGAATAGACAGTGACGTGGAAGCCGTTGTGCTTGAGTCGCGATACAAGCTCGGCAACCGCCTCCGGTTGGTCGAAGGGTTCCCCGCCGAGGATCGTTACCCCGTCGTGTTCTTCGCGTTGGCCCACAACCTCAGCGACGATAGATGACACCGATACAAACTCTCCGTTCTCACGGCTGTGGGTCTGAGGTACCAGGCACTGTCTACATTTTATAGAACATCCAACCGTCTGGATGACGCTTCGT
This sequence comes from Acidobacteriota bacterium, assembly GCA_029781855.1. Classification (GTDB taxonomy): domain Bacteria; phylum Acidobacteriota; class Blastocatellia; order Pyrinomonadales; family Pyrinomonadaceae; genus OLB17. The sequence continues at coordinate 3,583 of JAKOVX010000036.1, read as the reverse complement.
CGTCCTGGTCCATCCACAACCGAATTGTGATAGATCCGGTAAAGCCAGATCGAGAAGCCGTCAGCTTCGGGTCGGGTGATATCGGAATCAGGCTGCAATACAGGTAGTGATCTTTCTTTTTGGACGGGACTTGCGCAGTTCAGGTTCATGCCAGATCCGAGATCGTCTGCAAGTTGGTCAATAGTGCTTTTCGACGCGTCCGAGATCTCCACCGTGACGCGACCTGCATCGGGCTCGACCACAAACACTAATTCGCGGCTCATTTCGATTCGATCCTTCGAAGCGGTTTTGGCTTCGCAAGATAATCCTTAGTTTTCCGATCGACCTCGGGTGTGCCGAGCAATTGTTTAAGACGTTGGGCGGTTTGCTCGCAAGCCCGTCCCTGTATCCCTTTGATCTCGGTTTCGCACTTCCCTGTTTCCGTATCGATGGTAAATTCGATTTCAGGCATACAGATCCTCCTAGAATTTCACTCTGATCTTGACGGTCTTTCCGATCCGCTCTTTGATAAGCGTCCCGCCGAGTTTCTTTGCCATCTTTCGTGCTGCCGCTTCGTGGTAGTGATTTTGCAGCCTGACGACGAAATCTTTTCCGAGACGATAATCAAGATCCATATCGTCGACGATAGCGACGTAACCGGATGAGGTTTTCTGAAAACCGATATCGGCGAGAAGGCGATGGGTCCTTACGTCCTTTCGCCGAATGATGATGTCAGCAGTACGCGCGTTCCGTTTGTCCCATCCATCGAGTGGCAAGTCCTTACCTTGAGTCACCGTTGAGAACCCGATATCGGATAAAGCTTCAAGAAGCAATTCCTCGTTCGCAAACGATTGCGATTCGAACGACATATATTTACTCATAAAAATTGACGCTCTCCTTAAAACTCGTAGATCCGGTCGCCGCGATTTCCGGCGATCCCGGAGTTGTCGATCTTGCCGGCCGCACCTTTGATATTGTTGCGGGCCCATTTCCGGATCTCTTCGATCTTCTCGCTCATCATCTGGGCCGTCGGGGTGATACTTTCGACAGCCTTGAGGATGTCTCGCGTTTCGGCGGGGCGATCCCCATCGATAAATGCTTCAAGAACGCCGTCCTTAACCGCCCCCTCGATTTCCGCTCCGGAGAAGTCCTTGCTCTTATCGACGAGCTTGTCGAGATCAAGGTGGTCCGGCTCAAGCCCCCTCTTTTTCAAATGCACCTTGAAGATCTCCGTCCTGTCCTCCGACCCGGGCAGATCGACGAAGTGGATGTAAGAGAATCTGCCGATGCGGAACTGCTCGGATTCGAGTTCGCGAACATCGTTTGCAGTCGCGAAGACCAGAACATCCTTGTTGTCCTGCATCCAGTTGAGCAGATACGAGATCGTTCTCGCCGTTTCGCCGCCGTCGGTCTTGTTCGAGGACTTCATCCCCGAGACAGCCTTTTCGAACTCGCTGATACCGAGGATGCCCTTGATGGTCCCCGCGATCGACAAGGCGCGCTTGATGGACATCGCTGACGAACCTATAACTCCGCCGCCTTCGCCCATGATCGAGCCGAAGTCGAGATCCAAAAGGGCACGGTTTGTAATGCTCGAAGCGACCCGTTTGCACAGGTCTTTCCCGCAGCCCGGCAATCCGACGAGCAGAATCCCTTTGCACGGCTCGACGTGCCGCGCCTTCGCTCGCGGACTGAAAGTATAGGCAGCACGTTCCAGGATCGCTCTCAACGACTTATAGCCGCCAAGGTTGCTCGCCGGTTCCGGGTGAACGTACGTAAGCGAACCGCTCCCGCGGATCACATTCTTCTTTTCTTCAAGGATGACGCTGATCGACTCCCGATTGAGACCGTTGCAACTTATGACCGCTTTCGCGATCACATTGCTGATCTCGCCGGCCGTTAGGCCGAGCAAGGATTGCAGCAACGCCGTCTGCGTTTCTTTTTCGAGGTCGATCGCAAGCCCGCTCGATCGCAGGTTCTCAAGCTGAAGTTCGATCGACTCTTCGATCTCATTCTCCTTCGGAAGTTCGAGATCGATCTGGGTGATCTCTTTTTCGAGCGTTTTCAGATCCGGAAAGTTTGGCCCGACGAATAGAACCGTCGCTTTCGTGGACTTCAGCTTCCACGCTATTTCTCTTAGCCGCCGAACGAGCAGCGGATCCTCCTGGCCGAAGGGACAGATGTACGGGGCGTAGTCGCACAGTAAAAAGATTCCCGTTTTCTGCTCCGAGATGAATCCGAGAACCCCTTCCGGGTCCTCCGTATCGCCGACCGATGCTGGATTCTGAAGGATGCCTTCCTTCGGATCGAAGACCTTCTGCAGTCCCGATGGCCGACTCCAGAAATAAAGCGGCTTCTCCTTGTGTCGCTCCTGGAAAACAAGATCGATCAGAGCTTCGCGGACGCGATCCTCCTCGGGGGTGTTTATCGCGATCAGTGGGTAACGGGCTCTTATCCTTACGTCCAGTTCGCGCAGGAATCTATCGACGCTCTTTGCGCCCTGTTCTGAGGTTGTCATGATGGTTTTATTAATTGATCAGAACTCGACGCGGAACTCGGACTCCCTGAGTTGCTGCCATTCGATCTCGTCTTTTGCGGTTATTCGAAGTTTGCGTCTTAGCTGCTGATCTTCATCAACATGGGAATCGTAGTCCTCGTATACACTCCGAGCGTCACGCGATCTGAAGTAACTCATCTTCTCTGGTGTTAACGATGGGCTCCGTCTCGATTCTTGGTCGTGCATGGTAACCCCAAAGAATAGAATCAGAGTTCGAGAGCCGATAGCCGGTCCTCGTCCAGGAGTTTTCTGGATTGAACGGTGGTAGCACGCAGGATGTCGCTGAGAGCGCTGCGCATCTCCTCCGGCGAACGCTGCTTCGCCTCTCGTCCGGCGGCTTCTTGCAGTTTGGTAAGAACGTCTTCGAGAGAGTCATCACCAGTGAAATTCATAAGGGTGTACCACTCGCACATTTGCCTGGCTCGCTTTGCCAAGCTTCCGGGTACGAACTTGGCGTCCTGAAGCCGTTGGGACATCTCCTGCGCAGCTTCACATATTCTTGCGGTGATCTGAGTTAGTCCCTCTTTAATGGGCGACACAGCTTCTTCCGCCTCTCGGCGTGCGGCCTCGATCTTCATAGAGCGGATGCGCTCCTTGACCTCGCGTTCGCATTTCTGCTCTTCCTCGAATCCCGACACCTTCAGCCGCTCGATCCGCTCCTTCGACTCGATTTCGGCGGCAACCGCACGGGTATCCGCGTCCACTCGCGTTGCTTCCAAGCGAAGTTCGCGAGTCAATTTTTGTTCGGCCGCTATTTCCGAACCCAGGATGATCACCTTGGGCTTCATCTCGATCGTCAGCCCGTCGCGGATCATCTCGGGCGTTGGGACCATCCCGATCGCCTGGGCCGCCACCGCGTTGATGAATTCGGCCCGATCGAACGGTTCATCAGTCGTCGCCTGAAAACGGTCTGCCGAATCCTCGGCCAGACTGTAAAAGCTGTCCTGCAAAATGTTGAGTATCTCGTCGTAGTTTTCTAGAGTCTCGGCTTTAGCCGCGGCAAGCGTCTCGTTCGCTTTTAGATACTCGGCTTCAAACTGCTCGAAT
>JAKOVX010000018.1 GCA_029781855.1 Acidobacteriota bacterium | reverse complement strand
AGTGATGCGGGCCATCAGGAAAGTAAAAAACGCGAGAATCAACAATAGTGTGATACCAAACGCCGCACGAGCATTGAAAAGATTCTTGATCTTTAGTAAACCATTAATCATGAAAATTATCGCCGTTCTGATCCTTTCGCTTCTTGGTCTCACCGCATGCAATTTCAAAGCCGGCAAGCCGGTCGAAAGTTCCGACACGGGGAATAATATCATCCCGGTCGCGTCAAACGTCGAGCCGGCTAAGCCACCAGCGGTCGCCGAGCAAATTCTCGGCTCATTTGTAGGGCAATTTGGGGATAATAAGATCACTTTGCTTATCACGAAAGCCGAAGGCACGACCGTTTCGGGCCGCAGCATAGTCGGCGGCAACGACCGGCCTTTTGACGGCACCTTCACGCTCGAAGACGGTGTTTACAAGATCGTCGCAAACGAGCCCGGCGACCATAAAGATGACGGGGTCTTCAAGTTTTCCATCGCATCGGCGAATCCAAACGAGGTGAACGGGACATGGAAGGCAAACGATCCTAAACGGCCCGAAAAGTCATATACGCTTGAGCGTAGAAAATTTGAGTACAAAACCAATGTCGGCGACTATCCGCAAGCATCGCAACGCTTGCTCAAGGCCGCGGATGTGGAAAATCTCATGAAAGAAGACCTAACGTGGATGCGCAACGAGATCTTTGCCCGGCACGGCTACTGTTTCAGCCGAAAGGAAATGCGTCAGCAGTTCGAAAACGAAGATTGGTACATCCCGAACACCGTGGATGTCAAAGGCCTTCTCACTGACATCGAAAAGAAGAACATCGCTCTGATCAAACGCTACGAGAAATACGCAGACGAATACGGCGATGAATATGGACGATAACTATCGCCGGCAAATCTCTAATCGAGGTTAGCTGTTGATCGCAACAATTAGTACGAAAAAGAGAAAGCCCTGCCTTTATGACAGGGGCTTTTGGGGCAAACAAAGGCAGGCTGCGCCGGCCTAACTGCGTGGTTGGGATCAGAATGGATCGGCAGTAAAGTCGAACCCGGTAACATCGGCGGCCGGCGTAACATTACGCGACACTTGGGCAAATGCGTACCTCTTTGAGGACACCGAAATTGTGTACGTTTGGCCGGCGTGAAGCCCGGTAAATAAGAAATAACCGAAACTACCGGTCTGAACTACGACCGGTGAGCCAAGATCTCCGCCAGAGACTGTGACCAGGCAATTGCGAATGCCCGCTCCGCCGGAGGTCAAGATGCGGCCGCTTACTGAAACGTTGACGATCGGGACCATCGCGTATGCGTGCGTCAGGCCGTTAAACACGCCGGTTCCCACGATCACGTTACCGTCAGAAATGCCCATCGCAGACGAAGAGGTGTTCATCGACAGGTCCCAACCAGAATTAGCCGGGATCAGGTCCTGCAGGCGGTAGGTCGCGTTCCCGGTCCAGACCCACGGTATTGCAAACGCCGAGGAATCCGTGCCGACCACCCAGCCGGCGGAATTTACCGCACGGGCCGAACCCTGACTCGTTCCCGCCGCGAGCGGGATCTCGACCGTTCCCGTTCCCAGCGACCAGAAGAACGGCCTTCCCGATCCCTGATTGAACATACTTGCGCCGACGACATAGCCGGTATTGCTGACACCGAAAGCAAGCGCACCGTTATCGCCCGACAACGCCGGAACCTCGAACGCATTTAGGCTGCCAATGTCGTAGACGATACCGACATTTCGCGCGGCGTTGTTAGGATCGATCCCTTGACCAACTATCCGGCCAGAATCATTGATGCCAAAGGCGGTCAGGAAATAGCTGCCGCCCGTTGTCTGCTGCGTGATCGGCGTGGCAGTACCACCGCTGTAAATCACGCCGCGTTGCGAGATGCCCGCGTTTATCGAACCGACCGCGACGCCCGAAGCGTTCACGTGGTTCGCATCGCCCAATGTTTCACCGGACGGCAACGGAAGCTGCGACACCGCTCCATTCTGCCAGATGACCGGCAGACGGTTTGACCCGAAGACTGTGGTTGCACACGTTCCTACAACGGCACCAGAATCGTTGGCACTGTTCGCCACACAGTACGGCACTCCCGAGAGATTGGTCAGGCCCACGATACCGCCGGCCTGTGTCCATTTGAATCCTGACGACGTCGTATTTCCTATCGAGCGGCCGACAGCCACACCTCCCGGCGAAATACCAAAAGCCTGCGAAAAACTGTCTGTCATCAACACAACGCCAATGTCGAAGATCTGATATTGCGGCTGTACCGGCGGCGGAGCTTCGGGCCGTTTTGGATCCGACTTGAGACGGCCACCGGCGGACGACTGCACCTTCACCGACTTCTGGGCATAAGCCGGCAACGAAAGAGCGGCTGTCGCCACCGAGACCGAAAGAATGAAAATGAATACACGAGATCTGGCAAATATTTGATATTTCATATTTGTTCGGCGGCCGCAAGTTTTTGAGAGGGCACAAGTATATAACAACCGGCGTGGCAGTCAAGGTGTTCTTCGAATTAGGAGTTTCCGGGATCGAACGAATTAAGTCAGAACTTTACGGCTTGAATAGCTGAAAGTAACAGTGCCGACTGCTTTTGATCCGCCCGTGCAAGAGACTTCGAACCTAGTTTTTCGTAAGCCTCAGCTCGGAGTATGTAAGCTCGGCGGAGCTTCGGTTCGAATTTGATAGCTATCGTGAACGCGGCGACGGCATCCTTGAATTTCTTTTGCCCTATCAAAAGGGCCCCGCGATTCAAGTAGCCGTAAGCAAAGTCCGGATGTTCTTTTAGGATCTTGTTCAGTAGGCTCTCAGCGTCCGCATAACGTTTTTCTTTTATCGCAATTAGAGCTTGGTTATTTTGTGCAAGGTGATTCGTCGGATCGAGTTCGAGTGCCTTGGCCAATTGGACCTTCGACTCAGTTAATTGCTCTTGCATTAATAGACCGAAGCCGAGATTGTTAAAAGCCATAGCGTCCTTAGGGTCAGTCGAAATTGTCTTTCGACTAAACTCCGTCACCTTATCCCACCGCTCGAGCCGAAACGCAATGTACGACAGTGACTCAAACCCTCCGGCAACATTAGGATCGTTCGCTGTAGCCTTGTTTAGGTCCGAGATCGCCTCGCTGAAACGATCCAAATCGACAAAAACTCGAGCTCGGCCCAGTAGGGCTTCGGTGTTTTTAGGCTCTTTAGAGAGGGCCGTACCAAAGTCTAATAGAGCCTCATCATTGTGCTTCAGATGATGTCTGATCTTCGCCCTTAGAATGTAAACGTCGATAACGTCGGGGGCCATCTCGACCGCGCGAGTCGCATCCGCCTCCGCCTCATTAAGGCGCTCGAACGCAGCAAATGCCTGAGACCTACGATAATATGATTCGGGGTTCTTCGGATCCAACGCAATTGAGGCCTCAATATCGGCGAGCGCTTTATCGTACTGATCAAGGTATAAGTAGTTTACACCTCTTATTAGGATCAGTGTTGCATCGTTAGGGTACTGCTTTAGTAATTTGTCAATGTCGTTTGTGGAATTTTGAAAATCTTTTACGGATTGATAAGCGAGCGCCCGATCATAGTAAAAAGTGGGAATGTCCGGCTTAAGCTCTATGGCCTTGCTGAGGTCCTCGATCTCCCTGTTGAAATCGCCCTTTTGCCGAAACGCAAGCGATCGGCCAAAATACGCTAGAGGAAATGTAGGATCGAGTTTAATTGCCTCGTTGTATAATTGAATGCTCTCGTCTATGGAACCTGCTTTCCTGAGCGTCTCCGCCTTTTCAGCAAGCTTTGCTCCTTCGCTAGGTACTTGCTGCGCGTAGATCATTACAGCCGCCGCTGTGACGATAAGAAAAACAAGACTCGCGCCTTTAGCGCACCTATTTACTATTTCCATACGAGTTAAACGACCAACACGATCTTCCCCGCCGACTTCTCCTCAACGACCGCGTGATGTGCCTTCGCTGCGTCTTCGAGCGGCATCTTTCGGTCGATCACAGGCCGCAAATAACCTTCACTCAGACCTTCGAAGATGGCCGCATGGATCTCGTTAAAAGCCGCTCTCGGAGCATTGTACAGCGCCATTCCGGTCACAGTCGCATCCTTGCCCATGATCAGACGCGGATTGAAATCGAGTGATCCGCGATTGCCGACGACACAGATGCGGCCAAACATCGCGAGGACCTCGAAATCGTGTGCGAGATTGACGTTCGCGAGCATCTCGATGATGACCTTGACGCCTTTGCCGCCCGTCACAGCCTTGATCTCGTCAAAATAGCCTTCCTTTGAGTGATCGAAAACGTTATCGGCCCCTTGTTCTGCAACTAGCTGTTTGCCTTCCTCGGAACTCGCCGTTCCGATGACGGTCAGGCCTCGGTCCTTGGCCCATTGGACACACGCGATTCCCACTCCGCCTGATGCTCCGTGGATCAGAACCGTCTCGCCGGCCTCTGCATGTGCTTTCTGAAATAGTGCCCGATAGCTTGTCGCGTATGGCGTCCAGATGCCCGCTCCCTGTGGAAAATCGACATTCTCAGGCAAACGCCCGAGATCGATCTCTTCGCACACCGAAAACTCTGCGTAGGTTCCGCTGACGGACTGCGCCGTGTAAACGCGATCGCCCGCTTTCCACTTCGTCACCTCGCCGCCGACGGCCTCGACAATGCCCGCGGCGTCCTTTCCCGGCGTGTACGGCAACGGCGGAACGCTCGCGTAAACGCCGCTGCGAATGTACGTCTCGACGGGATTAACACCGATCGCACGAACGCGAACAAGCACCTGCGTACCGGTCGGCTGTGGAGTATCGACATCTTCAAGTTTCATCACCTCGGGCGGGCCGAATTCGCGAACGACGATTGCTTTCATAAAGACAGTTTACCCACGAAATACGCAAAAGGCACGAAATCAAGATAATATTCCGTGCCTTTCGTGGATCTCGGGTGTATTTATGGCGAACAATTACTCCACCGTCACCGATTTCGCCAGATTTCTTGGCTGGTCGACATCGCAACCGCGGCGGACGGCGATGTGGTACGAGAGCAGCTGCAGCGGAACGATCGAGAGGATCGGCCCGAGCAGATCTGACGTTTCGGGGATCTCGATGACGTGATTGGCGACCTTCGAACTCATCGAATCGCCCTCGGTCAGCACCGCAATGATGATGCCGTCGCGCGCCTTTACCTCGACGATATTAGAGTGCGTTTTCTCATACCGAAGCTCGCTGCCGGCGTTGCCTTTTTCGCGGGTATTGACGACGACGACCGGTAATTTCTCGTCGATCAGGGCATTCGGGCCGTGCTTCATTTCGCCCGCCGGATAGCCCTCGGCGTGGATGTAACTGATCTCTTTGAGCTTCAGCGCACCCTCAAGAGCGACCGGAAAATTGATCCCTCGCCCCAGATAAAGGAAATCCTGAACCCGGAAAAATTCCTTCGACAGGTCCTCGATAGAGTCGGCATCGTTCAGAAGCTGCTCGATCTTCAACGGCAGTTCGGCGAGGTCCTGAGCGAGTTCCTTTGCGCGCGGTTCGTCGATCTTGCCTCGGACCTGGCCCAAGTAGAGGGCGAACAGGTACAGAGCGACCATTTGCGCGGTGAATGCCTTGGTCGAAGCAACGCCGATCTCCGGCCCCGCGTGGGTCAGGATCGTGCCGTCCGCTTCGCGGGTGATCATCGAGCCGTGGACATTGCAAATGGCGAGCACCTTGCAGCCGGACAATTTCGCCTCACGCATTGCGGCGATCGTGTCGGCCGTCTCGCCGGATTGCGAAATGACGATGAGCAAATCGGTTTCGGACAAAACCGGATCGCGATATCGAAATTCCGACGCGTAATCGACATCGACCGGAATCCGGGCCAGTGTCTCGAGCATATATTTGCCCGCGAGCCCGGCGTGCCACGACGTACCGCAGGCAGCGATCTTGATCGACGTCAGGCCACGCAGTTCATCCTCGGAAATGTTCATCGGTTCGAGATAGACCTTGCCCGTATCGAGCGAAACGCGGCCCTGGACAGTGTCGCGGACGGCACGTGGCTGCTCGTAGATCTCCTTGAGCATGAAGTGCTTGAAGCCGCCCTTCTCCGCCATGATCGGGTCCCAAGTGATCCGCTGCTGCTCGGGTTCGACGACATTGCCGTCAAAATCCGTCACGCGGACCGAGTCCTTGGTCAAAATCGCGATCTCGCGGTCGCCGAGAAAGAAAACGTCGCGTGTGTGGGCGAGGATCGGCGGGATGTCGGACGCGACAAAAAATTCGCCGTCGCCCATTCCGATAACAACCGGCGGCCCTTCGCGTACGGCGATGATCGTGTCGGGTTCGTCAACTGAGATGATCGCCAGAGCGAAAATCCCTCGCAGCTCGGCGATCGCCTTTCGCACCGCTAATTCAAGCGAGAGTCCCTCTTTATCGACGTAGTGGCCTATCAGATGGGCGACGACCTCGGTGTCGGTCTCGGTATAGAACATGTGGCCCTCGGCCTGCAGACGTTCCTTGAGGGTCAGATAATTTTCGATGATGCCATTGTGCACGACGACGACTTTTCCCGATTGGTCGCGGTGCGGGTGAGCATTCTCCTCGGTCGGACGTCCGTGCGTCGCCCAACGCGTATGCCCGATACCGTAATTACCGTCAAGCGGTCTAAGTCGAATGACTTCCTCGAGGTTTCGCAGCTTGCCCTCAGCCCGCCGAAGTGAAAGATGATGCTCGTCATCGACTACCGCGATACCCGCCGAGTCATACCCGCGATACTCGAGCTTCCGCAAACCGTCAATGATCAACGGCACAACTTGCTTATTTCCAACGTATCCGACAATTCCGCACATAATTTCTTTATCCTTCACCCGTCGCTTTCTTTAATGGACGCGCCGGCACGCCTGCAACCAACTCACCAGCCACAACATCCTTCGTTACGACGCTTCCGGCTCCCGTACTTGCGCCGTCGCCGACGGTTATTGGAGCAATGAGCATCGTATCCGAGCCGATCTTCACGTTGTCGCCGATGTGGGTTTCGTGTTTATTTTTGCCGTCGAAGTTGCAAGTGATGGTGCCCGCACCGATGTTGGTCTTTTCGCCGATCGTGGCGTCGCCGAGGTACGCCAGGTGATTGGCCTTGGAGCCGCGGCCGAGGCGTGTCTTTTTTAGTTCGACAAAATTCCCGACCTTGGCGTCGTCTTCCATTACGGCGTGGCCGCGAAGATGTGCCATCGGTCCGACCGTACAATTGTTCCCGACCTCGGAATCGATGATCACACAATTTTCCAGCACTTCGACTCCACCGCCGACCTGGGAATTTGTTATACGCGTGCCCGAACGGATCGTGCATTCACCGCCGATTATCGTGTCACCTTCGATCGTGACGTTCGGGTGAATCACGACGTCGCGGCCGATCTCCGCAGCCGAACTTATATAAACATTCTTCGGGTCGATAAAGGTGACGCCGCTCTCGAGCATCAACCGCCGAACCGTCCGTCGTCTGATCTGGCGTTCCATATCGGCCAGCTGTCGGCGGTCATTGACGCCTTCGATCTCGTTGTGGTCCTTATGGAGATAGATCGCGACGTCCTCGCCGGCGTCGCGCATGATCTGCGGTACGTCGGTAAGATAATATTCGCCCTGCGCGTTGTGGTTTTGGACCTTGGCGAGGGCTGCAAAGAGCTTTCGCGTGTCGAAGCAATAGATGCCGGAGTTGATCTCGTCGATCTGCAGTTCGGCGTCGGAAGCATCTTTTTGTTCGACGATCCGCTCAAAAATGCCGTTGTCGTCTCGCACGACCCGGCCGTAACCGCTTGGATCTTTTAACCGAACGGTCAGCACGGTACATGCCGCACCACGCCCACGGTGTCCGCGATGAAGTTGCACGAGCGCGGCCAGCGTCTCTGCCCGGATCATTGGCACGTCACCCGACAGGACGAGCAGCGTCGAATCGGTATCCGCGAGCAGTCCGCGTGCCGCATTGACAGCATCGCCGGTGCCGAGTTGTTGTTCCTGCACGACAAAACGCGCCGACGCCTCGCCTATCTCACTCAAAACGGCGTCTTTGACATCGTCACCCTGATGGCCGACGACGACATAGATATTGCGCGGGCCGAGGGCACTCGCCGTACGGCAAACGTGATTAATGAGCGGGCGGCCGTCGAGTTTGTGCAGGACCTTGGCGAGGCCGGAACGCATCCGCGTCCCGAGTCCGGCGGCAAGAATTAGAATGTCGAGATCTGTTTCCACGTTGAATTAATACAGGACGAATAGAACAGTCGGCCACGAACTTGCCGCCCCGGCCGATCACAACAAATATCGCTCGAAGACACCCGATCAGGAGACGGCGCCGACCTTTTCCTTTGATTGCAATGCACACAAGAGCGCCACTTGCGCGAGGCGTTCCGGATTGTGCCGGACCATATCTCCTTCGTCCAACAGATTACCATAAACGATCTCGGCTCCCTCAATAGTTGCGGGCGAAATCGAGCCGTGGACGCCGATCTGTTCCGACCCTTCTTCGGCGTATTTCCGCATCTGTTCCTCGCTGATCGGATGGTCATTTACAACGACGAAGTCGAAGTCGATCTGGGGAGCATATTCCCGAACGAGTTCCAGGTGACGCCGTGCCGTAAAGCCGTCGGTTTCGCCGGGTTGGGTCATCAGGTTACAAATGAAAATTTTGACCGCGCTCGATCCCGCAATAGCGTCGCTCACACCATCGACCAAGATAGGCGGCAGAAGGCTGGTAAAAAGGGAGCCGGGCCCGATCGTGATGACGTCGGCAGCGGCTATCGCCGCGATCGCCTCAGGCATAGGCTTGCATCCGGCCGGTTCGAGAAAGAGTCGCTTGATCATAGTGCCGACGTGCCCGATCTTGGTCTCGCCGCGAACGGTCTTGCCGTTGACCAGCTCTGCGGCGAGCCGGACGTCGGAAACGGTCGCCGGATAGATGTGTCCCTTGCTCGCGAGTATCTCCGACGAGAGCTTTACGGCCTCGGCAAAGTCGCCCGTGATCTCGGTCAGCGCTGCTAGAAAAATGTTGCCGAAGCTGTGTCCGCCGAGGTCGCCTTCGCCGCGAAATCTGTGCTGGAATAGCTTGGAAAGGGTGGCCGAATCCTCACTAAGAGCGACCATGCAGTTTCGGATGTCGCCGGGCGGGAGCATTTGGAGTTCGTCGCGGAGCCGTCCCGAACTTCCGCCGTCGTCGGTGACGGCAACGATCGCGGCGAGGTTCTCGATCCAGACTGGCTCCGACTCGTGAGCGCCGACAAATCGCTTTAGACCTGACAGAAGGGTCGAAAGGCCATTTCCGCCTCCGATCGCGACGAAATTCAGCCCTCGCGGCTTTTCAGAAAAAAGATGGTGTTTCATCAAGGTTGGAGCTCGTATCCCGCGATCGGTCCGTGTCAATAACTCAAATCAGCGCCGGAAATACCATTCGGCTGGGTCACCGAACGGCCTAAGTTTAGCATTTTTCAACGATTTACATCAATTCTTCCATGGATTTGCAACAGGCATAGGCGACTGTCTCAAATTGTGCGGCCAAGGCGATCGAACCCGGAATAATATTGTCGGCAACCACCAAAAAGTTCTTGTCGCATTCGTATCTGTTGTGCTAAGTTTAAACCTGCAGTGATATTGCGGTATCACTCCTCCGCTTTGCCGATTACAATTCACCAGCTATAAACTGATCCCTCGGTCATGCCGAAAGGCATGCAAACCAAATGGCAGAAACGCCCTTCATAATCCAAGAACATCAATTTCAGAGGATCAAGAACATACTTGCACGCCTCTGTGTCGAATGTGCCGCCCGCGTAGTTTTTCTCGTGGATCGGGACGGTCAGCCGATCGCATTCCATGGCGATATTGGCGATATGGACACGACTAGCTTTTCGTCGCTGGCGGCCGGCAATGTAGCCGCGACCAGCAGCATGGCAAAACTTATCGGTGAAGATGCCTTTCCTGGCGTCGTACACGAGGGCGAGCGCGAAAGTATCTATATCAGCGTCATCGGGCGCAGCTTACTTGTGATAGTATTTGACGAGCGTTCGACGGTCGGCCTGGTCAAGATCCGTGCAAAACGCACCAGCTTTGAGATCGCTGCCCTGCTGGACGAAGCGACGCACGATTCTGATCAATACAGGATAAATAAAAATACATTCTTTTCGGAGATCACAGACGAGGACATCGACAGTTTGTTCAGTTAAGCTCCCGGGTATTTTCTGAAGGTTATGACATTCATCAATTACGCTTCACGTGAAATAAACTGCAAGATCGTTTACTACGGTCCGGGTTTGTGCGGCAAGACCACAAACCTGCAGTATATTTACGATTCGACTGCTCCGCAGGCGAAAGGCAAGCTCATCAGCCTGGCGACAGAGACGGACAGGACACTTTTCTTTGATTTTATGCCGCTCGAACTGGGAACGGTTCGCGGTTTTAAGACACGCTTTCACCTCTACACCGTGCCGGGACAGGTTTACTACGACGCCTCCAGAAAGCTCATACTTAAAGGGGTCGATGGCGTCGTTTTCGTCGCGGACAGCCAGGACGAGCGAATGGACGCGAATATCGAGTCGCTCTATAACCTCGAAGAGAACCTCAGTTCGCAGGGCTACGACCTGAAGCAGCTGCCGTACGTGCTGCAGCTCAACAAACGAGATCTTCCGAACGTTACGCCGCTTGAAGAGCTGACCGAGGAACTCGGCCGAAAAGGCGAGCCGATCTTCGAGGCCGTCGCGACAAATGGAACGGGCGTCTTCGATACGCTCAAAGCCGTGGCGAAACAGGTCCTCACCGAACTTAGAAAAGGCTAGAAAAACCAAACTTAAAATTGGTAAGACGCGGACACTTCGATAGTGTTCGCGTTTTTTTGTCCGCGAGTGATGGCGTAACGATCGGGCGAAATGATCGGATTGTCGCTGCCGATGTTATGGCTAGATTTCTCGGAACGTCATCACAGCATCGATCAATCCCTTTGCCTGCACCATTTTGACTCAAAGTAGTGTTATAATCCCCGAAAATCCCTGAATAATATCCTTACTGTCGGTCCGGGATGGAAAAACGTCGGCGATACGGTCTATCCCTGATGAAAACTGGAGACAAGTGAATGAAACGATCATTTAGGCTTCGAGTCGTTGCGGCCGTCTCGGCCGGATTGATTCCTGCGTGCGCAGCCTTCGAGTAGCAAAAGCCTTCTGCGATGGCGTCGACGTCTCCGCACTGTCGCTCGTCGTGATCCTGAACCGGTCTGGCGAGGTGAATATATAGATTCATAAGAAACGATGCCCTGGATGTGAGTGCGAAAACGACCTCAAGGAAAACACTATGAAAAAACCTGTAATTCTGTTGTTTCTGATCCTGTCGTCAGCTTTTTTTGCCTACGGGCAAAGCAACGTAGAGATCTTCGACAAATATGTTGACGCCGCCAGGCAGGATTGGAATGTGCCCGGGCTTTCGATAGTGGTCGTGCAGGACGGCAAAGTTCTTTTATCCAAAGGCTACGGGGTCAGAGAACTCGGGAAAGACGCCAAGGTCGACACCGAAACTCTATTTGGCTGTATGTCGACGACAAAGGCAATGACCTCAGTCGCTCTGGGAATGCTGGTCGACGAGGGAAAAGTAAATTGGGATGACAAGGTGACGAAGTATCTGCCGTATTTCCGTGTTGACGATCGGTATGTGACCGGCGATCTGCGAGTCCGCGACCTACTGACCCACAACACTGGTGTCGGCAACACCGATTTCCTCTGGGTCTGGACGCCCGAACTCTCATCGGACGAGGTCGTCCGACGGATGCAGTACGCAAAGCAGGCCTATCCGCTGCGAGGCGGCTTTATCTATCAGAACATCATGTATCTCGTCGCCGGGCAGGTGATCGAGAAAGCCAGCGGAATGAAATGGGAGCGATTCGTGAACGAACGTATTTTCGGACCCTTGGGAATGAAAAATACGTTTCCCAATTACGAATACTCAAAAAATTATCAAAACCGTTCGACCGCTCATTTTGAGATAAAGGGCAAGATCCAGCCAATTCCCGAGGACATCGCCGATCCGATCGCACCGGCCGGAGCCGTGTGGTCGACCTCGGACGATATCGGCAAATGGGTTAACTTCATGCTCGGCAACACCACTGTTAATGGCAAGCTGCTGCTCAAACCCGAAACTTACAAGGAAATACTCAGGCCGCAGGTGATCATTCCGCCGGGCGGCGAATACTATCCGACGGCAGCCCTGACAAATCCGCACTGGACGACATACGGTTTTGGATGGTTCCAACAGGATTATCGCGGTGAAATGATCGAATTTCACACGGGCAGCCTCGATGGCCGAACAGCGATCATTGGCTTGATCCCGGACAAGAAGCTCGGGGTTTACGTATTCGGAAACCTCGATCACGCCGAGGTCCGTCACGCGTTGATGTTCAAGGTTTTCGATCTGTTCGGATTTGGCGACAACAGCCGCGACTGGAGCAAGGACGCCAAGGCACTGTACGATGGCCTAAAGGCCAAAGCTAAGTCGCAGGATCAAGCGGAGCGGGCAAAACGTGTTCTGAATACCAAGCCGAGCCTGCCGCTGACCGCGTATGTCGGGAAATACTCCGATCCGTTTTTCGGCTCAATGGAGGTCACGCTCGTGGACGGAAAACTCAGGTTGAACGTTTCGGGTGATCTAAACGCCGAACTCGAACATTGGCAATTCGATACTTTTCTATCGAACTGGAGCAAACCGTGGTGGGAGCAGGGATTGGTTACTTTCAAAGTTAGCCCATATTCTGCAGATGTCGATTCAGTGACCGTTGACGGTGCCGTGCTGAAACGAGAATCCAAGCCCAATTAAACTTTGCGGGGGAAGAATATATGACAAAGGTACTTTATAGCGCGGTGCTGATATTTTGTTTTTGTTTGACGATGTCGTTCGCTCAGGGCGGATCGCCGTCTAAATTCGATGTGATCATTCGCGGCGGCACGATCTACGACGGGACCGGCGGCAAACCATACGTCGCTGACGTCGGGATCACAAGGGACATTGTTACCAGCATTGGCGACCTCAGCCGTTCTAAGGCTGCGTTGGAGGTCGATGCGAACGGCATGGCGGTCGCACCCGGATTCATCAACATGCTCTCGTGGTCGACCGAGACCCTGATCGTCGACCCGCGTTCACTCGGTGAATTGAAACAAGGCGTGACGACGCAGATCTTCGGCGAAGGCTGGTCGATGGGCCCACTGAATGACCGATTGAAAAAACAATTAAAGGACGAACAGGGCGACTTGAAATACGATGTCCGGTGGACCTCTCTCGCCGAATATCTGCAGTACCTGGAAAAGAAGGGCATTTCGCAGAATGTCGCTTCATTTATCGGAGCGACGACGATCCGTCAGTATGTCATCGGCGATGCCGACAAACAGCCGACACCTGAGCAAATGCAGCAGATGCGTGAGCTGGTCCGTACAGAAATGAAGGCGGGTGCACTCGGGATCGGCTCATCGCTCATCTATGCACCGGCATTCTACGCAAAAACCGACGAATTGATCGAGATGTGTAAGGTCGCAGCCGAATATAAGGGCAAATACATCTCTCATATGCGAAGCGAGGGCAATCAGTTGATAGAGGCGGTCGACGAACTGCTGCGAATCTCTCGCGAAGCCAATATCCCGGCCGAAATTTATCATCTGAAAGCCGCCGGCAAAGACAACTGGGCCAAGATGGACCAGGTGCTTGCGAAGGTAGAGGCGGCACGCAGAAGCGGGATGAAGATCACTGCCGATATGTACACCTATACCGCCGGAGCAACCGGCCTCGACGCGGCAATGCCGCCGTGGGCGTTGGACGGAGGATATCCGGAGCTGTATAAACGGATCCAGGATCCGGAGACACGTAAGAAGATATTGGAAGAGATCCGCACACCGACCGACAAATGGGAAAATCTCTATTTGGCCACGGGCTCGGCGGACAAAGTGTTGCTCATCGGCTTCAAAAACGACAAGCTGAAACCGCTTACCGGGAAGACGCTGGCCGAGGTTGCGAAAATGCGAGGCACGGATCCCGAGAACACCATCCTCGACCTCGTTCTCGAAGATCAGTCCCGCGTCGGCACCGTCTATTTTCTGATGAACGAAGACAACATCAAGAAACAGATCAAGTATCCGTGGGTCTCGTTCGGTTCGGATGCGGAATCGATGGCACCGGAGGGAGTCTTTCTCAAATCGAATCCACACCCGCGTGCTTACGGCAATTTTGCTCGCCTGCTAGGTAAATATGTTCGCGACGAAAAGGTCATTACGCTTGAAGAAGCGATCCGAAGGCTGTCGGGCTTGCCGGCAACAAACCTCGGACTCGACCGCCGCGGTTTTCTGAAAAAAGGCTTCTTTGCGGACGTGGTCATCTTCGATCCGAAAACTATCGCCGACAAAGCGACCTTCGAAAAGCCGCATCAATTTGCCGTTGGCGTGAGGGATGTGTTTGTGAATGGTCAACAGCTACTGAAAAACGGAGAACACACGGGCAAATTTTCGGGACGAGCTCTCTGGGGCCCTGGCAAGGTGAACAAATGAACCGGAGCCCTGAATGTAAGCGAGATCATTGCGGCAACGCCCGGATGATCGGACATTTCATCCGAAGCTAGTTTGGATCGTAAGCACTTACGCAAATGACCATAGACACATCCGGGAATCGAGGATTTCCAAAGCGGGCACGCTCGTTCACCTGCATTGGCTTCATTCTGATCTTTGTCGCGTTGATGTCTTCCTGCGACCGATCGTCGCTGCTGTTTTACGACGATTTCGAGGCGTACCCGGAAGGCTCGGTACCGGCTTTGCCATGGGAAAAGAGCGGAAACGGAAAGGCCGTAATTGACTCGTCGAAAAGTGTCAGCGGAAAGCACTCGGTCCATTTTATTTCCGGCGAGGGCTATAAGAATCGTTCGATCCTGACCTTCTCGGGCAAGGATGTGTTCCCGCTCAAAAAAAAACGTTATTACGGCCAGATGCAGATGTACGTCGACTCGGCATCGCCGGACGGCGTTCATTGGACGATGATCGAAAGCTCGGGGAAAGTGCCAGGCAAAGATTTTAGAGCTGAGATCCGCTACGGCGGCCAGCACAGCAAACGGCTGATGGCCAATTATGAAACAAATGGCGTCAAGAGCGATTGCTGGCAGCATTCGTCTGTGACGATACCCGAAAAACGCTGGTTTCGCGTCAACTGGTTCTTCGATGGACGCCGCAACGAAATGAAGATCTGGATCGACGGCGTTTTGATAAACGAGATCACGGTCCGAGGCCGCGGGCAGGGATGCCTGGACAACGATCTCAACGGCGAATGGATCTTTCCCGTTTTTGAGGATGTTCAGATCGGATGGGTCGATTACCAGTTGAACGGCGGTGAGCGAAATGTCTGGATCGACGATTTCGCGATCTCGTCAAAACCTTTTAAAAATTGATCTCCCGCACCCGGCGCAACTATGAGCAGATCTTCTAAAACCGTCACCTTCTTGCTCTTGATCTGTGCACTCGCATCCTTTGCCAATGCCCAACAAGCGAAAAGAGACCCGCTCGTCGAAGCAAGGATCGACAGTCTCATCACGCGGCTAACGCTCGACGAAAAGATCTCGCTGATCGCCGGGACCGGCTTCGATACTGTCCCGATCAAGCGGCTCGGCATCCCGTCGCTGAATATGACCGACGGCCCGGCAGGCGTCCGCATCGGGCCAGCGTCTTCGTTTCCTTCGGGGATCGCTCTCGCGGCGACATTCAACCCGCAGACGACGTTCGATGTCGGCAGGGCCATCGCTCAGGAGGCGAAAGCAAAAGGGTTCAACGTCTTGCTCGGGCCTGCCGTCGACATCGCCCGGGTTCCCTTTGCCGGCCGCAGTTTCGAGGCGTACGGCGAGGACCCGTTTCTTTCGTCACAAATGGCGGTCGAATACATCCGCGGCATCCAGTCCGAGAACGTCATCGCGACCGTCAAACATTTTGCCGCAAATAATCAGGAAACGGACCGGAAAACGATCGACGCACTTGTCGATGAACGGACGCTGAACGAGATCTACTTTCCGCCATTCCGTGCGGCTGTTCAGCAGGCAGGCGTGCTCTCCGTGATGTCCTCGTACAACAAACTCAACGGATTCTACGCGTCAGAAAACGAGGATCTCCTGACCGCCGTCTTGAAAAAACGCTGGGGCTTCGACGGCCTCGTAATGTCGGATTGGGGAGCGGTGCATTCGACGGTGCCGACCATCAACGCCGGGCTCGACCTCGAAATGCCGACGAACATCTTTCTGAACTCGCAGGATGTCAGGAAAGCCCTTGCCAACAACGAGATCAAGGAAAGCCGGATCGACGATATGGTCCGCCGTCTGCTGCGTGTGATGATCGCGGCGCACATTCTCGGCGGCAGCCGTGACAAAGGCGGGATCGACACGCCTGCCCATCGCAGTGTCGCCCTCAGTGCCGCACGCGAAAGCATCGTTCTGCTCAAGAACGAAAAACAGACATTACCGATCGACGTTTCCTTGGTCCGTTCGATCGCTGTCATCGGGCCCAACGCCGATGTCGCCCGCATCGGCGGCGGCGGATCGGCGGAGGTCAAACCGTTCTATTCCGTCAGCCCTCTTGAGGGGCTGCGCAGCAAAGTCGGTAAAAACGTGAAGGTCAATTTCTCACCGGGCGTCGTCTCCGCCGCGGACACCAAACCGATCCCGTCCGAGAATTTGCGATCGGCTGACGGAAAGTCGAGTGGTCTGACAGGCGACTATTTCGCGAATATGGAATTCGCGGGCAAGCCGGCATTTACACGGATCGACCCGCAGTTGGATTTTCACTGGGCGACAGGTTCACCAGCGGAGAACTTCCCCGCCGATCTGTTCTCCAACCGATGGCAGGGTTACATCGTCGCTCCGGTTTCAGGGCGATATTCGCTCAGTTTGAGCAGCAACGATGGCGGCCGGCTGTACCTCGACGGGAAAATGATCGTAGACGTCTGGGGTGATCACGCAACGCTCACCGGAACGGCGGAAGTTGAACTGAAAGCCGGCGAGCCGCGGCCCGTAATGGTCGAACACTACGAGAACATCGGCAACGCCGACCTCGTCCTCGGCTGGCGTTTGATGGAAGACAACATCGCCGACAAGGCCGCGGAGACCGCTCGAAATGCCGACGTCGCGGTCGTTTTTGTGGGTCTCTCCGACGCGATCGAGGCCGAATCGCGCGACCGCACGACCCTCGACCTTCCCGCCGAACAGATCGAACTTATCAAAAAGGTGGCCGCTGCGAACCCTCGGACGATCGTCGTCAACACGTCCGGAGCCCCAATATTGATGAACGACTGGCTCGACCGCGTGGCGGCCCTCGTTCAGGCGTTCTATTACGGCCAGGAAGGCGGCAACGCGATCGCCGACGTCTTGCTCGGCAGTATTTCGCCGTCGGGGAAATTGCCTGTTACATTCTTGAAGCGTTGGGAAGACGCTCCAGCATACGACCGCTACCCGGGAGACGGAACGACGGTCAATTACTCGGAAGGAATTTTTGTCGGATACCGCTGGTTCGACCGGAAAGGCATCGAGCCTCAGTTCCCTTTCGGTTACGGCCTCTCATTCACGACATTTGAATACAGCGATCTCAAATTCGCATCAAAGCGAAACGGGGAGCTGCGGGTCACATTCAAGATCAAGAACACCGGTACCCGCGACGGCGCCGAAGCTGCGCAAGTTTACGTCGGGGACACCCGATCGAGCGTCGAACGTCCGCCAAAGGAACTAAAGGGCATTGCTAAGGTCTTTCTGAAAGCGGGCGAGAAAAAGACCGTTTCCGTGGAGCTCAAGAAAGACGCCTTCGCCTTTTACGATGCAAGACGTTCCGAATGGAAAGCGGAACGCGGCGGGTTCGACATTATGGTCGGCGGCTCGTCGCGGGACATCCGCTTGCGCGGAAGGTTCAATTTGGGCCGCAATATTATCTTCAAATAAATAATGGAAACACCGTCAAACGCAAGGTTCGGCGATATTGCGTCGACCACTACTGCCCGGATCACGCGGCGGATAATGCCGTTTCTGATCTGCCTGTTCATCGTCGCGTTTGTCGACCGCGTCAATGTCGGCCTCGCCAAGCTCGAGATGGCGACCGCACTCGGCTTCGATTCCGAGGTTTTCGGTTTCGGCGCCGGAATATTTTTCTTCGGATATTTCCTTTTCGAGATTCCGGGCTCGTATCTGGTCGAGGTCTGGAGCGCACGCAAGTGGCTGGCGCGGATCATCGTTTCGTGGGGAATCGTTTGCGTCCTGACGGGCTTTATCCAGAACGCAAACCACTTTTACATCGCCCGTTTTCTACTCGGCGTCGCCGAGGCCGGCTTTTTCCCCGGCGTAATCGTTTACCTTAGCCACTGGTTCCGGTATCAAGACCGTGCAAAGGCAGTGGCGATGTTCATGGCCGCCGTGCCGGTCGCGAATATAATCGCATCGCCGATATCGGGCCTCATTTTAGGGGTGAATTGGCTGGGATACGCGGGCTGGCGTTGGGTCTTTATCCTCGAAGGCATTCCGGCTGTAATTTTGGGGATCGCGACCTTATTTTACCTGACCGACCGGCCGAAAGACGCCGACTGGCTTGCGCCCGAGCAACGGGATTGGATCTCCGGCGAATTGGAAAAAGAAAAAGAAGCTCGAAGGAACTCCAAACGTCAGTCGCTCTGGCGGACCGTCGCTGACCCTAAGGTCATCCTGCTGACACTCGTCTATTTTTTCGCGGTCACGAGCGCGTATGGCTTCAATTTCTGGCTGCCGACGATCGTCAAGAGCTTTGGCTTTTCTAATTTTGAAACTTCCCTGATCTCGTCGCTGCCGTACGTCGCCGGACTGCTGATGATGCTCGTCATCGGCTGGTCCTCCGACCGCTCCCGCGAACGCCGTTGGCACACAGCGCTTCCGCTGGTCGCGGTTTGCGTCGGGCTTCTGTTCGGAGCTTTGGCGACGAGCAACTCGGTCCTCGCGGTCGGGATGTTCTGCATCGCCTGTGCAGGCCTCTACAGCTATCTGCCGGCGTTCTGGGCGATCCCCGGAACATTTCTCACCGAGGCAGCGGCGGCCGTCTCGATCGGATTTATCAATTCCGTCGGCAATCTCGGCGGGTTCTTCGGCCCGTACATCGTCGGCTATCTCGACAAACGAACCGGATCGTTCTACTTCGGGATCATTTACCTCTCATTCTCCGCCCTAGTCGCCGCAATCCTTATTATGCTCGTAAGGCACTCGACTCCGATTCCGGCAGCTGGCAAAAATGACTCTGCTTAACGACGGCCTGTTAATCCTCAGCCGGATGTGGAACAGGATCATGGCCGACTAAGTCTGTCAGAAAGCTCCTGAGTAGAGGGACAGACACAAAAAAGCCGCCTTGTGCGGCGGCTTGAAACCTGATGGTTTTGCTATTTGTAATGGCGGAGCCGACGGGGCTCGAACCCGCGACCTCCAACGTGACAGGCTGGCGTTCTAACCAACTGAACTACGACTCCGCGATTGGGAACCAGGTCCGTTCCCAAATGTTGAATGGTGGGCACGAAGGGACTCGAACCCCTAACTTCCTCCTTGTAAGGGAGGCTGTCTACCAATTGACGTACGTGCCCGAAGATCTTGTTTTCTGCAATTTTTGCACGCGTGCCCCAACCATGTTTTCAAATAAACATCGCCGCATTTCGTAAAAAGGGCGAACCGCAATCTTACGAAAACCAATTGTCGGTGTCAAGCTATGGAGATCATGGCCGAATTCTCGGACCTGCGGCTCCCGCAGGGTCATAATTCAGTATCGTACCGCCGAACCCAACGGCCCAAACACCCTTTCCATTGGACGCTAGTTTCTCGAGACGGTGCTTAACGTGCGAATCTTCTTCGGACCACGTCGACCCGCCGTTTGTGGTTGCGATTATCGTCCCCTTGTCGCCAACAGCCCAGCCAGTGCGAGAGTCTGAAAAATAGACATCGTTCAGATCGGCCGAAACGCCCGTAAATTGGCGTCGCCAAGTACGACCGCTGCCGATCGACGTGAAAACCGCCCCGTCCGCACCAACCGCCCATCCAAGTCTGTCCGACGCAAAAAAGACGGCATTCAGCCGTGCATCGGGATCGCTCAGCAGCGACGCATTTTCCCAGGTCAACCCGCCGTCGGCGGTGAACAGTATCGTTCCACCGGCCCCTGCGATCGCCCCCGTCTGGCCGTCTGCAAATGAGCCGCCGAGGAGAAGATAGTGGATAGCCGAGCGGCTCTTCTTCCAAGTACGGAGGTCTTCCTGAAGAGTATAGAAAACGCCGCCCTCGCCGAATGCCGTACCGCGTCCGGCCCGGTCAAATAGGATAGTTGTCACCCGTTCGCGGCCGCCATCAGCGAACTCGATCTGCTCCCAAGTGCGCCCGCCATCACTGGTTTTACGGAGATACGAAATCGCGCTTTGGCCGCGGGAAAAGATACTACGCTCGCATAGGAGCCAGCCGGTACTCTCGTCGGTGAAATGGACACGAAGAATAGTGTCGGTGGTGAATTTTGGCGTCGGAAGCCAGGTTCGCCCGGCATCGGACGTCGATAACAGCGTGCCGTCGGCACCGGCGATCCAGCCCTTATTGCTATCGAGAAAATAGATGTCTCGGAGCCACGCGACGGTCGGCGACCTTTGTTTGACCCATTGAGCGCTAATTGCCTGGCAGCCGATCAGCAAGGCGAGTACGACCATCATTTTGACTGCCGCTGAGATCAAGCCGGAGAATTTCATTGTGCAGTTCACGATCTGCGATCAAAATGGGCTTCCCATCAGGAACCGTATGACGCTTGCCTTTGAAATTATGTCGAAGACCTTGTCCAGGCTGAACCCTTTGCCCGAGACGAATACCTGATCGCCGGGATTGAGAAAGACCATCTGGCCACGGCCGCGTTGCAGTTCCTCGAGATTTACGAGCCGCGAGGTGATCTTCCCCTGGCCGTTGTAGCTGTACACAAAGACCTTCTTAAGGTTTCCATCCTTAGCCATGCCGCCCGATTCGACCACGGCCTCGTATACGCTTACCTTTCGGTCGAGTACACGAACGCCGGGCGCGTTGACCTTGCCTAAGACGCTGTAGCGGGCCGACATTGCCTTATCCAGGGTGACGGTCACCTTTGGGTCGATGATGTATTCATCAAGATATTTGGTGACTTCAGCGGCGACCTGCTCGACCGTTTTCCCGCCGACCATTACACCGTCGCGGATCAGCGGATACGAGATCCGGGCAGTCGGCGGAACGGTGATCCCGGCCTTGCAATAGTCCGGACACTGGCCGAAAACCTCGATCGTGATGACGTCATTGGGCCCCAGCCGATATTCTTTCAGATAGTTGTTATAGTATGGAAGGATCGCATCCGCCTCTGGCGAATCAGCCTCGCCATCCGCCTTTTCATCGATCGTTGACGAGGACTTCGGACCAACTGCCGGAACAGTTTTGATCGCCGTCGCCTGCGAGTCTGCGGAGGTTTTAGCTCCTGTTTGGGCTAAAATGCCACCGCACAAAACCAAGGCGACGGCCACCACAGACATCAATTTCACTATCTTAAATTCTGACGACATCGTAAATACTCCTATCTCACTCGAACTCGGTTGACACCTGAATTGATCTCATCTTGCTCCCGTGCCGAAAAGAACGGTTTTGAACGTCTCAAAGATTATTACCAGGTCGAGGGTCAGGCTCTGGTTTTTGATGTAGTAAAGGTCGTATTGCAGCTTCTGGACCGCGTCGTCAACCGAGGCTCCGTACGGATATTTGATCTGTGCCCAACCTGTAAGGCCCGGAGCGACGAGATGCCGGTGGTCGTAATACGATATTTCCTGAGCCAACTGGGTCACGAAGTGAGGGCGTTCGGGCCGCGGGCCGACGAAGTTCATGTCACCCTTCAGGATGTTCCAGAATTGCGGGATCTCATCGACCCTGATCTTTCGGATGACGCGTCCAATCAGCGTCACTCGACTGTCGTTATCGACAGCCCAAACCGGCTTGCCGTCGGCCTCGGCATCCGTGCGCATCGACCGGAACTTCAACACACTAAACGTTCTGCCGTGTTTGCCCACCCGCTCCTGCTTATAGAAGACCGGGCCGCGAGATTCGATCTTGATCAGCAATGCCGCTATTACGGCGATCGGCAGCGATAGTATGAGTCCAACCAACGCCAGCGATCGGTGAATCCCCTCCCTCAAAATTGCCTTCAACTGAGAGTCGCGCGGTCGCCCCGCGAATATCAGCCACGAGGGCCGGACCATGTCGATCTGGACCTTGCCGGTTATGCGTTCAAAAAACGAAGTGCACTCTTCGATCGAGACGTCACCTGCCAGACTCATTTTCAACAATGCCTCGGTCGGAAACGCACCGCGACGCTCACGGACCGCAATTACGACACGGTCTATTTTTTCGTTTCGAATGATGCCCTCGAGTTCGTGTGCTTTGCCGAGTATTTCGGAACGGCCAAGCTTTTCACGCGGTTTTGCACCGTTCTCTGAGACAAAACCGATGATCCGATAGCCGGCATCACGCCGTTCCCATACGGCCTCGGCGGTATCCAGGGCAGCCTTTCCTGTGCCTACGACGAGTATTTTTTCGCCGATCTCCGGATGTCCCGTCAGGGAATGTATCAGGATCCGCCAACCTAGAAGCATCCCCAAAACCAGCAGAACGGAGATCACGGAAATGCCGCGTCCGAGCATTAGTGATGGAACAAAATAGAACATCAGAGCCAACAATGCCCAGCCTATTCCCAGCGCCTGAACGAGCCTCAGCATCAGCTCGCGGCGGTTGGTCATAACGACATAATCATAAAGGTCATAAAGATAGAGAACCGCAAGACAGATCAGCGAGACAAACCCGATCTTTAACCACCCGTTTTTACCATTCAGCTCGAACGATGCTCCACCGAAACCAAGGCGCACGTACATTGCAAGTATGACGCTGCCATAGATGATGGCCGCGTCGGCGAATAACAGTGCAAATTTTCTTGGGTTAAGTCGGCTCACACTCTTTTAAGGCCTTTTCAAACCTGCTTACGGACTAACGTCGTTCAGACGCTTGTAATTGTAATAACGGTAGTTGTAATGCGACTCAGCCAGGACGTCCTCGCTTTGGTTGAGAACTACGCCCAGCATTCGTTCTTTGGGCAATTGCTCTAAGACACGTTCCAGCGACGCGTATTTTGTTCGATTGGCCCTAACGACAAGCATTGCACCGTCAGCATGATTTATGAGGACCGTCGCATCCGTAAAGATTCCGAGCGGCGGTGCATCAATTATCACGTAGTCGAACATTTCTCTTGCCTCGCGAAGGATCTCCTTGAATTTAGGCCCCGAGATCAGTTCGGCGACGTCGTTTCGGGCCTCGCCGCCTGGCAATATGTGCAGACCGGAAGGTTCGAGTCTGATGATCGATTCCTTGAGTGTTGAATCGCCGGTCAGAATGTCCGAGAGCCCTTTCTCCGCCTCGATCCCAATGTAATCGGCAAGGCTCGGCATTCTCAGATCGCTGTCGATGATCAGGCAACTTACGCCGTCAGTCTGGGCAAGCAGCCACGACAGGTTGAGAGCTGTCACCGATTTGCCCTCGCTGGGATTGACACTGGCGACGACGATCGATTGGAGTTTTTGACGCTGACTTTTGTGGAGAACGTGCGTCCTGAGACTGCGGTATTCCTCGCAATATGTAGAATGAGGATGAGTAATGGCTACGAGACGAAGCTCGACGCGCTCAGCGTCAACATTCCACGTGACAAAGTCAGGTAGAGTCTTGATCACTGAACGCGTCAAGCCATCGGCGTTCATGTTTGCCCCGGCAGTTATGTTCGAATTCAAATCAGGGAGTGCCGTCCCGATCATCGAATCCGACTGCCCCGTGAACGCCGAACTTGGGCTTCCTATCTTTATGTCCATCCGAGCGAAAAGTTCGGGCGGCAAGTTTGTCCGCCTGCCGTTCTTATCGAAAGGCACGACATTTTTCGTCGATATCTGACTCGAAGTGTTCGGATCTTCGGTTCGTTTTTTTTGTAGCGCGTTGAAAATACTCATTGTCATTCACCCTCCGGACAGATCTGAGAATTAGTAGAATCCACCGATCTCGGAGACCTCATGGTCCACATCGTCATCAAGTTCCTCGAAATCAAGCTCAAACTCGTCCGGTTCGATCTTCCTTTTCAGGTTTGCTTTTCGACTATTAACGGTTTCCCTGGCAGCTGACGCATAGAAAGGCTTTTCGCTTTCCTTACGTTTCTGGCCGCTCCGGAGGTCGTTCTGAGTATTTGAACGCATTGCCCTCCCATCTGGGCGTCTGTTACTCGAATCCACGGCCGAAACAGTCGGTGTTTGCGGCAGCATATCGAGGTTTTCAGCGACCTCGACGATGATCTTGCGGTCGATCGTCCTTTCGCCTGCGGCGTATGCGTTTAGCATCGCGTTGTCGCACAGGTTGTTTATGTTTCGTGGAATTCCCTCAGAACACCGATAAATAAAGTCGATGGCATCTTCTGTAAAGATCTCCGGATCTTCCGAACCCGCGATGAGGAGTCGTTCTGTAATGTAGCTTGCCACCTCGTCGACGTTTGGATATGGGTGCATGTTGCACCGTAGAGCTACTCGCTGCTTTAGCTGTCTGAGGTTCGCCTGATTCAATTTGTCGCGAAGCTCCGGTTGGCCGGTCAGCACTATCTGAAGGTGCTTGGCATCGTCGGATTCAAAATTGAGCAGCAAGCGTATCTCCTCCAGTACGTAGTCGGAGAGTTCGTGCGCCTCGTCGATGATGATCACCGTTCTGAGGCCGCGGCGGTGACGCTCCTCTAGGACTTTCCCCATTACGTTGAGAAGTTCGGCCTTATTGGTCCAATCCTTGATCCCGAGCATTTGCGTGACGTGATGATAGAATTCGTCGATCGAAAGGCGCGGGTTGAATACATATGCGGCCAGTACGGTCGAGTCCAACCGACGCAGTATCCACCGCAATGCCGTCGTCTTTCCGGTACCGACTTCGCCGGTGAGTACGATAAGTCCCTTCGAAGTTTCAAGGCCGTAGTAAAGGCTGGCGAGCACTTCGTTGTAGCTCGGCGTGAAAACGATGAATCGCGGATCCGGCGTCAAGGTGAATGGAATATCATCAAGGCCGAAAAATTCTTTGTACATACTTACCTCACTAACAATTCGAATGCGCCAACTATGAGACCAATCGATCAAAAATCTTTGTCATTTGCAGAATGAGTACTATCGCCGGTATCAACGCGATCGCCGCGGCAAAACCACCCGCCAATTTGAACAAGTGCGATCGCTTGATCCAGCTTCTTTCCGCGTGTGAGAGCAGCGGCGGAACCGACGCCAGGACCGGCAAGCCAGTGTAGTGTTTTGCGTCCGCGATGTTTTGGATCGTGAAAAGTCGAGGTATCTCGACCGCGGCTGCCAGAATAAGTCCCAGCATAAATCCGATCGCCGCCCCAAACAGCGTCAACAGGAAACGCTTCGGTGCCACCGGCGATTGCGGGATGTTTGCCGGGTCCTGAACACGAATCGTTTCGCCCTGTGCGTTAGTCTCGACCCCGACCACCGTCTCCGCCTCATTCTTTTTCTTGAGGATCTCGTCGTAGGTTTGCTTCGCCGACTGGTATTGTGCGGTGACTCCTTCGAGCGCCACCTTAACGTTCGGGATACTGTTTATTCGAGCCTCGAGGGCCGCAACCTGCGCCGAATTCTGCTTCAAGTCCTCGTCCTTGGTAATCAACTGTTGTTCGATCTGGCCGATCTGGGCCTGGATGCGTTGATTTTCAAGTTCGAGACTTTTCTTCTGCAATTCCGCCTTTCTGGTACTGGCCAAGCTCGCGTTCTGAACGCGTTTGTCCGTATTTTTTCTTAGTCCCTCGACCTCATCATTCACTCGAGCGATCTCGTTCTGCTTGGCTACTACAGCGGGGTGCTTTTCCTTGTAGACCTTTAGCAAATTGTCCAACTGGCCGGACAATTCCGCCCGTCTCTGAACTAATTGGGCGTACGCGGGCGTATCCTCGATCTGACCAGCCTGTCGGGCCGTGTCTTGGGTCTCTTTCTCGCCGAAATCCTCGATCAGCCGCATCTGACGGTTGTTTGCCCCGATCGCGTCGCTTAGGCGGCCGCGCTCGTTCATCAGCGTTTCCTTTTCTTTCGTGATATTTCCTTCACGGTCCCGCAGGCCGCTCAGTTGGGCCACAAGCCCCTGCTCTGAATCAGGAAGCGTCGCGACATTCGCCGTCATGATATCGAGCCGCTGTTTCTCAAGGTCATCGAGGGCCTTCTTTTTTTCGCTCAACTGCCGTTCAAATAAGTCTTTGGTCGACTCCGCGATCTCGGTCTGCGTCTGCACCTGGGCATTGACGTACTTGCTCGCGAGTTCGGCTGTCACGTTTCGCGTCGCTTGCGGGTCGCGGTCACGGTAACGAATGCGAAAAGCCGCTACTTTTTCGTTTCCGCTCTCCTCGAGTTCGACCTTGATGTTCTTGTACATTTTGTCGACTATCAGTTCCATTGGTACGCCGGAATTCCGTTCTGACTTATATAGGTCGTATTTCTGGACCAGCGGCTCAAGCGAGGAGCGGCTCAGGACCTCTTGATTGATCGTCTGCAAGCGCTGCGAGAGGTCTTCGCTCGAAAGCGACTGAACGAGGTTTGACGAGATCGTAGGCGGCTTGACGGTCAGCAGCGACGTCGACTCGTAAATGCTCGGCAATTTATAAACTACGTAGCCGATAGCGACGGTCATGGTGATCATTGGAAAAATGATCAGCCATTTTTGCCGCCTTATTATTCCGGCGATCTCGCCGGCTCCTCTTTGTCTAAATTCAACGCTCATTTTGCCTCTTCGAAAATTGCCTTTCTAACCATTGATGAAATTGCCGACGCTGATTTCTCGAGCACTTTTGCCGATCAACTAAAGACTCGCCAACACACTTCGGGCATCGTTGATCTCTTTTTGGCTCATCGTGCTCTGGTACCTCAGTGAACTTTCAACCTCGCGTCGAGCGGCAACTTTGTCGCCGGAACGCGCGAGCGCATTTCCGAGCCTGATGCGGTAGCCGGGGTTCTTATCGCTGCCACCCTTTTCATCGAGAGCGACCGCTTTTCGAAATTGTTCAACCGCCGGCGAAAAGAGCCCTTTTTTCAGGTACACATAGCCGAGGGTGTCGTAAAATCCCGCGACCTCCTGGTTCCTATTTACTGCAAGTGTGGCCAATTGAAGGGCTTCGTCGAGGTTTCCATGCGTCTCGACGATCAACCAAGCGAGATTATTGGCGGCGATCAAAGAATCAGGATCGATCTCAAGCGCTTTTCTATAATACGTTTCGGCTTCCGCCGCCCCTCCACGGGCGTCTT
The DNA here is from genome assembly GCA_029781855.1 of Acidobacteriota bacterium. Lineage (GTDB taxonomy): Bacteria > Acidobacteriota > Blastocatellia > Pyrinomonadales > Pyrinomonadaceae > OLB17. The sequence goes on along the minus strand of JAKOVX010000018.1, from coordinate 13,275 downwards.
CGAGGATCCCCAGAAGTGTATAAACGGGAGCCGACGGACTAATACTTATGACTTTTTGGTACTGTTCGATCGCCGCGTTAATGTCCTTTCGAGCGGCGAGCAATGATGCGTATGCAGAATAGGCCGGAAGGTAGTTTGCATCGCTGTCGATCGCCATCGTTAGCTCGTTTTCAGCCGCCTTTTCATCCTTTGCTGCCGTGAATATGGTCGATTTCAGAAAATGCAATCCGGCGAGAACTTCCCGGCGACCGGCGTTTGCCACTATCATCTGATCGACCTTTGCGTGCGCCTGAGCCGTTTGTCCGGCGCTCACGGATACGTTTACAAACCCGCTCAGAGCGTCGAAATTGGACGTGTCCATTGAAAGCGCCTTCTCGAATAGCTCAACCGCCTTAGAACGATCGTTCTCTGCGGCAAATGCCTTGCCAAGATTCACGACAGCCGTAGGCGAATTGGGCGACCGAGTCGCAACCTCCTGCAGGTCGGACTTTGCGTCCGCGAACTTCCCAAGCTCTAGATTTGCTATTCCCCGTGCCGTAAGTGCCCGCAACTGGAGATCCTGCAGTCCCTGAAGGTTCGTCTCTCCGTTAGCGGTCGCCGAACTGGCTCGCGTTAAGAGCACATTTGCCTGTTTGAGAGCCTCGGCGGCGTCCCCCGTCGTATTTGCAGCTTGAATTCTAAGTAGACCGGTACGGAGGAAGTTCGGGTGATAGCGTTCGAGGTCTGCAATAAATGCGCCGGCCTGGTCGATCTGCCCAAGCGACAACTTTGCCGAGGCAATGTAAAAAAGTGCATCCCGCTGGCTCGGCTGTTTCTTGAGTATGTTTTCAAGATCCTTTACAGCGTCGTTAGACCGGTTCTGCTGCATTAAAAGGCGGGCACGGAGCATGAGTGCCTCGGAGTCGTCGTCGTTGATCTTAAATAAGGCATCGAGCTGCTCGCTAACCTTATCTGCGTCTTTGCGTTCAAGATAGATCTGACCAATTCGATAGCGGGCCCGGACGTATTCGGGCGTGTCGGCAATGATCTCCTGGAGCGTGGTGATGGCTTCGGCATCACGATGTGCAGTCGAATAGAACTCCGCTAATTCCAGCCGGCTCTCGGGGCTATTCTCCTGAATGACGACGAGCTTCTTGTATGCGGCCTCGGCCTTGTCGAACTGGCGAGAAGACGCATAGAAATCAGCGATCGCCTCGAAGGCTTCAATATTATTTGGTTCGGCGGTGATAGCCAGTTCAAACTGCCTTTCCGCGTCCGCATTGCGGCCGGCATATGTCAGGAATCGGCCGTATTCGATCATCCCAATAGCGGCTGTCGGGTTCATCGAAATACCTTTCTGAATCGCAGACTCAGCCTCGGCTGCCATCTCATGTGACATGTAATATCGAGAAAGGCTGAGGTAGGTTTCCGTCCGTTTTGGATCGATCTCAATCGCTTCGTTTATCTTGGCGAGAACCTCGGCTTCCGGCCTGTCTTGAGCGGCAAGGATCGACGCCTTCAGGATCTGCCCCTCGATGAACTTAGGGTCTTTTGCGACTAATTCTTGCTGGATCTTTTCCGCTTCTGAGATCAGCGGCGGTTGGACGAGAAGGAAGTAATTTCCGAGTCTTGCCTTAGCATCGAGATTCGAATCGTCAAGCTCCACCGTCTTTCGCAGCTCATCAAGTGTCTCGTTGAACTGCCCGAGACTCTCATACGCCCTCGCGAGTCCCCAATGCGCCCGAGCGGAACCCTTGTCGGATTCGACTGCCGAACGGAATTGCATCATTGCGTCGTGGAATTTTCGTTTTTGGAGATATTCCTCGCCGCGGGCAAGAAATTTATCGGTCGAGTGTCCGCACGCGATCAGGGTCGACGCAACAACAACGGTCACAAACAACTTCAGAATTGCGGTACTGCGATTTCGGCACTCTTTCAATATCATAACTACTCGAGAAATCGGGGACCGTGATTTGAAACGATTTCGGCGGCCTGGGCGTCGGTAGCCGGAATGTAAGTTCTATGTGGTCCTATCAAAATCCGGGCCTTCCGTGAACAACAAGCCCCAGATACCTGTCAACAACTCAAAGCCCAACTCGGGTGAACTTTTTCTTGTGTGTTGGTCAAAGAGCCAATCAGCCCTTGTTTTCAGAATTTTCTGTGTATTTTAGTGAAGTCGATGGTGAAAAGCGGATCGGCGAAAAACGGACGTCGAATTTGAGAACGCTAAGCTCGAGGTACCTGTATTTGGCGCGGAACAGGTAAATTTTCCATTTTATTCCGGCACAAAAGGATCGAGTTGCTCCTCGAGTCGGGCGGCGAGGTCGGCTAAGGCTTTCTTGGCTGCCGTTTCATCGGAACCGACACTGGTCATTACACGCACCATTGCCCCGTCGGTTCGGCGTCGGGTGATGCTGTCCCATACGGTGTTGACCTTGTCGTTGTACTCGCTCGCCTCGATGCGGCCGCGTCCCTGATACCAATAGACCATGATCTCGCGGTAAACGCCGCTTTCGATCAAATACAAATTCGCCGTGAATGTCCGTCCGTCTGATGTCGTGATGTCGATGGTGTGTCGATCGCCCATCATCCAGCCTGATCCGGGCAAACAGTTTTGCGGGCTGTGGTAAGTGGCTCCGGTCCGCTGCGATGCATAATAGCCGACATAAAGGTTCGCAACACGGCCGTCCGGCAACGAATACTCGCGCATCGTATAATCGGTTGCCCCCAGCACGCTCTCCACATCGCTCTCGAACTTGAAGTCACTTCCTTTTTGCCGCCAATCACCCAGTGTTTGAGGTAAATTAACGAGTTCTGACCGCGGGACCGGCACCTCGCCGCGATGCACGAACCAGTTGATCGCGAGGCCGCTGCCAAAGATCAATACGACTATTGGTAACAGCGGAGCAGATCCGCGAAATACCTTTTCAACCACCGACGTGTCGGCAGAAACGGACCCTTGCGGTTTGATCGCCTTCTTGATCAAGAAATTCGCGAAGATCAGGATCGCCAAGGCGGAAATGTAAACGAGCCAACCGGAGACTTCGTGAACGGTACCCTCAGACGCCGGTTTGCCGTAGTAGTAAGTCAATATCCCTGTCGCTGAAACGCGAGCGGCGTTGGTCACAACGGCAATCGGGAAAGCCAATAACATTAGTATTACCGCACGCCAGGCGTCGCAGGTTCCCAGGCCAAAGTTCCACGATCGTCGGTTTCCATCCTGGCGGGTAAAATACACCAGGATCAACGCCAATGTGATCAACGTACTCAGTGACCGGATACCGCTGCACGCCTCGACCACCTCTAGGGAGATCGTCTGAGTTGATCCCTTCGGCAAAATATCGATCACGTTTCCCAAGCGGGTGACCGGGATCTCAAAGACCCTGATCCCCCATACCGCCATCTGTGATGCCCAGATCTGAAGCGGAAAGGCGATTCGGTTAAATACGATCTGTGGTATCGGAATGGCGAGAAAGAAAAGTACGAAAGGAACTGTCAGCCGCGAGAGTATGCGTTTGCCAAAAAAAAATACCGTCACGCCGGAAAGGATCAACAACAAGGACAATCGCTGGGTGAAAAGCTCCGCACCAAGTGTTCCGGCGGCGAGCATGACGACCGAAGATATGACGATCGCGGTTCCAAGCCAAACTGACGGGGCACCACACGTTGATCTAAGTTCCTTGCGTTCGTTCCAAAGGATCAGCCCGACGACAAAGGGAATTAGCAATCCATGTGAGTAATTCTCGTCGAACCACCAGTCATGTGTAAGCTTGTCGATCACCGAAATGTAGGCAAAAGCCAACACCGCCGCGACCAAGGCCACGCGGACGATTCGATCGAACGTGAATGTTGGAGATTCGCCCATTTCCAGTAGGCTAGAAAAGAACGAATGTAATTGAATTTCCGCTTATGCTTGTAGGCCCGGAACGATTATCTAAGTTTCTCGATTGAGGATATTCTCGCTAATGTAGCTGAGAAGATCGGTGTCGTGATCGATCGCGGTGAGAGCGTCATTAGCATCCTTGCAAACTTCGCGGGCGAGAACCCGCGTCGCGTCGATACCCATGTGACCCGGATAAGTTGCTTTCCGGGCATGAACGTCTTTTCCGGCAGTCTTCCCGATGGTTTCGGATGACTGCGTTACGTCGAGCAGATCGTCAGTGATCTGAAAGAGCAACCCAAGGCGGGTAGCATATCTTTCTATCGAATCAATTTCCGAATCATTGGCACCGGCGATGACGGCACCGGCAATGGCTGACGCAGAGATCAGCGCCCCGGTTTTCCGTTCGTGAATTTCCTCGATCGCTCGAATCCCGACGTCCCTACCCTCGGCCTCGAGGTCAAGCTGCTGTCCGGCGACCATACCGTGCGGTGTACCCGAAGCATCGGCGAAAAGCGAGACCATCTTTAAGCGGACATCAACAGGGAGACGGTCGTCCTCAGCAAGTGCTTTGAATGCAAGCGTCTGCAGAACATCACCCGCAAGGATTGCGACCGCATCTCCGAATTTTTTGTGGCAGGTTTCACGTCCTCGTCGCAGATCGTCATTGTCCATTGCCGGCAGATCGTCATGGATCAGCGAAAACGTGTGGATCATTTCCACAGCGGCAGCAGTACGGTCAGTCAGTTCCAGATCGGCACCGAAAGTACGGGCAACTGCCATCATCAAGACCGGCCGAAATCGCTTGCCTCCGGCGAATACGCTCCATCGAATCGCTTCGTGAAGGCGGTGTGGTTCGACGCTGCCTGCCGGGATCAAACGGTCGAGTTCCGCATCGACCCGGAGTCGGCAATCGGCGAAGAATTTTGCTTTGTCGATCATTCAATGAGAGGATATCTGATTTTCTCGATACGTCGCAAAGCTTACAACGGCAGTTTTGTTGACGATGCCTGGAATATTCGGTAGCGTTTAACTTTAACAACTTCGGACTTCCGTCAAATTATGCCGATCAGCAATGATGAGTTTCGTGCCGCACTCGGCCTATTCGCAAGCGGCGTAACTGTCGTTACGACAACCGACGCCGCCGGGAAAATGCACGGTATTACGGTTTCCGCCTTTTGCAGTGTCTCTCTCGACCCACCGCTAGTGTTGATCTGCATTGAAAAAACCACGACCAGCCACTACGCGTTCGAGGAGTCGGCAATTTTTGCGGTAAACATTCTGGGCGAAGACCAGGTGGCCGTGTCACAACATTTCGCAACGCCGTATCTCGATAAATTCGACGGAATCGAATACGAGATCGGAGTACTCGGTGCACCGTTGATCATAGGGGCGATCGTTAATCTCGAATGCCGCTTGCGGCATTCCCTGAACGGCGGCGACCATTCGATCTTTGTCGGTGAGGTCGCCGATGCCGTTTTTCGTCCCGGACGCCCACTCTTATATTTCCAAGGCGATTACCGAAAAATGACCTTGTGACGAAATACTTCAGAAATTCTCGATTATTCGAATGAGATCGGATTCATTCAAAACATAATTTTCATTACAAAACCCGCAAGTCATCTCTGCCCCATTTTGCTCGGCCAGCATCGATTCGACCTCAGTTCGTCCGAGCGATGAGATCATTGCCATTGCCCGGTCATGTGAACAGGAACATGTGAATTCCACCGGTGTTTCGCCCATTATTTCAAATTCGATGACACCGAGTAGCGTTTTCAGAAGATCTTTAGGCGTCGCCCCTTCGGATATTAGAGAGGTCAAGTGCGGCGCATTTGCAATGGTGTCTTCAATGATCGTAATGATATGCTCATTGGCCCCGGGCATCATCTGGACAAGAACACCGCCTGATGCCACAACGTACGGCTCAACATTATTCAGCAGCACGCCCAACATGACGGCCGAAGGGATCTGTTCAGATTTTGCGAGGTAAAACGCAAAATCTTCGGCTATTTCACCGGAAGTGATCGGGACGGAACCAACGTATGGTTCTCGATGAAGCCCTATTTCGAATCCTGATTCCCTCATTACATAAAATGTGCCGCTTCCGATGATGCCGCTAACGTCAAACTTACCATTTGATTTGGCGGGGAGTTCCGCGACCGGATTTCGTACGTAGCCTCGAACGCCGCCAGTCCGGTTCGCTTCGGCGATGATTCCGCCAACCGGTCCGTCACAGTCGATCCTTGATGTCAGACGGTCAAAATCCTTTAGTGTTGCGCCCAGCATTAGCGTTCCGGTTAGCATTCGCCCGAGGGCGGCAGAAACGGTTGGCGAGGTTTGATGACGCCTGATCGCCTCCGCGGTCGTGTTGGTAGTTATAGTCGCCACGACTCGAATCGTGCCATCGGCAGCAGTACCATGAACCAATTTATCCATAGTGAGAGTTTCGGTAACCGTGCGACCCAAAGTCAAATGCCCGGCAAAATTTCCACAACTTAAACAAACACATTAACTTACGCCGTCAGTTGTTGTGAATATTAGTATTACCCCAACATATTGTGGAAAATAATTGTTGACTTTGATCTTTTTTCTATGAGATATTTGCATCACTCGGCGTCGCACGCTTCATTGAACCGCCGAACTCAACCCAAGAAATTGCATTCAACGAGCCATTTCAATCTGGCCGTTTCAATGTTAAAATTGTATTAAATCATCTTGGTACTGATCGAAGTACCGACCTCTGGAGAATTGAGCAAAATGAGCATAATTACTGATACCACTATCAGCGGAACCGTCGCCCCTAATGGTAACGGGAATGGAACCGGGACGGCCAAAGGACGAGAGATCGCTCCACCCGGGCTTAACGCTCAAAAGGTAATTAGCAAGCGGTACTCACTGAAGGATGCGAAAGGTGAACCGCTCGAATCATGGTCTGATATCGTTCGCCGCGTGGTCGGCCACGTCTCAAAGGCAGAGACCGATCCCGTAAAACAGCACGCTTTTTTCAATGAAATGACCACGGTTATGCTCGCTCGAGAGTTTGTCCCAAACACTCCGTGCCTTGTTAACGCCGGCAAACCGAAAGGGCAACTTGCCGCGTGTTTCGTGCTCAACGTTCCGGATTCGATCGAAGGCATAATGGAGCACGCCCAGAATGTGGCGATCATTCACCAAACAGGCGGCGGTACAGGCATGACGTACGAGTTCCTTCGCCCAGCGGGCTCGATGGTAAATTCGACCCGCGGCGTTGCATCCGGGCCGGTCAGCTTCATGAATATTGTCAATCAGACGACTGAGGTCGTGAAGCAGGGCGGTGTCCGTCGAGGTGCAAATATGGGCATCCTGAGCATTACCCATCCGGACATCCTGAGATTCATACACGCTAAGAACGATCAGACAAGTCTCACGAACTTCAATATTTCAGTGACCGTGACCGATCTGTTCATGGACGCCGTTGATGCAGGTGTCTGGTTCCCGACGGAATTTAATGGAGAACCATGGACCCAACCCGTGTTTGATTCGGTTACAGGTGAAGACTATGTCGTTTATCGACGGCCGGATGGTTCAACAGCAACTTTTGCCGACAAACTCGCCTTTGAGACCTCAGATCTGTCTGATTGCATTATCGAGGAGCCTCCGATGGCAGGAATGGTCTTTGCTCCTGACATCTGGAATCGGATAATCGCTTCGGCTCATAAATATGCTGAGCCGGGGATCATCTTTATCGATGAGGTAAATAGGCACAATCACTTGATGGCCTCTATGGGACCGATCTATGCCTGCAACCCGTGCGGTGAGCAGCAATTGCACTTCAACAACTCGTGTAATCTGGGCTCGATCGACGTTGCGAAGTTCTTCAAGGTCGTCGACGGCGCCGGGACGATCGATTGGGATCGGCTTTCGCACACGACGCATCTTTGTACCCAGTTTCTCGATAACGTCGTGGATGCTGGTTACTTCCCGCTGCCCGAGATAGATGATGTCGTTAAACGAACACGGCCCGTCGGGCTCGGGATAATGGGATTTGCCGATCTTTGCCTGAAACTTGGTGTAACTTACGGCAGCGAGGATTCGATCACCTTGATGGAGCGCGTAATGGGATTCGTCCGCCGCGAGGCTTGGATGGCGTCGCTTCGTCTGGGATTGGAAAAGGGACCATTTCCGGAACTCGAAGCTAATCGCGATGCTTATTCTAAATTCTTGTATCAGGATCTCGGAATTCCGCGTGAAATACCGCTGACCCCTCGGAATTATGAGGTTACTACGATCGCTCCGACCGGCACGATCTCGCTTGTCGCGGAGACTTCGTCCGGAATTGAGCCGAATTTTTCGTGGGCCTACGTAAGACAGGACACGCTCGGAACACGAACATATGTGCACACCGCCGCTGCCGAAGCCCTGGGAATAAAGGTCGATCAAACAAACGAGGAATCGATAAAAGCCGCCGCCGAGTACGTCGTCGAGCACGAAACTGAATTGCCGCCGCATTTTATCTCCGCGATGTCGATCAAATCGATCGAGCACGTCAAAGTACTCGCTGCTGCCCAGAAGCATGTTGACAATGCCATTTCAAAGACATGCAATGGTGCGAAAGACGATACTGTTGAATCTGTCGATGAGCTTTATCATTTGGCTCGAAAATTGGGTTGTAAGGCTGTGAGCTACTATCGTGACGGCAGCCGCGAGGGCCAGGTCTTAAACTCAATGAAGTCGTCGGCTGAATCGGCGCCCGAGAGCGGAGCTGTTAGCGAGTACACTAGCGATGATGCCGTGTCAGAACGCAGAGTCGCTTCCGTCGCTGAGAGATTCGAACGCCCGCGCGAACTACAAGGTTCCACGTGGAGGATCCCATTCGAGGGCCAGAATCTCTATGTAACCGTGAACCACGACGGTGAGCGGATCCTCGAGGTATTCGTTGCCGGGCCCATAAGTGCGGGTGTCGGTTTGCTCGCGTCGAAGATGCTGCGAGGCGGATTTGACGCCAAAGACGTGGCTCGGAGCCTCAACAAGGTAACCGCGACGCACGCGGTTTGGTTCAATGAACGCTTGCTGACCTCGCCGGAGCAGGCGGTTGCCGAATGTTTGCTCTTGATCGACAGGCGGCTAAATGACATGCCTGAATCTGCCCGAGCCATCGGGAAATCTGCATCTGTCGAGCTACAAACGCCGCAGATGTCTAATTTGATCGGAGAGTGTCCCGAGTGCGGCGGGCAGTTGGAGCACGCCAGCGGATGTGATTCATGCCGCGACTGCGGATATTCGAAATGTAAATGATCGACCCTGTTTTGGGATTGGATCGGTTAACAGCAGAAAACGATGGTGTGTTTGAATAGTCGGACACACCATTTATTTGTTCGATCTCTGTAACATAGTTATCAATGACCTTAGTCGATCCGTGACTCGTAGGTCCGCACGCAACTTGGACCATCAGAATTGAATCTCATTTTTGTCGGTAGTCGATCTGGTTTACGCGAGACGGCCGGCAGTCGGCATCTCGATGTTTCTGTACTTTAGTGCAGTTGCGGTACTATTTTGGCAATGAAAAGAAAATATCTGGATCGTGTGGCCGTGCTGGTCCTGTTTGCAGTCTCCTGCTTCTTCCTATTAGGTTCGGACGGTGCAGCACAGAACATAACGCGTCCACGAACGACTCCTACGCCGTCCCCAACGCCGGTTCAGATGACGGCGCCAACTCCGACTCCTGTTCCCGTCCAAACGCTAGAGGACCTTCAGACAAAGATCAGGCAGAGAATGTTCGACCTCGCGGTGCGTCGCGGTCGAGTCGGAATAAAGGTCGTGTCGCTCAACTCCGGCAAGGTGATCTTCGAAAATGAGTCCGAAAAGTACTACATGCCGGCGTCAAACATGAAGAATTTTACCGTGGCGACGGCAATGGAGCGTTTGGGCCCGGATTTTCGATTCAGAACTGACGTCTTTGCAAACACTCCGATCGACGCTAATGGAGTAATAGTCGGGCCGCTCACGATCAAAGGCGGCGGCGACATCTCGATCTCGAACGGATTTGATCCGGCGTTTCCAAAACAGATAAATCCTTACTGGGGTATCGACCTGCTCGTGGACAAGATCGTAGCTGCCGGTGTTAAGCGGATCGAGGGGGACATCGTCGGCGACGAGAGTTATTTCCGTGGATTCGCCGTACCTGAGACGTGGGAATGGGACGACCTTCAGACCTACTACGGAACGGAAGTTTCGGCTCTACCATTGAACGACAACGCAATAGATATCAGCGTGATGCCCGGATCAGTCGGGAACTCCTGTATTGCACGAACACTTCCGGCCAATCATATAGTCCGAATCGTCAACAATTGCGTAACGGCTGCTTCGAGCGGCGCAAACACGCTCAACATTCGGAAAGAGGTGAGTCAGAATGTGATCGAAATATCCGGAACGGTTCCTGCGGGAACCAAGGAATTCAGAGGCTCGATCGCGTTGACACGTCCGGCTGAACTTTTTGTCGAATTATTGAAACAGAGGCTCGAGGCCAAGGGCGTCAAGGTTACAGGTGTTACAAGACTTGCGGACGTCCCCGCTGCTCCGCCGTGCAAGACATGCGGGCCGCCGGTGAACATTGCCTATCTCGAATCGCCTCCATTTTCCATTATCGCTCAAAAGACGCTGAAACCGAGCCAAAATATGTACACCGAAACGATACTTTGGACGCTGGGTGAACAGATCGGGCGGAAAAACGGCGGGAGCGGTGACAGCTCGAGGCTCGGCTTGGCAGTTGTGAAGGACTTCTTGAAAGAAATAGGAATTCCCGAGGATGGGATCGTTCAATATGACGGTAGCGGGCTCTCGCGGCACGACCTTATCACACCGTCCGCGGTAGTAACGCTATACACTTACATGGCAAAGAAGAGCCGGTACCCTGAGGCATGGCGTGACAGCCTGACGATCGGCGGTGTTGACGGAACTCTCAGAAACCGGTTCAAGGGAACCGCCGCCGCCGGAAACATTCGTGGCAAGACCGGAACGATCGACCAGGTCTCTGCCCTTTCGGGTTACCTAACAACGGCCGGAGGAGAGCCGTTAGTCCTTTCGATCATTGTTAACGGCGTACCAAGGTCTGCGGACCGCATCTCGCTGATCGACGACATCGTCGTCAACCTTGCGAATTTCAATGGTAAGATCGATTGACCCGTCAAAGGCCGACAGAAACCTATCTCAAACGTGACCGTATTCGTCGCGGTTACTAGCAATCAGGCACGCACGCTTCAAGCTACCAGCGGTCGTCTCCACCATAACCGCCTTCCCCGTTGCCGCCATATCCGCCTCCGCGATTGGCACCTCCGTAACCGCCGCCTCTTGCTCCGCGATTAGATCCGCCTCGATCTTCTCGGGGCCTGGCCTCATTGACTACCATATTCCGGCCATCGTATTCCTGGCCGTTAAACTGTGCGATCGCTGCAGTTGCGTCATCCTCGGAGGCCATTTCGACAAAGCCGAAGCCTCGTGAACGTCCGGTTTCACGATCGTAGACCACGTTCGCCGAGTCGACGGCACCCGCGGCCGAAAAGTGCTCTTGGAGATCTTCGCTCGTAACGCGAAAAGACAGATTTCCTACGTATAGTTTATTTCCCATTTCCTCTAATTTCGAAAGTTAAGCGAAGCAATATGGCAGGTAAGGTGGGAAAATTCCGATCGAATTTCCGTCAATGCAGCGGCGCGACCTACTCCAAAAATCTAGATGCTTCAATTATCCAATGACCGAACTCTCAGAACCGAACCGAAAAGCACCGCATTAAAGCCGGACGGACGCATCAACCATTGATGGCAGCGAGAGCAAAAACTCTCGGAATTATCATACTTTTTTGGGAATTAGGCAAGACTTTATTTAGTGATATTTGAGCACATCGAGAACCTTGTCGTGAATCCCGCCGAATCCGCCGTTCGACATTATTGCTACGACATCGCCTTCGCGAAATTCGGGTGTAAGGTGTTCAACGATCGAATCTGCGTCCGGGAAACTCATCGCGGTTTTGCCCTGGAGTTGAATGTCGGCGACCAGTTCGTCGACATCGAGAACCTTGCCGAGTTCGCTGGCTTTGGCGGTGTTGTAAACTCCCGCGATGATCACGTAATCGGCATAGGCAAAGGCCTTAGCGTAAGGCTCCTGAAAAACTGCCAGCCGCGATGACCAGGTCCTCGGTTCAAATACCGCGATCAGGCGATTGCGGGAGTACTTCATTCTCAAGGCTTTTAGCGTTTCCTCGACGGCGGTCGGGTGATGGGCAAAATCGTCGATCACGGTTACGCCACGCTCGACGCCGCGAACCTCCATTCGGCGTTTCACGGACTTGAACGTGTCGAGCGCCTGCTGGATCTTTTCTTTTGAAATGCCCCACGTATCGGCGGCGATAATGACCGAGAGACAATTGCGGACGTTGAATTCGCCGATCAGGTGCGTTTCAAATTCGCCCCACGATGTACCATCCCTAAAAACCGTAAAACGCGTCACATCGCCCGTAAAATCGATATAGCGTGCCTGCCATTTCGCATCGTCGCTGAGGCCGAAAGACTCGACGTTAGTGAAAAGCTTGCCGTCCATCTCATCGAGAACCTCGCGAACGACCGGCGAATCGATCCCGGCGATCAGGCGTCCATTGCCGGGCACCAGATTCATCAATCGCGAGAACTGAAATTTGATCTCCTGCAGGTCGCGATAGATGTCCGCGTGGTCAAACTCGATATTGCCGACGATGGCGATCTCCGGCAAATAGTGCATGAATTTGGGCTTTTTATCGAAATACGCGGTGTCGTATTCGTCACCTTCGATCACGAAATGCCTGCCGCTTGTAACGCGGAAGCTCGCGTCAAAATTCTGCACGATACCACCAACGAGAAAGCTCGGGTCGAGCCCTCCGACCTCACAGATCCAGGCCGCGAGGCTGGTTGTGGTCGTCTTGCCGTGGGTCCCGGCGACGACAAGTGAATGGCGGCCGCGGATGAATTCTTCCTTGACGATCTCGGCCTGCGATCGGTACAGGTATTTCCGGTTGAGGACCTCTTCGAGCTCGGGATTTCCGCGTGAAATTGCGTTGCCGACGACGGTCACATCGGCACCTATGTCGGCGTTCTCGGGCCGATATCCATTGAGGATCTCGATGCCGAGGGCCGCGAGTTGGGTCGACATCGGCGGATAAACGTTCTGGTCAGAACCGGTTACGCGATGGCCCTGTGATTGCAGCATACCGGCGAGGCTAGCCATCGCCGTCCCGCATATTCCGATCAAATGATAATGCATAATTGACGTTGCCACCCGGAGATGGCATATTCATTTTCGTTACGCTTCTCGACAAAGTCAAAAACCCGTTTATTATCAACACTAAAATGAAGATCAAACTCTTGTCCTTTACCGCCTGCATCGCGGCCATATTATTGTTTTCCGGACTGGC
>JAKOVX010000003.1 GCA_029781855.1 Acidobacteriota bacterium | reverse complement strand
GCCGCTTATGAGATCAGCGACGCCGTTCGACGACGCATTCGAAGCTCAGATTCCGTCTTCGTGTTTCCGGTCGTTCACCACCGGCCACTGACCACTGTCGCACCCACCGTCTCAAATTCCCGAGAGCAAAATTAATATGAGACGATTTTGGGACTCAACTGTTGCGATGAAATGGTTTAACCCGTCTCACTTTGGCGCGAGTTTGAGACGATTTGAGACGATGTTTTGAGCTCAGAGCCGTTATCCGACGACGCATCGCAGCGGCGGTCAGGGCTTCTTGAGAGCGGTCGCGGTCGGTTTGTCGGGGTCGCAGGGCTCGACCTTTTTGCTTTCGGTCAGGGCGTTCTTATCATTGACGGCCGGCAAGCCGAGCTTTTCGCGGATGAACTTTTCACCCTCGGCCTCGACCATTTCGCCGTTGATAACGTGGGTCCGTTTGGTCACCGTTTCGCCCTCTTTCTCAATAACGGCGGGCTCGAGGAAGATGTACCACGGTGAACCCCAATTGCGGGTGTCACCCGTCGATGTACGGTATTTGAAGTGCTCGGTCTTCTGCTTGTCGGTTCGCAGGCCGGACTCGTAAACCGCTGGGAACGTGATCTTTAGCGTCTCGAGGTTGGTCTTCATCGAATCGACGGGGTCGTACTCACCGACCGCGATGATGTCGAGCCCGTTGCCCTTGTATTTCTCGTATAATCGCTCAAGCATCGGGGCGTCGTGCCGCCAGTTCGGGCACCACGGGGCAAAGTAAACGACGATCGCCAGCTTGCTTCCTGCGATCGCGTTTCGCAGATTCACGTCCTCGCCGGTGCGAACGCTCTTATAGGTCCAGTCTTGATAATTGACGTCTTTTTCGACGATCGGCGACTGTTCGTTCTGGGCGAACGACACAGTAAACGCAAATAAAACAAGGGCTAAGGCGAAAAGGCTCTTCATTATTATTAATTCCCCGTCAGAAGAAGACTATCGTTTCAGATGCGTTATGACAAGCAAAAAGTTGGTAGACATTTCGAGCGTATTTTGCTCATTAGAGGTTATGATCCGCGTCCATTTGTGCTAATCTGTCGCTAATATCATGAGCGATCAAGTTACAGTTTCCGACATTTTCCGCCGAGCACTTGAAATGCGGCAGGCTAACCCAAATGCTGCATACAAGGATGTTAAGGCCCAGATCATTAGCGAATTCGGCGGCAAGTCGTTCCCCGATACTGCCTTTTTGACCATTCCAGAATACGACAACATCACCCCCGAGGAAGACTGGACCGCCGGCTTGGCCGTAGTGATGCGCGGGATCCAAAACGAGGATTGGAACGACGTGGCCCAGGGCATCATCATCAGCCTCGAGCAGGTCGAAAATTACCCGAAGGAATCCGGCCGCGAGGACGCTCCGGAAAAGGAATGGCGCAACCGTGACCGCGGAATTGCCGCCGCCGAAGAGAAAAACCTCAGCAAATGGATGCCCGAGGAATTAATGGCTATGGCCAAACGGAACGTGAAATAACTGAAAACTGCAAGCTAATTTCAAATTTCGGTTCGTAGTTATCAGTTTTAGATATTCAGTTTCAGCCCATCGACGGCCTCGATGACCTCGCACATTGGATCAAATCGGCGGACTTCCGCTTGGAAATCGATACTGTCCCACTCCGGATAAAAGTGCGTCAGCATCGCTAGTTTGGGCTTCGCTTTGCGGATGAGGTACATCGCCTCGGCAAGCTCAAGGTGAGATTTTACGGGCTTATTTCGCACAAACGAACACTCCATCAGCAGTAGATCGACGCCGTTGGCAAACGCCGAGATCGCCTCGTCCGGCCCTGTATCCGAGGTGAATACAAGTGTCTTTTCACCATCGCGAATGTGGATCGCGTGGCTGTCGTCAGTGTGGGGTGTTTTCAGCGGTACGACCTCGATGCCGGGCAAGATCTCGAACTTTTCGAGCGCTGTGACCTCGACGATCTCGACCGGAAATCGCTGTTGCAAAAGGCGATAATTGCCGGCGGCATTGAACGATTCGATCAGCGATCGCAGGCCCGCCCCGCCGAAAATCGTTAGCGGCTTCGTCCGCTCGTGCGTTTGCGGAGCGTGCTTCAAACTGAACAAAAACGGTGCCAGTCCGCCGCAGTGATCAAGGTGAAAATGCGATATCCAGATCGAGTCGAGATTCGCCCAATCCAGACCTTCTTCAGCCATGCGGTGGATCGACGACGGCGAACAATCGAGCAAAATGCTGCCTCCGGACGTCTCCAGCCAAAACGCGGAACTGCTTCGTTTCGCATGCGGCACGGATGTCCCTGAACCGAGCACTGTCAGTTTCATACGAAAATAGTAGCAAATGCCGAACGCAATCGGTGTTGAGTGGACCGGGCCGCTGCTTTTCTATCTTCAGGATTATCCCCGACGAAGTTCCTGTGTGATAAATTAGACATATGTCCACAGTCGATATTCTTGCCGTATTTGCTCACCCTGACGACGTCGAATTGACCGTTGGCGGGACGATGCTTCGGATGAAACACCTCGGTTATCGAACGGGAATCGTCGACGTCACCCGCGGCGAAATGGGTACTCGCGGAACGGTAGACGGGCGTGCAGCAGAAGCCGCAGAGGCCGCAAAGATCCTGAAACTCGACCTGCGTGAAAATCTGGAATTACCTGACGGACACGTCTTTAACGACGATCCATCTCGAACGGCCCTGGTCCGTGTTCTTCGCCGATTGAAGCCTAAAGTATTGCTTACGCATCAACTTGGCGACCCGCACCCGGACCACGACCATATCGCCAACCTTGTCCGTGAGTCTGCCCGGCTCGCTAGTATGCGGCGCTACGACGAAGCGTCCGGTGACGGGGCGATCGCCGTACCGCGTGTCGCCCACAATATATTTTCTCGTCGAGTCCAACCCTCGTTCATAGTGGATATTTCAGATTTTCTTGAGGAAAAAATGGCGGCCATTAGGGCACATCGCTCGCAGTTTTTTGACCCCGACTCGAGCGAACCCGAAACGCGGCTGACCGCCAAGACCTTCCTTGAGGAGATCGAGACTCGTTCCCGGTATTTCGGCTCGCTTATCGGTGTCGCGGCCGGTGAGCCGTACTTTGTTCGTGAGGCACTGAACGTATCCGATCCCTATGATCTATTGACTCGTCCGATGAATCTTTATTCTTAGTCTAATGATTCGTAAAGATCCGACATTTTGATAGCCGTCAATCTTGACAAAAAAGTAACGTTTTGCCATTCTAAGTATTGACGAATCACGAAAAATCTTTATCTGAGTGTAGTTTATGAAAATTTCAGCACAAGAGGAGTACGGACTTCGATGCCTGGTACAGTTGGCGGATTTGCCGGAGGGCGAGTCGTTAACCTTGCCCCAGATCGCCGAACGCGAAGGCATTTCGACGGCAAACGCGGGCAAGCTGATGTGGCTGCTCAACCGCGCAGGTTTTGTCCACTCAACGCGTGGCACAAAGGGGGGCTATCTGCTTGCTCGTCCGGCAAGTGAGATCCGGTTAAGCGAGATCATTCGTGTGTTGGACGACGACGAGATGGCGAAGCATTGCGACAACTACACCGGCGTGCTCGACTCATGTGTGCACAAGGGCGACTGCGGCATCCGGCCGGTCATCATCGGCCTGCATGAGATCGTCGCTGACGCCCTGTCAAATATTACGTTATCGCATCTCGTCGGTAGTGAAAGTTCGGTCGATGCTACATTTCACAAGATCCAGGGTATTCATCGTACGCTCGAATCTCAGAGGGCCTAGGTTCAAAAGATGTCAACAGCAGCAGAATTACTTACAAATCGGGAATATAAATACGGCTTTGTCACGGACATCGAGAGCGAAACGATCGCCAAAGGGCTTTCCGAAGACACGGTTCGATTGATCTCGTCCAAAAAGAACGAGCCCGAATGGCTGCTCGAGTTTCGGCTTAAGGCTTTCAGGCAGTGGCTCAAGATGACGCCGCCCGACAACTGGGCTAACTTCGATTACCCGAATATCGATTTTCAGAACATTTCGTATTACTCGGCCCCTAAGGAAAAGGTCAAAAAAGCGAGTCTCGACGAGGTCGATCCCGAGCTGATCAAGACCTTCGAGAAGCTCGGCATCCCGATAACCGAGCAGAAAATGCTGGCAAACGTGGCGGTGGATGCCGTTTTCGACTCTGTATCGGTCGCTACGACATACAAGAAGAAACTACTCGAGGCGGGCGTCATTTTTTGCTCGTTTACCGAGGCGGTGGCCGATTATCCCGAACTCATCAAGAAGTATCTCGGCTCGGTCGTGCCAGTCGGCGACAATTATTATGCTGCCCTAAACTCGGCGGTATTCTCCGATGGTTCTTTCGTCTTCATTCCGAAAGGCGTCCGCTGCCCAATGGAGCTTTCGACCTATTTCCGCATCAATACGCAGGAATCGGGGCAGTTCGAGCGTACGCTGATCGTCGCCGAAGAAGGCGGTTACGTTGCCTATAACGAAGGCTGCACGGCGCCGCAGTTTGACACAAATCAGCTTCACGCTGCCGTAGTCGAACTAGTTGCACTGGACGATGCCGAGATCAAATATTCGACAGTTCAGAACTGGTACGCCGGCGACGAGAACGGCAAAGGCGGCATTTATAACTTCGTGACAAAGCGCGGAGCTTGCCGCGGCGTGAACTCAAAGATCTCGTGGACACAGGTCGAGACGGGTTCGGCGATCACCTGGAAATATCCGAGTGTCATTTTGCAGGGCGACAATTCGATCGGGGAATTCTATTCGGTCGCACTGACCAACCATGCTCAGATAGCTGACACCGGCACCAAAATGATCCATCTCGGCAAAAACACCAAGTCGACGATCATCTCAAAAGGCATTTCGGCCGGCCACTCGAACAACTCGTATCGCGGCCTCGTCAAAATAATGCCGAAAGCCGAGGGCGCTCGGAACTACACTCAGTGCGACTCGATGCTCATCGGCGGCAAGTCCGAGGCAAACACATTCCCTTACATCGAGGTGATGAACGCATCTGCACGAGTCGAACACGAGGCCACGACCTCGAAGATCAGCGAAGATCAGCTATTCTACCTGCAGCAGCGAGGCATCCCGCAGGAGGATGCCGTTAGTTTGATTATCAATGGATTCTGTAAGGAAGTCTTCCGAGAGTTGCCGATGGAGTACGCGGTCGAGGCGACGAAGTTGTTGGGGTTGAAGCTAGAAGGAAGCGTTGGCTAATGAGAATAATCCAACCCAACGATCAACCGACACCCAAGGGCCATTATTCCCCGGGCATCGAGCACCACGGAATTATCTATGTCTCCGGGCAGCTGCCAATGACGCTTGATAGTCGCGAGCCATTTACCGGTGATATTGGTGATCAAACCGAATTAGCTCTCAGAAATGTCGAAGCGGTTCTGAACGAAGCAGGCAGCGATCTGAGCCGCGTTTTGCAGATGACGATCTATGTTTCGGATATGGAGTTGTGGGACGCGGTAAACCGGAGATATGCCGCAGTGATGGGCGACCATCGACCGGCGAGGGCAATCGTGCCTGTAAAGGAATTGCATTTTGGGACAAAGATAGAAATCCAAGCGATAGCCCTTGCCTAGGCTTGAGAATATGAAGCTGGAAATTTTTCAGGTAGATGCATTTACGACGAAACCGTTTGGCGGCAACCCGGCGGCGATCGTTCCGCTCGAGGCTTGGCTGCCGACTGAGACGATGCAGAGCATCGCTCTGGAGAACAACCTGTCAGAAACCGCGTTTTTCGTACGGGCAGGTGATAAGTATGAGCTTCGCTGGTTTACGCCGACGTTCGAGATCGACCTTTGCGGCCACGCGACATTGGCGAGTTCATACGTGATCTTTGAGCTACTCGGCAGCAGGGAGAGCGTTCTGAGCTTCCAGACCAAGAGCGGCGAATTAACGGTTGAACGGCACGACGACAGGCTCGTACTCGATTTCCCGTCGCGGCCGGCTGCGGTGTGCGAAATTCCGGCGGGACTAATTGAAGCGATCGGTGGCCAGCCGAAGGAAGTATTGAAGTCCCGTGACTATATGCTCGTCTACGAGACCGAAAAAGAGGTCCGTGCAATTGAGCCGAACTTCGCCGAGATCCTGAAGATCCCGACGCATGCGGTCATAGTTACAGCCCCGGGTGACGACAGCGATTTTGTGTCGCGGTTCTTTGCACCGGAGGTCGGAGTTTTCGAGGATCCGGTCACCGGTTCGGCCCACTGCACGCTTATTCCGTATTGGGCTGAAAGGCTAGGAAAAAATGAACTATTCGCCCGCCAGGTCTCGGCGCGCGGCGGCGAGTTGTTTTGCGAGCTTCGCGGCGACCGCGTCAAGATCGGCGGCAACGCGACACTGTATTTGAAAGGTGAGATCTACGTTGAAGGAATATCAAACAATGCTACTGGAAGTTAGAGACTTACACGCCGGCATCGACGGCAAGGAAATATTGAAGGGCCTCAATTTGCAGGTCAAGAAAGGCGAGGTTCACGCGATCATGGGCCCGAATGGCTCAGGCAAATCCACCTTGTCCAAGGTTCTTGCCGGTCATCCGTCATACGAGGTCATTTCCGGCGAAGTGCTTTTTGAAGGCAATAACTTGCTCGAGCTTGAACCCGATGAGCGTGCCCGCGAAGGTGTATTTATGGCGTTTCAGTATCCGGTAGAGGTTCCGGGTGTGTCGAACTCGCAATTCCTTCGGCTCGCCTATAATCAAAAGGCGAAGCACCACGGACAGGACGAACTCGACCCGCTCGAATTCAATGATTACCTAAAAGAGAAGGCAAAGGTCGTCGAGATGAGCAGTGAGTTTTTCAAACGCTCGGTCAACGAGGGCTTTTCGGGCGGCGAGAAAAAGCGAAACGAGATCCTGCAAATGGCGGTGCTCGAGCCGAAGCTCGCGATCCTCGACGAAACCGACTCTGGCCTCGACATCGACGCCCTTCGGATCGTCGCCGAGGGCGTAAACACGCTGCGGAGCAGCGAGAACGCCATAATCCTGGTGACACACTACCAGCGTCTGCTCAACTATATTCAGCCCGATTTCGTTCATGTACTCGCAGGAGGCAAGATCGTAAAGGAAGGCGGTAAGGAGCTCGCAATTGAGCTCGAAGAAAAGGGCTACGACTGGGTCAAAGGAGCCGCCGGCAGCAAGTAGTTCAGATGGCCGAGAAGACCGACAAATCAGTCGATCAGAGCGGACTTGCCGCGATCGGTTTTGCCATTTTTGCGGCCGTCCTGATCGTGGCTTTCCTCTCGTATCGCGGCTCGGACGTCGGGCAGCTGCCGAATCTTGTTGGCAATCTCGGTGGTGGGCCGTTGGCTGGGTTTGAGGGAATTCGGGACACTGTCGTTGGATCACTAGCGGCGGGTTTGATAGGGATCTCGTGGTTTGGGCTCGGTAGCTTTGTTGCGGGTTTTATCAATGTCGAAAAGAGTCCTAACCATTCACACATTCTCGAGCTAGTGACCAAAACGGCAGTTGGTGCAGCGATTTGGTCGGTTATTTGGTTTTTTCTTGGACTCGTTGGAGCATATTCTGGAATTGCCGCAATCGCGGCGGTGCTCGTCGGACTGGCGTTGGCGGTGATGAGCCTGCGCCGGGTCCGCGAGGTATCGAAAGAAAGCCGCGTTCCTGAAAAACCCTCGGCATTCGACAAAGCCTTGCTCGTGCTTATTGCGATTCCGCTTGGGCTCGCGTTCATCGCCTCGCTCGCCCCGCCCGTCGCAAAAGACACTTTGCTTTACCATTTCGCCGTGCCGAAAGCGTTTATCGCTCAGCATAGCAACTCATTTATCGACGGAAATATTGCAAGCTATTTGGCTCTCGGTACCGAGATGCACACCGTTTGGGCGATGCTGCTGGGCGGCTTGCTGAATCCGAGAGCGGCAGAGGTTGCCGGTGGGGTGGTTGTCTACTCTTTCCTGCCGTTGCTGCTTATGGCGATCTTCGGTTGGTCGCGCGAAACGGGCATTTCGCGGCGGTGGTCGTTGATCGCGGTTCTTGCGGTCGCCACCATCCCGACGGCATACCATGTGGCATCGAGCGGGTATATTGATGTAGCTCTCGCCCTGTATGTCTCCTTGGCCATCTACTCACTTGGTCGTTGGTGGAAGTCGCAGGAGAACGGCTCGCTCGCGATGATCGCGATATTTTTGGGAGCGGCCCTCGCGATAAAGTTGACGACGTTATTCGTGTTTGCTGCGTTTTTGCTGATCATCGTGATGCGGGCACGGAACGATAGCAATGCAGGCAAGATCGTCATAGGAGGAGTTGCGGCATTGATCCTGGGCGGTATGATCGCGTCACCGTGGTATTTGCGAACATGGAAAGCGACGGGCAGTCCGGTTTTCCCATTTTATATGAGCATCTGGAAAGGCGAGGCCGCGGGATGGGACGTCGAGCGTTCGAACCTCTTTCAGGAAATGAACAAGAACTACGGCGGTGGAGACAAGAACGCTCTGGATTACGTCCTGACCCCATGGAACCTTTCAGTTTCGGCGCAGCCTGAGCAGCCCGAACATTTTGACGGTGTTCTCGGCACCGCATTCTTGTTCGGGCTGCCGGTCTTGATATGGGGTCTTTGGAAATTTGACTTGCCCGTTGAGGCGAAGATCGGCGCTGCCATTGCAGGGGTGATGTTTTTGTTCTGGCTTTTTTCGAGCCAACAGCTACGGTACTTGCTGCCTATCGTCCCGGTGTTGGGCCTCTCGATAGCGGCTTCGGCCGAAGCGATATCGAGCAATCGGAACAGGCTTCGACAGGTATGGCAATATGGCCTCACGGCAGCCGCTTTCGTCGGAATTTTGGTCTCAGCGGCGTGGTTCTGTCAAACGGCTCCGCTCCGTATCGCTCTCGGCGGGGAGACGCGTGATCAGTACCTGTCGCGAAATCTGGACTACTATCCATTTTACGAAACTATCAATTCTGATACGGCACCTGACGCAAAGGTGTGGCTGATCAATATGCGGCGCGACACGTATAACATCGAGCGGTCTGTCGTGTCAGACTATCTATTCGAGGACTGGACGCTGCGACGACTGGTTTGGGAGTCGCGTTCGGTGCAGGAATTAAGGGCAAAAGCGGCTGCCATGAACGTGCAGTATGTGCTTACGCGGTACGATTTCCTGTTCGACTACGACAAATCGACGCTGGTCGACGATCAAAAGCCGAGGCCAGAAAACGAAGCGAAATTAAAGATCGCAAAAGATTTTATCCTCGACCCGGCAAGGACGGTCCGGGCCGATAAAAAGTTTAGCTTGATAAAGGTGTTTTAAGAGAAATGATTTCAACCACAACCGTAAAGGAAACCCAATTTACGGAGCAATTTAGGAACCTACTGAAGTCGGAGACGAACGACGATCTGCGGAGACTGCGTGAGGAGGCGTTCGCTGCCTTTTCTCTTATGGGGTTTCCGACTGTTAAAAACGAGGACTGGAAATACACAAATGTGGCTCCGCTCCTCAATAGTCAATGGTCAGCGACCAGTGGTAACGATGACGCTGCGGTCGACCAAAGGTTTGACCAGCTGAAAGCGTTCAATTTTCGCCGAAACGGATTTACGGCGTTGAATCTTGCATTCGCAGATCTGAAGGTGGTCCACATAGCAAAAGAGACGAGTCTTGCTGAGCCGATCGAGCTGATGTTTGTCGCTGATGAAAACACGGCGATCTTTCCGCACGTTCTCGTGATCGCCGAGGCGGGCAGCAAGGCAACGATCGTCGAATCATACGATTCTCCCGGTAAGAGTTTTACGAATTCGGCCATTCAGGTCATCGTCGGTGACAACGCTAACATTACCCACTATCGCGTTCAGCGAGACGGGATCGATGCCTATAACGTCGGAACGACCGAAGTTTCGCTGGGTCGCTGCAGCCGCTATGATTCAACCAACATCAATCTCGGGAGCGCCCTCTCGCGACACGACATCGATTTGAAATTTACGGCCGAGGGTGGCGAGGCATTTGTCGACGGACTGTACATGCTCAATGGTTCGCAGCACCACGACACGCATTCGATCATTGATCATCAAGTCCCGAATTGCACATCGCACCAAACGTATAAAGGTGTGTTGAATGACACTTCACGCGGTGTGTTCAACGGAAAGGTCTTCGTTCGTGAGAACGCGCACGGAACCGATGCACAGCAGTCCAACAAGAATCTTCTCCTGTCGGACAACGCCCGCGTCGATACCAAACCGCAGCTCGAGATTTTTAACGACGACGTAAAATGTGCCCACGGCGCGACCGTCGGACAGCTTGAGGAAGAAGAGTTGTTTTACCTCTTGACCCGCGGGCTCCCGATGACGCTCGCAAAGAATCTACTTACGTACGGCTTCGCCGAGGAAGTGATCAATAAGATCGGGATCGAATCGATAAAATCCGAGCTCGATGCGGCCGTTTTGAATAGACTGGGAGCAGAGATCTAGGTCCTAACCGTTAGTGTTTGCGGAAGGTTTCTGTGTCCTCCATGGTGAATAAGAATGAAAGCAGTACAAGAAATGAGCAATTGGGACGTTGAAAAAATTAGAAAGGATTTTCCGGTTCTGTCGCAGTCGGTAAACGGCAAGCCGCTTGTTTACCTCGACAATGGCGCGTCATCGCAGGTTCCTCAGAGCGTTATCGACCGTACGTCAAAATATCTCTCCGAGGAACACTCGAACATTCACCGCGGTGTGCACTACCTGTCTCAGCACGCAACGAACGCATACGAGGCTGCCCGGGAAAAGGTGAAGAGGTTCATTAACGCGAAAGAAGCGAAGGAATGCATTTTCGTTCGCGGATGTACTGAGGGTGTGAATCTGGTGGCGTACTCATACGGGCGGAAGTTCATCGGTGAAGGCGACGAGATCCTGGTGAGCCAGATGGAGCACCATTCGAACATAATCCCGTGGCAGGTCGTTGCCGAAGAAGTGGGTGCCCGCGTCGTCATGATACCGATGAATGAACGCGGTGAACTAATAATCGACGAATACGAGAACCTGCTCAATGAACGCACCAAGATGGTTGCGATCTCTCACGTATCAAACTCGCTCGGGACCGTAAATCCGGTCAAGCAGATTATCGCGACCGCACACAAGTTCGGCGTCCCCGTTTTGGTCGACGCGGCTCAGAGCGTTCCGCATTTTCCCGTGGATGTGCAGGACCTGGATGCTGACTTTTTTGTTTTCTCCGGCCACAAGATGTTCGCGCCGACCGGCAGCGGCGTCATGTACGGAAAACGCGAATGGCTCGAGAGAATGCCGCCCTACCAGACCGGCGGAGGCATGATACGTAATGTCAGTTTCGAAGGAACGACCTTCGCCCCGATCCCCGACAAGTTTGAGGCGGGCACACCTGCCATCGCGGCTGGAATTGGATTGGGTGCAGCGATCGACTATATCAACGCTCTCGATTTCAACGCTGCCGCGGCTTATGAGCATGAACTGCTCGATTACGCTACAGAGCGTTTGGCCGATATTCCCGGTGTTAAGATAGTCGGCACCGCCGCAAATAAAGCATCGGTCCTCTCGTTCACGATCGAAGGAATCCACCCGCACGATATCGGCACGATTCTTGACCAACAGGGTATCGCGATCCGGGCGGGCCACCATTGTGCACAACCGGTGATGCAGTTTTTTGATGTTCCGGCGACAGCACGTGCGAGCTTTGCCTTCTACAACACCCGCGAAGAGGTCGACAAACTAGCCGACGCCATTCAAAAGGTCATCGAGGTTTTTGCCTAGGATGAAAAAGGTCAACCTTAGCGAAAAATTCGGCCAGATCTCGGAGTACTGGCGACCTAAGGTGGTCGGCGAGCTCAATAATCAGGAGGTCAAGCTCGTCAAATTTCAGGGTGAGTTTCCGTGGCACTATCACGAGACCGAGGACGAATTGTTCCTGGCGGTAAACGGGAATTTTCGAATTGAATTTAGGGATAAATCGGTCGAATTGAGGCAAGGCGAATTCCTCATTGTGCCGCACGGCGTCGAGCATCGTCCGGTCGCCGATGAAGAGGTTGAAGTTCTGCTTTTTGAACCGAAAGGCGTTAGAAATACCGGAAACGTTGAGGATGACGTCTTCACGGCACGAGACTCGGAAACTCTCTGAATCGATCGTATCGTCAATTTTACTTATCGGATTGTGAGGCTCGTCACAGCCCGGCAAACCGGATTATTAGATACTCTGTCCTATGCAATCTGATCTCTACATAGCGCAGCACTCTAAACTTCGTCCCCTTCCCGAGATAGCCGAACAGCTTGGCCTTGACTCTGACGATCTTGATCTTTATGGCAGCCCATACATAGGAAAGCTTCGTCTGAGCGTGTTGGACAAGATCAAGGACCGTCCGATGGCGAAGTACATCGACGTTTCGGCGATCACACCCACGCCGCTCGGCGAAGGAAAATCTACCACCCTGGTAGGACTGGGCGAAGCGATGAAACACCTCGGGAAACATGCTGTCGTCTCGTTGAGGCAGCCGTCGCAGGGGCCGACATTCGGCATTAAGGGTGGGGCGGCTGGCGGCGGCTACGCCCAGGTTGTGCCGATGGAGACGTTTAACCTCAACCTCACCGGCGACATCCACGCTGTCACCGCGGCCAATAATCTCCTTGCGGCGATGATCGACAACAAGCTGCTTCGCGGTAATCCACTAAATATCAACCCGCACAGCATTACCTGGAAGCGCGTCGTCGACACCAACGATCGTGCACTTCGGAAGATCATTATCGGACTAGGCGGCCGTATGGAAGGCGGGATCCCCCGCGAAACGGGATTCGATATTACGGTTGCCTCCGAGGTGATGGCAATACTCGCGTTGACGACATCGCTTCAGGATATGCGGAAACGATTTGGCCGAATTGTGGTCGGTCTGACGCACGACAAGAAGCCCGTTACTGCCGAAGAGATCGGAGCCGCCGGTGCGATGACCGTGTTGATGCTCGATGCTATTCGTCCTACGCTAATGCAGACGCTCGAGAACACGCCGGCCCTGGTGCACGCCGGACCGTTCGCGAACGTCGCTCACGGCAACAGCAGCATTTTGGCCGACCTGATCGGCATAAGAACGGCCGATTACCTTTTTACCGAATCCGGATTTGGGGCCGATATTGGGGCGGAGAAGTTCTTCAACATCAAATGTCGTTACAGCGGCCTCAAACCAGACGCCTGTGTGATCGTCGCGACGATACGCGCACTTAAATCTCACAGCGGAAAGTATAAAATCGTGGCCGGAAAACCGCTTCCACCGGAAATGCTTGAAAATAATGTCGCCGACGTCGAGGCAGGTGCCGCCAATCTCCGCAAACAGATCGAGAATGTTCGTTTGCACGGCGTTACCCCCGTCGTCGCCATAAACGTATTCGAGACCGACCATCAGGATGAGATCGATGCCGTGAAGCGGATCTCGACAGAGGCCGGAGCACTGGGGGCCGCGGTTTCCACCCATTGGGCAAACGGCGGAAAAGGTGGTGTCGAGCTTGCCGAAATGGTGATGGAGGCGGCCGAACGACCGAATGAATTTAAGTTTCTCTACGATCTCAAACAGCCGATAAAAGCAAAGATCGAAACTATCGCGACCAAGATATATGGCGCCGCGGACGTAAGTTATTCGCCTGTGGCGGACCTTCAGATCAGCGACTATGAACTAAATGGCTTCGGGGACCTGCCGATCTGCATGGCGAAAACACATTTGAGTCTCAGTCACGACCCTCAGCTTAAAGGAGCCCCTTCCGGATTCACCTTCCCGGTTCGCGAGGTTCGTGCCAGTGTGGGTGCCGGCTTTATCTATCCGGTATGCGGCGACATGCGGACCATGCCCGCCCTTCCGGCCCATCCGGCCGCTGAAAAGGTCGATATAGACGAGAACGGTAACATCGTCGGCCTGTTCTAACTAGGCTCTTCCGCGTCGGCGTACTAAAATAGAAGTTTGGTTATGTCGATGAAGAGAGTCTTTATCATTCCGATCCTTCTGGCAGTTGTATTTCTGGATGCCAACTGTCGATATGGCGACGTCGCGAAAGAGTCGCTGCCCACCGAAAACAAGCAGGATGAATCAGCTAAGCCGATCGATGGCTCGACCGTAACGATCGATTCGCCGGATGGAGTGAAACTTGTCGGTACATTTTTTGAGGCGGCAAAGCCGAATTCGCCGGCTTTGCTCCTGCTGCATCAGTGGCAAAGCGACAGGCATTCGTTCGATGACTTTGCAAAACAAATGCAGTCCAAGGGGTTTGCCGTTCTTTCTGTTGATGGACGCGGATTCGGTGAGTCCACGAAAAAGGCAGATGGCACTATCGTCACGGCCGGGCGAACCGACGCCGATGTTAAGGGTATGCTCGGCGATGTCGGTGCCGCTTTTGACTTTTTGGCAAAGCAAAAGAACGTCGACTCATCACGGATAGGGATTGTCGGTGCTTCGTACGGCAGCAGCCTCGCCCTGATCTTCTCGGCAGATAAGCCAGCGGTAAGGACTGTTGTTCTTTTGTCGCCCGGGTTGAACTACTTCGGAAATATGCAGACCGAGCCTGCAGTTAAGAAATATGGACAAAGAGGTCTCCTGCTGGTTGCGGCGGACGATGACACTGAGTCCGCGGAATCAGTAAGGAAATTGCAAGCTGACGCGGGAAGCGGAAAATGTGAGATCAAGATCTACGAAAAAGGTGGCCACGGCACCGCACTTTTCAGGTCACAGCCGGGACTCGAGGACCTCTTAGAGACATTTTTGGCGAAGAGCCTCGGAAACTAGAGTTTTAGCGACATATGTCAGAACTTAGCGACCTTTATCAGGAAGTAATTTTAGAGCACAACAAGAATCCGCGAAATTTTCGCGAGATCGCGGATGCCGATCAATATGCTGACGGCAAGAATCCATTGTGCGGTGATGCGTTGCGCGTTTATGTGGCGTTCGACGGAGACAAGATCTCAGACGTTGCTTTTAAGGGCTCGGGATGTGCGATCTCAAAGGCTTCGGCCTCGATGATGACGCAGGCGGTCAAGGGCAAGACCAAACATGAAGCTGAGGTGATATTCGGCGAATTTCACCGAATGGTGACCGGCGAGCTCGATATCGAGACCGACGAAAATGACCTCGGAAAGTTAAAGATATTCTCAGGCGTGCTCGAGTTTCCCGCTCGCGTAAAGTGCGCTTCGCTTAGCTGGCACACCCTCAACGCCGCCCTTCACGGCGAAGATGTCGTTTCCACGGAATAGGAAGTTCCTTCAGATCAGGTAGCTTTTGGCCGTCGACCGAAGATCTTCGACCTGGGCGTCGATCCAGTCTTTGTCTTCTCCAAGTTCCTCGGCCATAATCGCGGCGACCTGCGGCGCAATCTCGATCGCGGCTCTTGCATTAAGAAACAGTGCACGCGTCCGTCGGGCGAGCACATCCTCGACGGTCTGCGCCATCTCCGAGCGAACAGCGCGGACTATGTGTTCGCGGGCATACGGTAGGTCAGGATGCAGCCTTTCGCCGGCGTCCGACGTTTCAATCGCGTGATTGTTTATCGTAAGCGATCTGGTGACAGAATGTCGCTCCGGCAGACCGCCGAGGTGTGCCGCTTGATCTACCGCATCCTCAGCCATATGACGATAGGTGGTCCATTTCCCGCCGGTTATTGTAAGTAGTCCAGCATTGTCTATCTCGATCGTATGGCCCCGTGAGAGCGACGCCGTGTTTTTCGCCGAAGAGTCCTTAGCAAGCGGCCGGATGCCTGCAAAAACACTAAGAATATCCTCCCGCATCGGCTTAGATTCGAGATATTTGCCAGCGTTTTCAAGTACAAAATCGATCTCTGCTTCGAGCGCACTTGGTTCAAGATCCGGCAGTGCGACCGGCGTATCAGTCGTTCCGACCAGCGTCGAGCCGAGCCATGGAATGCAGAAAAGGACACGACCATCACTTGTTTTGGGTATCATCATGGCGGTGTCGGAGGGCATAAACTCGCGTCCGAAAACAAGATGTATTCCCTGGCTGAGCGTTACGATCGGTTTCGCGGAATCATTTGACATTGAACGAACCGCGTCGCAAAACGCTCCCGTTGCGTTGATGATGACTCTCGCATTTACCGAATGCTCTTCGTACGATAGTTGATCCACGAAGACGAGTCCACCTATTTTCCCGCCATCGTTCTTTTTGAGCGACACGACTTTCGTGTAGTTCAGCAAAGCGGCACCCTTCGAGCCGGCGGTCATGACCATATCTGTCAGGAGACGTGAGTCATCGAACTGGCCGTCATAGTACAAGATCCCACCGCTCAAACCCGTCTTTCTGATCGTCGGAAGGCGTGCGATCGTCTCCTCACGCGTCAAGACCCGCGACCTTCCCACGCTGTTCTTACCGGACATAAGGTCATACACCTTCAAGCCCAATCCGTAGTACACCTTCTGGAACAAGCCGTAGCACGGCACGATAAACTCCTGCCTATGAACAACATGCGGAGCGTTTCTCAGTAGGACGCCGCGCTCTTTGAGGGATTCACGGACAAGGGGAATGTCGCCTTTTTCAAGATAGCGAACTCCGCCGTGAACGAGCTTCGTCGAACGGCTCGACGTGCCCTTACCGAAGTCGTGCTGCTCAAGCAGAAGCACTTCATAACCACGCGAAGCGGCGTCGAGAGCGCATCCAACCCCGGTCGCGCCGCCGCCGATGACAATCATGTCCCAGTCATCCTGATGCCCGCTTACTCGTTTTATTATCTCGCTACGATAGGTTTCCACGGCTTTCAACCGATTTAATCATATTGGGCGATCGTTCATCTAACGCGGACCTGCGTCCTTCACCCGGTTAACTTCTGATCGCCCGACATATTTATCGGATGACATTCCATCCAGTGAATCAATTCAGCGACTACATCGATATCTTCGGGAAGGCAAAAAGCCAGATTTCTCGTTGTATTGCAACATTCTTTATGCTAGAAATACAGTTCAAGTAGTTTCTCCGTTAACGCGCCGTAAACCAAACAAGGAAAATAATTAGGTGATAGCTGAAAATCTGTCCGAATCTTCATTCGAAAATTCTTCGAACACCTTCGTTGTCCATGCGGGCGATTATCTCAATAAGCTAAGTGGCGAGAAGATCGAGCGTGAATGCAAAATCCGTCTCGAGCAGGGTTGCAAGGAACTCGTCGTTGATTTCTCGCAAACCGAGATCATAAACAGCATCGGAATCTCCATTTTGCTGGGTGTGATCGATTCCGCGGAGAATCTAGGGGCAAAGATCATATTTTCGGACCTTAATGCAGAATCGATCGAGCTTTTCGAAATGCTGGGACTCACGAAGCACGTTACGATCGCCTAAGAGCGGCACTAAATGATCGAAGAAAGAACAAAACTCGTCCACGCATTCGGAGCGCTCGCCGAACTCGGTCAGGAAGTAGCGAATAGGCACAACTTTCAGGAAACGATCCGCACGTCGCTGCACCTGATTTCCGGTGCCCTCGGCATTATGCGAGGTGGTGTTGCGAGATATTCGCGTTATGGTCACGAGTTGAATATGTTGGCCGTCCGGGGGCTTGGCGATGATTTTCCGCTTAGCCTGTCACTGTGTTTAGAGGACGAGCGTCAGTTCCTAACAAATGGCCTGAACCCGATCGAGACCTCCCATGCCCGGGTTTTACCGTTCTTTCAGGTGTACGACAGGAGTTTCGAAAGCCGCCGGATTGAACTGTTTGTCCCACTTGTGATCCGGGATGAGATAGTCGGGGCCATCTTTCTCGGCGAAAAGGCGACAGGCGAAACGTACTCGAGTTACGAAAAGGAAATAATCTGCGCGATGGGACGGCACATCGGTGTCGCTGTGGCTCAGCGAAACCTGATGGCAGAGATCGAACGCCAAACCGCCGAAAACCGAAAGCTTTTCGACGACCTTCGGACCACATACAACGATACGGTCAAGGCGTTTGCCGCTGCCATCGACTGCAAGGACAAATATACCGAGGGACACTCGGTCAGGGTAGGCCGATATTCCGAGATCATTGCCGCAGAGTTGGAGTGGGGAACCGCTGAGGTCGAGGGAGCCGCCACAGCCGGTTATTTGCACGACGTCGGGAAACTCACCGTCGAGCGTAAGATAATTAACGCTCCGTATCGGATCAATGCTAAAGAATCCGCCGAGCTTAACAAACATCCAGCAGTCGGCTACGAGATCCTGCAGCCGATCCACCACCCGTACACGGATGTGCCATTGGCAGCAAAATACCATCATGAACGTCTCGACGGTCGCGGCTATCCGGACGGACTGTATGATCGCGAAATTCCCTATATCGCGAAAATAGTTAACTTAGCGGATTCGTTTGACGCGATGACCACTGACCGGCCTTACAAAGCACGGCGACAGGCTCCGGATGTGGTCGAGGATCTGAAACGAAACGCCGGCAAGCAATTTGCACCCGAGCTCGTGACGGCGTTTCTTCGAGGTATGCTTCGCGAAATTAGCGGTGATGCCAAAGACAAGAAGTTCAGACGACTGCTCGGTCGCGAGTATATGGAGACCGAAGGCATGGTCCCACTCCTGAGAAAGACGTTGAATGAAATGAAGCCAACCTCATCATTGACCTACATCGCGGCTAGCGTCGGTGGCGATGGACCGCGACATTAGCAGCCGTTATTTTGTAAAAACCGCTTCAAGACCAGATCGGCTGCTGCGACATCTTCGACCGCCGCTCCCAGCGATTTGAAAAGTGTTATCTCGTCGACGTTCTGTCGGCCGGGCATCTTACCATCAACAATTTCACCAATCTCTGCGTCAATGCGGCCGGCGGCAATGATATCTCCGGATTCCGACATTGCCGCTTCTCTGGATTCGACGAAGATCTTCGAAACAGCTAGAGCCTCGTCGTCCAACTCGCGCCAAGTCGGTCGATTTGCACCGATGGCGTTGACGTGTGAACCGGACGAAAGCCAGTCGCCCAAAAGGACAGGTGTTTCCGACGAAGTCGCCACTACGATCATGTCGGCTCCCTGGACGGCATCTTGCGCAGTTTCTGCCACCCGAACATTCGGATGCGAAGCGGCAAATGCGCTGGCATTCCTTGGGCTCCAGACACGAACATCGGTTAGCTCCCGCACCAGTCCGATCGATTCGAGATGGCTTCCGGCCTGAACTCCGGACCCAAGGATCGCAAGTACGGATGCGTCGGGACGAGCGAGAATATCTGTTGCGGCCGCAGAGACCGCTGCGGTTCTCATTTCCGTGATCAGGCGACCGTCGATGACGGCGATCGGCTCACCGGTTTCCGGCCGAAATAACACGATGACGCCGTGGTGGGTGTGAATTCCTTCATTGTGCGGATAGAACGTAACAAGTTTGGCTCCGAGAGCCCCGTTGTAGGCAGGCATCGACCCGAGGAAACCTTTGTGATCCGGCACCGGCACGATCGTTCGAACCGGTTGAACGGCTTTCCCGCTTGAAAGATCTTTTAGTGCCGTGGCCATCGCCGGAATGAGGTCCTTCATCTCCAAAAGGCCTCGAACTGCATTTTCGTCAATGAACTTCATGTTAGTCTCCGGAATATGGTGCCTATTGCGATTCCAATGGCGACTGAAGCAGCTCGACAAATTTACGTGCAGCCAGCGAGAGTTTTCGATCGCTTCGGAAAACAACGCCGACCGGCCGCACCCAAAATTTCTCAGCCAGCTCGATAACGGCGAGTCGGCCGCTGTGGGCATCGTCCGAGACCGACGGTTGAGGAACTATCGCAAGTCCAAAGCCGACCTCAACAGCACGCTTGATCGTCTCTATGTTGTCGAACTCCGCCACCTTTTTCACCTCAACGCGGTTTTCTTTCAGAATACGGTCGGTTGCCTTTCTGGTCGGGATGTCCCGTTCGAAAAGGACAAAATCTTCACCGTCCAAATCTTTTGCCCTGACCTTTTTACGAGATGCGAACTTGTGATCCGGGGACGCGATCAGAACCAGCCGGTTGTTGGGCATGTCGGCGATCGTCAGACCGCGACGTGGTTCGGGAAATGCGATCACGCCGAGTTCCACGTTACCATTCAGGACGTCCCTGACAACTCGTGTTGTTCGCGAATATTCGAGGTCGATCTTTGCAGCTGGAAACTTAGTCATGAATTCCCGGACTTTTTCAGGCAATTCGTGAAGTCCGACACTGTAGACAGTAGCCACCTTAACCGTACCGCCGATCTTGCCGACTATCCCGCGAAGTGATTCCTGAAGCTGATCGTAGCTCTCCAAAACGTTCTTTGATTCTCGATAGAAAACCTCGCCTGCAGGGGTCAGTTTCACCTCGCGACGGCCGCGTACCCGTTCAAGAAGGCGGCGTTGGAATTTATCTTCGAGGGCACGTATCTGTTGACTCACCGCGGATTGGGTTATGAAATTCCGTTCGGCGGCAAGTGAAAAGCTTTCGAGGTCAACGAGGTCGCAAAATACTTTTAGTGTTTCAATATGCATCTTTCTGTGTCTGTAATTCTATAAGTGTAACTGTTTTCATCGGGTAAATTAATTCAT
Organism: Acidobacteriota bacterium; assembly: GCA_029781855.1. Taxonomy (GTDB): domain Bacteria; phylum Acidobacteriota; class Blastocatellia; order Pyrinomonadales; family Pyrinomonadaceae; genus OLB17. The sequence continues at coordinate 107,958 of JAKOVX010000003.1, read as the reverse complement.
TTTACCTAATCTAGGTTTGGGTGTAGGCTTGAAAGATATGTACTGTCATTGCCGAAATTAGGATTTGGAATTAGAATTCTCACAAACCTATTGTTTATCTTCGTGCAAAATTACTTATTAGATGGCGATCAAATTTTCTAACACTTTCCTGCTTCGAAAACTGCATCAGCTGACCGGCATCGTTCCGTTGGGGATATTTTTTTTCGTGCACATTTACACGAACTCAACGGCGTTGAACGGGCCGGCGATCTTCAATAAGCACGTGCAGGATATCCACGATATCCCATATCTTCTGCTGATCGAGATTTTCGGTATTTTCATTCCGCTCTTGTTTCACTCGGTGTATGGAGTGCTGATCTCGGCCGAGGCAAAACCGAACGTGCTTGGTTACCGGTACGGTCGTAACTGGTTCTATTTCTTTCAGCGGGCAACCGGAATATTCCTTTTCGTTTTTCTTTTGTTTCACATTCTGAATTTCCGTTTCGGTCTGATCCCGGGACTTAATATGATCCCAGTGGCCGGTAATGCTTACAGGGCCTTTTCGATCGTTTCCAGCGAATTTCAGTTGACCTGGGTACTCGTGATCTACTTTTTCGGGATACTCGCAACCGCTTGGCACCTGGCTTATGGGCTCTTCCTATTCGCAGTTGACTGGGGAATCGTGATCGGCGAAAAAGCTCAGAAAATGACGATGTACGCGAGCCTCGGGTTTGCTCTATTTCTTTCGGTCGTGGGCATCAACGCGGCGGTAGCGTTCGTTCGGCCCTGTGGTTTGCTGCCGCAGGCGCTCTGTGAGGACGTAAAGAAACCGACTCCTAGCGGTACAGTTCAGTTTTAGGTTTTTTGCAATACGGGAAAATATGTCATCAGGTGGATCAAAATTTGCGATCGTCGGAGGCGGCCTGGCTGGCCTAGCAGCGGCGATGAAATTGTCCGAAGCCGGCCATGAGGTCGATATAATCTCGGTCGTTCCGGTCAAACGTTCACACTCTGTTTGTGCTCAGGGCGGAATCAACGGCGCGGTGAATACGAAAGGCGAAGGCGATTCGCCTGCCAAGCATTTGGACGATACGGTGTACGGCGGGGACTTTCTCGCTAATCAGCCTCCGGTCAAACGTATGACCGACATGGCTCCCGAGATCATATATCTTTTCGATCGAATGGGCGTTCCGTTTTCGAGAACCCAGGAAGGACTGCTTGATTTTCGGCGATTTGGCGGAACGCTCCATCACCGCACTGCTTTCGCCGGAGCCTCTACAGGACAGCAGCTGTTGTACGCTCTCGATGAACAGGTCCGGAAATGGGAAGTTCAGGGCATGGTCCGCAAATTCGAAGGCTGGGAGATGCTTTCGCTTGTGATGGACGATCATCAAGTCTGTCGCGGCCTGATCGCAATGAACCTGCAAACGCTTGAGCTAAAGGCGTTTGCGGCCGATGCGGTTATCATTGCAACCGGCGGGCCGGGCCTGATCTTCGGCAAATCGACCAATTCGATGACGTGTACGGGCAGTGCGGTCGCGGCTTGCTATCAGCAAGGTGCCAAATACGCTAACGGCGAATTTATTCAGGTTCACCCGACGTCGATACCCGGCGAGGACAAACTCCGTTTGATGAGCGAATCGGCTCGGGGCGAAGGTGGTCGCGTGTGGGTGCCGCGAACTCCGGGTGACACTCGGAACCCGAAAGACATTCCCGCTGACGAACGCCTTTATTTCCTTGAGGAAAAATACCCGGCCTACGGAAATCTTGTTCCGCGCGACATCGCGACGCGCGAGATCTTCCAGGTCTGTCTCGACGGCAAAGGCATCGGCGGCGAAAATCAAGTTTATCTCGATCTGACCCACATACCGGCGGAGACGCTAACCCGAAAATTGGGAGCTATTCTCGAGATCTACGAGATGTTCGTCGGTGACGACCCGCGTCATGTGCCGATGCGGATATTCCCGGGTGTTCACTATTCGATGGGCGGACTTTGGGTCGATTACGAACAGCGGACCAATATTCCCGGCCTTTTTGCGGCGGGAGAATGCGATTATTCCATCCACGGAGCAAATCGGCTCGGGGCAAATTCTCTGCTTTCTTGTGTTTACGGCGGCTTTGTCGCGGCACCGGCAGCGGTGGAGTACGCGAAAAATGTCGAACGGGGCGATACGGAAAGTAATGGCATCCACGAAGCTGAATTAAAACGACAGCAGGAGATCAACGACGGGATCATCCACAACGAAGGCGGCGAAAATCAATACCAGCTTCACGAAGAGATGGGCAAGTGGATGACCGATAACGTCACCGTTGTCCGATACAACGACCGCTTGATAGCAACCGACGAAAAACTGCGAGAGTTGCAGGAACGGTTCAAAAAGATATCGATCAACGATTCGAATTTATGGGCGACCCAAGCCGTGCCGCACGCACGCCAACTTAAGAATATGCTGGAGTTGGCTCGCGTGATCACACTCGGAGCACTCAATCGTAATGAATCCCGCGGAGCCCATTACAAGCCTGAGTTCCCGGAGCGCGATGACGAGAACTTCTTGAAGACAACGATCGCCGAATATTCCGCTGAGGCTCCGGTATTCAGCTATGAACCCGTTGATGTCTCGCTGATCGAACCTAGAAAGAGGGATTATTCGTCCAAAGGTAAAGCCAAAAGCAACTGATCTATGACCACCGCACACATGGAAAAAAAGCGGCTTGATAATCCGCCGAAAAGCGTGAAATTCAAGATACAGCGCCGCGAAAAAGAGGGTGCCGCAGCAACCTGGGAAACATTTGAGGTCCGGTACCGCCGAAACCTCAATGTGATCTCGGCGTTGATGGACATCCGGAAAAATCCGGTAACTATTGACGGCAAGGAAACTACGCCACCGGTGTGGGACATGAGCTGTCTCGAGCAGGTTTGCGGAATTTGTACGATGGTCATCGACGGCCGTGTTCGTCAATCGTGCTCTGCGTTGGTCGACGACTTGCTGATCGATTCCGGTAGCGACACGGTAACGCTCGCCCCGATGTCTAAATTTCCGAATGTCCGTGATCTCAAGGTTGACCGGACGAAGATGTTCGATCATCTCAAGCAGGTGAATGCGTGGATCGAACTGGACGGAACATACAATCTCGGTCCGGGACCGCATATACCGAATGAGACTGCGCAGGATCGATATGCCTTATCAAGGTGTATGACCTGTGGATGCTGCCTCGAAGCCTGTCCGCAATACGGTGATGACAATTACATCGGTCCGCAGGCGATCGCGCAGGCGAGGCTTTTCAACATGCATCCGGTCGGAAAGTTAACCGCCGACGAGCGTTTGAACGGACTCATGGGCGACGACGGCATTACAAATTGCGGGAACGCCCAAAATTGTATCCAGGTTTGCCCGATGTCATTGCCGCTAACGAAAGCGATATATGAGACGAATCGGGAAATAACTGTCGACGCTTTGTTCGGGTGGCTGAAAAAATAGGCTTGCTCTTTTTTTGATGGCCGACCTGTGAGCGGCGGCCTTTTTCGGCCGATCTTGTGAATTATTTCTAAGAGCTGAACCAGTCAGATTCGGAATTCCAGAAACCGCTACACTGTCAGTAGCGGTTTCCCGTTTTCCAGCCACTACATATTATGTATTGTGCCGGTTTGCGAATCGAATCCGGGGATTTGGGTCGGCGAGTCGGGCTGTGTGCTTTTTTGTTTCGGGCGTTTTCCTAGTATAATTCGGAAGTTTGTTGGTACGTTGTGAAAGGGCAACCTGTCGGTAATGATGCGAATCATAGATTCAGTCAAATCCGTCATTGTAATGCTGACATTGTTCGCTTAATTTTGACGTCTGGAAAGAACGTCGTCGGCAACCCGGGAATCGGGTAAAGCTATATTATTTCGCAGTCATTAAGGATAAACCGGTTTTATGCATAATCTTCGCGCATGCGGACTCGTTCTGATGGTATTGACAGCATTTAGTTTCTCCGCTGTCGCCCAAACGGGTCGGATTGCCATACCGTCCGTCGAATTCGGGAATGCAGTACAGCAGCAGGTTGTTGAGAGTGTCGATATTCAGGGCAACAGGCGTCTCCGCGACGAGGATCTGCTGTATTACATTAAAACCCGGCCCGGAGATGTTTACGATCCGGCGGCCCTCGAACGTGATCTTAAGGAACTGCTTTCCCTCAACTTTTTTGACAAGACGGCAACCCGCGTTTTGACCGAACCTGGCATTCGCGGCGGCGTCAACGTTATCTTCGAAGTCCGCGAACTACCCATCATCCGCGACCTGCAATTTAAGGGAGCCAAGGCGATACAAGAGTCGGACATTCTTAAAGAATTTCGCGAAAAACGCGTCGGCATCTCGAAGGAAGCGGTTTACGATCCGGTCAAAGCTCGCAATGCGACGCGTATCCTTCGAGAAATGCTCGCGTCAAAGGGCTATCCGAACGCGAAAGTGACTGTCCAGGAAGACGAGGTCTCCGCCACATCGATCGCTGTTACATTCAACGTGGATCAGGGCAACCGTTCGCGCATTGTGAAGATCGAGTTTGAAGGAAACGAGAATTTCAAAGATAGCGAGCTTCGAAACGCACTGGTTCTGGTACGTGAAACGGGCCTGATCACGAGATTCAAGGGACAAGATATCCTCGATATCAAGAAACTGCAGTATGACCTTCAGAAGAACGTACGCTCGTATATGTTCTCGAAGGGTTATTTTCAGGCCCGCATTGGTGAACCGCAGATCGTCGGACTTGGATACAAACGTACCGGATTGCCGCTCCTGAGCAATTTTCCGATCCCGCTCTTAACTTCAAAAGACGACACCCTGAAGATCATCGTACCGGTTACGGAGGGGCGTGTTTTTCGTGTCGGCGAGCTTAAGGTCGAGGGCAACTCGATATTTTCGGAACAGCAGATCCTCTCTTACGTTGGACTGAAAAAAGGAGAGATCGCAGACGGAAAACGGCTCCAGGACGCGGTGTACGACGACCTGAAGAAGGTGTACGGCGGACAGGGATTTGTTCAGTACAACGCCGAATTTGAACCTACGTTCAAGGACAATCCGACGAATCCTAAAGAAGGTATCGTAGACATCACGATCAATATTGACGAAGGCAAGCAGTTTACACTCCGCCGTCTCGAATTTACCGGCAACACGTTTACGCGTGACCGAGTCTTGCGGCGCGAATTCCTGATCAATGAAGGCGATATATATAACCAAAACTATCTCGATATTTCGGTAGCCCGCCTCAATCAAACTCAGTATTTCGACCCGATCGATAAAGATCAGGACGTTGAGATCCGGACTGACGAAGAAAATGCGAACGTAGATCTGATCTTAAAGGTTAAGGAAAAAGGACGTCAGCAGATACAGTTTAATGGCGGTGTTTCAGGTATCGGTGGCACGTTTTTCGGTCTCGAATACTCCACCAATAACCTGGCTGGTCGTGGTGAGATCCTGTCAATCAACGTTGGAGCCGGTAACCGCCAGCAGAACATCCAGCTATCGTATCAGGAACCGTATTTCCGTGATCGCCCGATCTCAGTAGGTTTTTCGATCTTTGCGAGCAAATATCAGTTCTTTGGCGAGGGGACTTTTCTGACACAGAATACGGACCTGCTCAACTCGCTTTATAATCCTTACGGTGCCGTGACCACGGATTCCAGTAACCTGTTTACCCAGAAGACATACGGCGCGAATGTATTCGCGACCGCGCCGCTTTCCGAGCTGTTCTTTAAGAAGCGGCGGTTCACGCAGTTTTCGCGTCTTGGCCTGTCTTATCAGCTTTCTGCGACGAGTATCGAGGATCCGAAGGTCAACTCCTCGGCAGATCCGTCTAAGGTAATTCCCGTTATTTATCGTCAGCCGAACATTATTACCAGTCGTATTACCGGCACGTTCGCATACGACACCCGCCAACCGGCCGCAAACGGTATCGACACGCTAAGTGGGAGCCAGCTTACGATTTCGCTTGGATTTTCCGGTCTCGGCGGCGACGTCAGGACATATTCGCCAAGTGTCAGCTATTCAAGGTTCATGCCGATCCGCCGAAGAAAGTCGAAAAACCCGGAGGTTTTTGCCTTCCGGATCTTGGCAGGCACGATCGGAACCTGGTCATATACCAACAAGATACGTAATGCGAACTCGATATCGTTCATCGGCGGCGTTCCGGCTTATGAGAGATTTTTCCTCGGTAGTGAAAACGATATCCGCGGTTATGACTCCCGATCTATCGGACCGGTGGCTCCGTTTGATACGTATATCACGACCCGCAACGTCGTTGTGGCAAATAATTCGTCCGGAACCGCAGATACGAATACAGGCCTAAATTCCCGCGACAGTGCGGAGATCGCGACGATCGGGCAGTTAACTGGGGCCTCGGGCGCCAATCCGGCGATATTCTCGAGAAATTTCCGCTTCATTGGTGGCGACTCAGAACTCCTCGGGAATTTCGAGTATCGGATACCGCTATTCGGCCCTGCCACTCTCGCGGCTTTTGCCGATGTCGGAACGGTATTTAATCTGAGGAAGACCGGTACCCAGACGATCAACAGCGAGTTTTTGGCTGATGACACGTTTCTTGGTGCATCGCGTCTCACCGCTCTGGGTCTGATCAACACGCCCGTTTTGGAGAGTAGTTTCGGCAGTCTTCTATATTATCGAGGCCGTGTAATGACCAAGACGGATTACATCAACGAATTTTGTCGTGGAAACCGTTATGGATGCCCGACCGCACTTTCACCGCAAGTTCAGCAGTTGTTCCTTCGAGGTGACGTCCAGCAGAATTCACTGCTCAAGGTTAACGACAGCGCTTTTGGCCAGTTCAAGGATTTCAAAGCGAGCGTTGGACTTGAATTACGCGTACAGGTTCCTATCGTCAACGTGCCTTTTAGGTTGATCTATTACTTCAATCCTAACGCCAGACTCGGTTACACGGCCGAATTACCCGGCATATATTTGCCCGGTAAGCGAAACGGATTCAAGTTTACGGTGGGACGCACGTTCTAATGATCGGTAGCCGATCCAAATTGACATTGAAATTTTGATAACTTACTATGACGTTTCTTTTTTGGAAAGCGTAAGCAACAGTTGCCGCATTTTAAGTTTCAAAGAGAAGTATTTGAATTTCGGGTTCAGTCGCCCGGCGAGAGAGTTTTAAGGAGTATTTACGAAATGAGAAAATTTAGTTTAGTAGCCGTCAGCCTTGTATTTGCGGCGATCTTCTCGGTCAGCGCAAGTGCCCAGACGGGGGCAGCGGCTCAGCCCGGACCGGTTAAGATCGGAATGATCGATTCGGGTGCATTCGGGTTAGAGAAAGAGGGCATTACCCGGTACGTCAATGCCGTTAAGCAGCTCGGAACAGAAATGAAGCCGCTTGAAAACGAACTGGTCGCGATGCAGCAGAAGATGCAGACACTCGCCGACCAGATCGCTCAATTGCAGAAGGTTCCAGACAATGCCCGAAGACCACAAGATATTCTTGATAAGCAGGACGAAGGCCAGCGTTTACAGCGTGAGTTCGACTTCAAGAAGAAAGAATACGATGCTCGTATCGAAAAGCGCGGCAATGAACTGCTCGGACCTATTCAGAATGATATCGGCAAGGCGATCCAGGACTACGCTTTACTAAAAGGCTACACGGTCGTTCTGGACATAGACAAACTGGGCCGCGACGGAGCATTGCTGGCGATGGACCCGAAGGCGGAGATCACTAAAGATTTCATTACGTATTTCAATTCGAAATCTCCGAGCACGGCGACCACCACGACGCCGAAATAACGCTTACATTTGCTGATATATTTATCATGAAGCCGGTGAAATTTACTTTCACCGGCTTCTTGCATCTGTAAATTTTGATATTATTGGGAGTTATGGCAATCCTTGATTCCGTCGCCATTCAAAATATTCTTCCGCACCGATACCCGTTCTTGCTCGTTGATAAGGTAATCGAGCTTGAACCAAAGATAAGGATAGTCGGCATCAAGCAGGTGACGATCAACGAACCTTTCTTTGCAGGGCATTTCCCGGGGGCACCGGTGATGCCGGGAGTGCTGCAGATCGAGGCGTTGGCCCAGGTTGGTGCGATACTGGCACTTCGCGAGTTTGAAGATCGCGACCAGAAGATACCATTCTTTACTGGGATCGAAGAAGCCAAGTTTCGCCGGCCCGTGGTGCCCGGCGACACATTAACGCTCGAAGTGACGGCATTGCGGATCGGAAGTAAGGTCCAGCGAATGCGTGGCGTTGCAATGGTCGATGGGCAGGTTACTGCGGAAGCAACTATCATGTCGATCATCGCCGATCGTCCAAAGGAGTAGCTAATATGGATCCAGTAAGGTTCAGTACTCGGGAAGCCATCCTCATTTTGACGCTAATCGGCGTTGGGATTGGTCTTGTGTTCGGTTTGGTCCCGTTGATCTATGGACGGATCAAGGGAAGGAAGCGACTGGGCCTCATCGGCTTCGGTTTATGCATACTGGCAGGCGCAATATGGAGCGTCTTACCGCTTTTTGTTATGTTGACGTTCGTCTTCCTGATCCTTCGCGAACCGAAGACGGTCACGCCCGATCTCGACGACGAGGCGGTCGCAATGCCCGCCGCCGACAAAGTTGACGATCAATCCGCCGACCTATGACGTCGTTCATCCACGAAACCGCAATAATCAGCAAAGGCGCGCAGATCGGTTCTGACTGCCATATTGGGCCATTTTCTACGATCGGTGCGGAATGCGTGATCGGCGACGGCGTCCGTCTTGAATCGCACGTTGTTGTCGATGGCCGAACCACGATCGGGGATAATACGCATATTTTCCCCTTTGTCTCGATCGGCCTTGCTCCGCAGGACCTTAAATATGCCGGCGAACCAACCGCAACCACCATCGGCAAGCGAAACCAGATCCGTGAATTTGTAACGATCCATCGCGGGACGGTCGGGGGCGGCGGATTGACCAGGATCGGCGACGATAACCTGTTGATGGCGCAATCGCATGTCGCACACGACTGCCAGCTCGGCAGCAACATCATAATGGCGAATGCCGCAACACTGGCCGGACACGTCGAGATCGCGGACCGGGCAAGCGTTGGGGCGTATTCGGGCGTGCATCAATTTTGCCGGGTCGGATATGAGGCTTTCATCGGCGGATATTCGGTCGTGGTCAAAGACGCTCCGCCCTATGCGATCATCCAGGGTAACCACGCAAAATGTTACGGATTGAACAAGGTCGGCATGAAACGCCGCGGCTATCCGCCCGAGACCATCGAAAAGCTGAACCACGCTTTTCGGCTGCTGCTCTCCTCGAAACTGAACACAACGCAGGCTCTTGAGCGTATCAAGGAAGACATCACCGATTGCAAAGAAGTCGACCTGCTAGTAAATTTTATCGAGTCCTCCAAGCGCGGAGTGGTCAAATAGCTAACGACGACGGGTTTTCAGGACTTCAAGCACATCATTGAATGACGCTTCCTTTGCCTTCAACAAGATCAGATAGTGGAATAGCAGATCGGCGGCCTCCGAAAGAAACCGCTCGCGATCGTGATCTTTAGACTCAATAACAAGCTCAACCGCCTCTTCGCCGACCTTTTGAGCGATCTTGTTGATCCCTTTGTCGAATAGTCCGGCGATATACGAATCCGCCACCCGATCCTTCTCTCGCTGGCTGATGACAGTCTCAAGTTCGTTGATCAGGTCGCCCGTTAACGGTCGGGTCGTTTCCGGTTCCCCAAAACATGTCGCAGTCCCGGTGTGACACACTGGCCCCGTCGGATGGGCTTGTATAAGAAGGGTGTCGTTGTCGCAGTCCGCCGTGATCGATACGACAAGGAGGAAGTTGCCGCTCGTTTCGCCTTTTGTCCACAGTTTTTGTCGCGAACGTGAATAGAACGTTACTTTGCCGCTTTCCTTTGTCATTCGAAGCGATTCTTCGTTCATAAAACCGAGCATCAACACCGCACCCGTTCGCTCGTCCTGAACGATCGCCGGAATCAAACCGTCAGCGTATTTGTCGTGATCAAGCATCATATTCGTACCTCGATACCGCGATCCCGAAGGAAAAGCTTCAAAGCCGGTACCGCGATCTCACCAAAATGAAAAACACTTGCAGCGAGGGCAGCGTCCGCTTTGCCTGATTCGAAAACATAGGCAAAATCCTCCATGTTACCGGCGCCGCCCGACGCGATCAGAGGCACCCGCACAGAATCTGAGATCTTCCTCGTCAAACCGATCTCAAAGCCGGATTTAGTGCCGTCAGCGTTCATCGATGTCAGCAATATTTCACCTGCTCCGAGTTCAACGCCGTCTCTGGCCCATTCGATGACGTCGATATCGGTTGGTATTCGACCGCCATTGAGCGAAACTTTCCAGCCCTTCTCCGTTTGCCGTGCGTCGATCGCGAGAACGATGCATTGCGAACCAAAATTCGCAGCGGCTTGGGAAATCAGATCCGGATCCCGAACTGCAGCCGTATTGATCGAGACCTTATCAGCTCCGGAATCGAGCAAGATCGCTATGTCATCGACGGCAGAGATCCCGCCTCCCACAGTAAATGGAATGCTGACTTCCGCCGCCACACTTCGTATCAATCCAGCAAAGGCCTTACGACGTTCGTTTGTCGCGGAAATATCAAGCAATACGAGTTCATCGGCTCCCTGATCGCAGTATCTCCTGGCCAACTCGACCGGGTCACCTGCATCACGGAGATTCAGAAAATTCGTCCCCTTGACGGTGCGACCGTCCTTGACGTCGAGGCATGGAATGATCCGTTTAGCCAACATAACGTGCCAACTCCTCGAGTCGAATACCCTTTTCGTATAGTGCCTTGCCAATGATGACGCCCGCACACCCGAGACTCTCCAGATCATTTATGTCAGTGACAGATCTTACCCCTCCACTTGCGATCAGGGATATCCCGGGTACTTCAGAAATGATTCTTCGATATAATTGAAGGGCCGGGCCCGACATAGTTCCATCGGAGGTAACGTCCGTAACAAATGCGTTGATCACGCCGTCACGAGACTTTTCCAAAAGAAATTCAACGACCGAAACATCGGTATCGGTCATCCAACCGTCAATAGCGATCTTTCCGCCTCGAACGTCGGCTCCGAGGATGATCCGGTCGTTCCCGAATTTATCGAGCCAAATAGCTAATGTGGATGGTTCGCGCACAGCAAGGCTTCCGACGTTGATCATAGACGCTCCGGCGTCAAACGCCGCTTTCGCATCGTTTTCTGATTTCAGCCCGCCGCCGTAATCGATCGAGAGTGCCGTTCCTGAGGCCACGTGCTTCAAAACGTGCAGATTTGCCGGCGAACCCGTTCGAGCGCCGTCAAGATCGACCATATGAAGCCGCCTTATTCCGGCCGCTTCAAACCGCTTAGCTACCTCGAGCGGGTCGTCCGAGTACACCTTTTCGCTCGCGAAATCGCCTTGTGTCAATCGAACGCATTTGCCCCCGATCAGGTCCATTGCCGGAATTATCTCGATCATAACTTCAGAAAGTTCTCCAGTATTCGAGTGCCGGCATCACCAGATTTCTCCGGGTGGAACTGAACCGCATGAAAATTACCATGGTTAACCCCGGCGCTGAATTCCACGCCATAGGTGGTTACGGCAGTTGATTCGTCGCCGGTCTCGACGTAATATCCGTGGACGAAATAAACATATTCGCCCTCGTCCAAGCCCGAGAACAACGGCGATCTAAGCCCTTCGATCCGATTCCATCCCGTGTGCGGGATCTTAAGTTCGTCCGACTCGAAACGACGAACGCGGTATGGAAAGATGCCGAGACACAGCGCATCGTTTTCGTCCGATGATGTACACATCAGCTGCATACCGAGGCATATTCCCAAAACCGGCTGAACAAGGGTCGGTATCAACTGGTCGAGGCGGCGTTCCCTGAGATACTGCATCGCAGTCGAGGCTTCACCAACACCTGGGAATATGATTCTCTCGGCCGACCACAATTCATCTGCCGAGTCGGTGATCATGGCTTCGACCCCCAACCTTTTGAGTGCATTCGCAACCGATACGATGTTGCCGGCGTTGTATTTTACGATAGCAACTTTCACAAAACCCCCTTGGTCGATGGTAGTTCAGTTCCCTCGCGGCGAACCGCCATTTTAATGGCTTTAGCAAATGCTTTGAATATCGCTTCGATCTTGTGATGTTCGATCGTGCCCTCCGCCTTAATATTCAAATTGCACAACGCCTTATCGCTAAACGATTTGAAGAAGTGGAAAAACATCTCGGTCGGCATTTCGCCGATCATTTCCCGCTTGAAATCTGCCTCCCAGACTATCCAGTTCCTTCCACCAAAATCGATCGCAACCTGTGCCAGGCAATCGTCCATCGGCAAACAGAAACCGTATCGCTCGATTCCGCGTTTGTCGGAGAGAGCAAGCGAAAATGCTTCTCCGAGCGTTATGCCAACGTCCTCGATAGTATGATGTTCATCGATATGCAGGTCGCCTTTTGCCTCGATCGTAAGGTCGATCAGTCCGTGACGTGCGATCTGTTCGAGCATGTGATCGAAAAACGCAATGCCGGTCGAGATCTCCGATCGCCCAGTTCCATCCAGGTTTATCTCGATCAAAATGTCCGTTTCCTTTGTCTTTCTGCGATGGGAAACGACTCGCCTTTGCGAACACAGGGTTTCATAGATCTCGCTCCAACCGTCAACCGTGATCACGTCCGAATCGGCGTCTGGTTCGAGTGGAAAATTTGAATTATTCAAGAATATTGCTTTTGTTCCGAGGTTCTTCGCGAGTTGAATATCAGTTGGACGATCTCCGATGACATACGAGTTCGCAAGGTCGTATTCGCCGCTCAAATATCGAGTCAACATGGCAGTACCGGGCTTACGCGTTGGAGCATTCTCGTGTGGGAGCGTTCGGTCGACAAAAACGTCGGCAAAATTGACACCTTCGTCCGCAAGAGTCTGCAGTACAAAATTTTGGGCCGTGTAGAACGCCGATTCCGGGAACGTATCGGTCCCAAGGCCATCTTGATTCGTTACCATTACAAGCAAGAAATCGGTTTCGCGGGCGATCCTGGCTAAATTAGTGATCGCTCCCGGCAAAAAACGAAGCTTTTCCAATAGGTCGACCTGAAAATCATCAGGTTCGCGGATAATCGTGCCGTCACGGTCGATAAAGAGCACTTTTTTCATATTCGGATACTCCAACAAACAATCAAACGCTACAGTTCGAAACGAGATAAAGTTTCGATCAGTCGATCGTTTTCTGACGGTGTCCCTACTGTAATTCTCAGACAGTTGTCGCATAAAAGAACCGTGCTTCGGTCTCGCACAACAATATTTTCACCTACGAGGTGACGATAAACTGATCTCGCGTTCATCACCCGAACGAGTAGAAAATTTGCGTCTGAAGGATAGACTTCCTCAACGAATCGAAAGGTAGCTAATTCGCGAGCCAGTCGCTTACGCTGGCCAACAATCTCGCCTACCCATCGATCAACGGAATCAGACTCACGCATCGCGTCAATGATCGCCGTTTGCGCGATCCCGCTGACGTTATAGGGCGGCTTGATCCGATTGAACAGTTGTACTATTTCCGATCTGGCGAATGCCAAACCGACCCTCAAACTCGCCATCCCCCAAGCCTTGGAAAAAGTTTGTAACACAACGAGATTGGGGAGTTGTTCAAGCTCTGTCGAGATAGACTGCTGTGCGGCAAAGTCGATATATGCCTCGTCAACGACGACGACGCCCTCAAAAAGCCTGGACAGTTCGATGATCGCCTCGCGTTCCATTAGATTTCCCGTTGGATTATTCGGCGAACATATAAAAAGCAGCTTCGACCTTTCGGTTATTGCCGACCTTATTGCCTCAATATCTAATCCAAACTGCTTGGTCAGCGGGACCTCTCTCACCGAAACATCATTGATTTCCGCCGAGACCCTGTACATGCCGTAGGTCGGCGGACACGTTATTACCTCGTCCTTGCCCGGCACGCAAAAAATACGGAACAGAAGATCGATGGCTTCGTCGCTCCCGTTCCCAACGAAGATTTGCGAGGTGTCAAGCTTCTTGATCTCCGCGATCCGTGCTTTGAGCTCTTTCTGCAGCGGATCCGGATAACGATTGTATCCGCCACCGGCCGGCGAACCGAACGAATTCTCGTTTGCGTCCAGAAACACCTCCGCCAATCCCTCAAATTCCGCACGTGCCGATGAGTATGGCTTCAGAGACCGAATGTTCTTGCGCACAAGGCGTTCCAATTCAAATGTCATCTCGGTCTCCCGCCCATTCCCGCCGGATCGCAACTGCATTTCTGTGTGCTTCGAGCCCCTCAGCCGCCGCCATCGTTTCAACCGATGGCCCAAGATTTCGAATACCTTCGGCAGTCAAACGCTGAAAAGTGATCATTTTTTGAAAGCTCGCAATCGAAACTCCACTGTAAGCCCTGGCAGCCCCGCCGGTCGGAAGGGTGTGATTCGTCCCCGAGGCATAGTCACCCGCGCTCTCACACGAAAAATTGCCAAGAAAGACCGAACCTGCATTTACGATGGCCTCGGCGATGTTTTCGGCATCGGCCGTGGCAATGATCAGGTGTTCAGCAGCATATTCGTTGAGAAAATCCACGCCTTCGGCGACGCTGGAAACAAGGATCGCGGTCGAATTTTCAAGCGATGCCAACGCGATCGACCGACGCGGCAAGTTTTCGATCTGTCGATCGACCTCTGCAAGCGTTGCGTCTATCACCGTCCGCGAGTTCGAAACTAACATTACCTGGCTGTCAGGACCGTGCTCGGCCTGTGACAGGAGATCGGCAGCGACGAATGACGGCACGCACGTTTCGTCGGCTAGGATCGCAACCTCCGAAGGCCCGGCAGGCATGTCGATAGCAACGCCGGATCGCAGAACCTGAAGTTTCGCCTCGGTAACAAACTGATTGCCCGGCCCAAAGATCTTATACACTTGCGGCACCGTTTCAGTGCCAAATGCGAGAGCGCCGATCGCCTGTGCTCCGCCGATCTTGAAAACCCGGGTCGCGCCGCACAATCGTGCCGTATACAGCGTCACAGGGTCGATCGCTCCATTCGGATCCGGCGGCGATGTTAACACGATCTCGCGGCAACCGGCCATTTTCGCCGGCACGACAAGCATCAGAACCGTAGAAAATAAGGGAGCACTGCCTGCCGGTATGTAAAGGCCTACGCGGTCGATCGGCACGGCCTTTCGCCAACAATGCACGCCGGCGACGGTCTCGATGATCTTCTCCACGGGTTCGGCGACCGCGTGAAATTTTTCGATGTTCGATTTAGCGATCGCGATCGCATCCTTGAGTTCGTCCGGAACGAGAGTCTCAGCGTTGAGAAACTCATCTTCGAATACTTCGAACTGATCAAGCTCGACCCCGTCAAATTGTTTCGCGCAATGTCGAAGCGCCGCATCGCCGTTAACACGTACGTCTTGCAGGATATTGGCAACAGTTCGTTCAAGAAATCGAGTATCAAGCGCTGGCCTTCTGGTCAGGTCGCTCCACATTTCCTTTGATGGATGTTTTATGATCTTCATTTATTCACCTGATCATCTGATCGATCGATAGAACCAATATGCCCTCGGCACCGGCCCGCTTTAACGAGTCAACGACATCCCAAAAGTCCGCCTCATCGACGACCGAATGAAGCGACACCCATCCGGGTTCGGCGAGTGGAACCATCGATGGGCTTCGCATTCCCGGCAAAAGCCGTCTGATCTCGTCGACTTTCGCCTCGGGCGCGTTTAGCAAGATGTATTTGTTCTGAGCAGCAGCTTTGACGCTTCGTACCCGAAATAGTAGCTTTTCCAGAATCGCTCTCTGCTCATCGCCGAGATCTCGACGAGCGACCATCACCGCCTCCGACTGCAGAACTGTCTCTACCTCACGAAGGCCGTTTGAAAAAAGCGTACTCCCCGAGCTGACGAGGTCGCAGACCGCATCCGCGAGCCCAATTGAGGGAGCTATTTCGACCGACCCGCTGATTTCATGGATATCCGCATCGACATTTCGTTCCTTGAGAAACGTTCGGAGTATATTCGGATAACTTGTCGCTATTCTTCGTCCGGCGATGTCCGATATGTCTTCGTACGGCTGCGCTTTCGGTACAGCGAGTGAAAGACGGCATCGGCCGAATCCGAGCTTTTCGAACGCATCAACGGGCTTTGGATCCTCGGCGAGCACGTTTTCGCCGATCACGCCGATATCCGCAACGCCGTCGGCAACGTAATCGGGAATATCATCGTCCCGGAGAAAAAAGATCTCCAGTGGAAAGTCGGCCGCCTCGGCCCGCAATTTTCCGTAACCGTTCGAAAAGCGGATCCCACATTTTCGAAGCAGGTCGGTCGACCCGTCGGCCAATCTCCCATTTTTTTGAAGTGCTATCTTTAATTTCATATTCGTCAAAATCGACACTGCGACACCGTTCGATACCGGTAAGGGTTCGCGTCGGTGACTGAAGACTTAGTTTCGTGTTGTTAGAAAAACGAGATTCAGTTCACGCGCGAATGTGAGTGCACGTGATGGTGGAGGTGATGAAAATGCAGAACTGCAACAATCATGTATGACAATATAGAAAACATATCTTCAAACGATTTGCAAGCCATTCACATCGAACGCATATGCTAGAATTTGGTTCTTGATCATGGAAACTGAACAGAACGAAGATGTAATTTTGGAATTCGGCAAGCGCATTCAACGCTGTTACGGCTGCTTTATCGCATATCATCTGAAGGATATGTACCTCGGCGAGGACGTCACTTTCTTTTGCGATCACTGCAAGGACGAGACGATGTTCCACTTCGACGAGTTCGCTCGCCTGCTCGATATTTCAAAGCTTAAAGAGGTAGCGGACGCGGATCATCACCATTGATGAAGAAAGTCATTCTACACATAGAAAGTCCGGATGGAACTAGATCTGAAACGCTCCAAGATGAGCTGACGATCGGGCGGACCGAACTATCGGACATCGCTCTCAACGATTCCGGCCTCTCTCGAAAGAATACAACTTTCTTTCGAGATGAGGGCGAGATATTGATCGTCGACGAAGGTTCGCTGAACGGTACTTTCCTCAACGGCGAACAGGTCTCCAGACCTCGTGTTTTGAAAAATGGCGACGTAGTCAAGATCGGCAGTAATACCAGGATCCGAATCGAAATGCCGGACGATCGGGTTGTCCAGGGTGCACCCCAAGAAACCGCCGCGCCGCAGGTCTTTGTCCCGGCTCAGGGGCCTACCGCGGCACCCGTACAGGCGCAGGCTTCCGGCGGGATGCAGACGCTTTTGATCGCTGCCGGTGTTATGACTTTCGTTATAGTTTTCGGTGCGTTGATCGCGCTCTTGCTCATTTCACGAAGCGATTCGGGCCCGTCAAATTCTTCGACGGGCCGACCAACGCCCGTTTTGAGTTCCGGCTTGATCCCAAGGCGCGTGATCGACCCACTTGGCGGCGAAGACGAGGACGACCTCGACGACCTGATCGCGTCGTGGGAGACCGAGGAAAAGGAGATCGATGCGACTGCGGTTTCTGATGTTGCGGTGGCGACGGCCGATAAGGAAGATGCAGATCTCAATGTCACTGCAGCATTTCTTGCGGACCGCCAAAAGAAAGCTCTTGAACCGCGCAATGCAGAGACCGGCATTCGGCCTGCCGGCCTGAACCCACCAAAAGAACTATTTGGTGATGGTGTCATCAAACAGAAAGCAAAGCTAAGAGAAATGAAGTCAACCGGCTACAAGCAGCCGATGGATTTTGCCGACCTCGCGGAAAAGCGGCTCGATAAAGAGCTCATTGAAATGCCGATGGCGACGCAGGATTTCTATCTCGACGTCGGCGGCAGCGCCAGTGACGGGCCGTTTTCGTCATTTAGCTTTGACGGAGGTTCCGCTGAGATATCCCCCGGTACACCCAAGTATCAAACGCTGGCGAAATTGGCAGCTGATTTTGCGGGCCAGAAATATGACCTCAATAACCCTGCTGACCGCAAGCAGATCCGAATACGACTACTTCGAATGTTCAATCCGCGGGCAAAGCCCATCCTGCAAGAACTGGCGGCTGCATATTTCGGCAAATTTGGCCGGCCTCTGCGGGTAACTTCGCTCACCCGCTCGATGGACTATCAGATCGGACTGAATGCCAATAACCCCAATTCGTTTAAGGTCCGCGGCGAAGGCGCATTGCCCCCTCACACGTCAGGGTGCGCATTTGATCTAGCTCGCAAACACATGACGGCCGAAGAACAAAACTTCGTCATGGCCAAACTCGCTGAGATGGAAGATGCAAACAAGCTCGATGCCTTGATCGAATATGGGGTCAATGCGTGTTTTCATGTCTTCATATATTCGGACGGCGTGCCGCCCAAGATGTAGAATAAGATCTACAGATGGCGGAAAGCGACGCACCGATACCAAAAAAACCTACGATCACAGGTCTTGCCCGTCGACTTGGGCAGTTGCCGGCTGAAAAGAAACGTGCCGCTCTTGAGATAAGTGCGGCACTCGCCGGCGTGAGCTTGCGCGTCAGCCGTGAATTTGTTGAGGCCGTGCCAAAGGCCTCAAAGGTCCTGTCCGCCGACGACCTGCGGCTTTGGGGTGAGATGGGCAGGCGTCTGGCGATGGGTAGCGCCGATGCCGGAGCGGATTTTTTTGCTCTGGGGGTTGCGGACCTCAAGAAAGTGCCGGAGGCCGCCCGTCCGGCGTTGTTCCAGGTCTGCACCCGGCAGTTGGTGTTATCGAGCTCGACCGCTTTGGAAACGTTTCGGCTGATCCCGGAGTTGGCCGTGCAGATCGGTGACGATCAACTTCTAACCGAGATCCTCTCTCTCGCCGTCGATGTCGCGCAGCGATCGGCAAAACACAGCTCTGACTTTCTCCGGGCCACGCCCGAGGTGGCCAAGGCGATATCGAGATTTCAGGACAAAAGCCCTGAGGTTGCGTCCGCAGTTCTGAGTCTCGCGTCTCACTTTGCCGACCGTACAGGAGGAATGACAGCCGACCTCTGGTTAAACCTGCCTGACAATTTGAAGAAACTGGCTGCGCCCGAGGCAGTACAGCTGATGGAACGCTCAAACGCGTTTCTTGAGTTTGGCGGGAGCGTTACCCTTCATTTCGTGTCTGCCGGAAGCATCGTTTTATCCTTTGCTCCGGACACATTCGACGAATGGAATAATGTCGTACGGATCATCGCCGGCCATGGAAATGCCGTTCTCATCTCGTTCTTGCGAGCTACATCAAAATTCTACGGCCAAAGTGTTCGGAAGAAGTCGAAAGGTACGAACAAGGAGATCGGCCACGTTCTACAGCTGATCGGGAGGATAGCAAAGACCGATGCCGAAAGTGCGTTGGCGGCTTTCAGATCAAGCTCCGAAGCACTTCGAAAAGTCTCTGTTGCCCAATTCGAACAGTGGGTCGAAACGGGAATTCGCGAGCGCGAATCGGCATCATCCAAATCGCGACGGAGCTACTTTGCTCTGGAAACTCGTGAATCGAACGAACGTCTCCAGGAAACGCGGGTCGGTTTGCCGCTCGAGCGGGTCCAACCGGTCTTGCGGATGTATATCGAAGCTCTGACCGGAAGTGAGATCGAGGTCGCCCCAATGTCGTCCGTGACTCAGGAAACGAGGATAGGTGACGGCAAGACGATCTACCTACCGTCGACTGTTGCCGAATTCGATGACGACGACATGGATTTCCGGCTGTTTAAGGTACTTGCCGCCCACGGTGCCGGTCAGATCGAATTTGGAACCTTTAATAAGGACACAAAGGGCCTGAAAGCTGCATTCAGCGAACTTTCCGACCTGTATTCAGCGACTGCGGATCAGATCGATGCCTTCTCGCTCGCCGGATATATCGAGGACGTTCAAACAGGCGAAAAGGCTCGTCCGGACGAGCAGCAGCGTGAAGACGACAAAAAGAAGGTCAAGAACCTACCGAAGAACTCGGATTACCGTGCGATTCTCAACGTGTTCCCCGAACCTCGCCTGGCCCGCAAAATATTCTCGACTATGGAAAATGCGCGGATCGATAACCGTCTGCGACACACATATCGAGGCTTGCGAAAGGATCTTGATCTGATGCAGTCGCAACTGGGCAAGAATAGGCCTTACATTTTCGACGTGCCGATGCATCAGGTCCCTTTCGAGCTGCTTTTCCAGATCACGCTCTGCGGCGGAGCGACGGACGATGCTAAGCGCTTTTACGGCCAGATCGTCAGTGAGATCGAAACCGTTGTTGAAAAATATCTGCAGTTCATACGGGAAGACACGAGAAAGAATGGTGATGTCGTTCTTCCAACCGTCGCCGACTCGCTGATGGCAACGAGCCGTGTCTACGATCTTTTTCAGAACATCACACCGGAGCAAACCCAGGAAGCCGAGACCGAGAATACCGACGACAAGAGCGAATTTGCCTACGATGACAAGGACGCGGCCGAGTCGGTTACCGAGGATCAGGTCAAGCGGGAACGTCAGAAGAATGCCCAGGATATCTCGGACCTTTTCAACGCATGGAACAGCCTCGACGACGAAGGCGAACCCGACGATCTGCAGGGCTCAGAGGCCTGGTCCCAGAGCGAGGTTCCCGAACAGCCGCTTGAGCCCGGTGACGAAGCGTTCGCCTACGATGAATGGGATCGCGAATTGAACGATTATCGTGTCGGATGGAGCCGTGTTATCGAGAAGAAGGTGAAGCAAGGCGACCGCAACTTTGTGGAACTAACGCGCTCGCGTTACCGCGGTGTGATCTCGTCGATTCGACATCAGTTTCAGCTGATGAAGCCGGAAAACCTCACCCGCATCAATCGTGAACTCGACGGCGAAGACTACGATCTGAACGCTCTTGTCGATTTTGTCGTCGACCGTCGCGCCGACGGATTGCAGTCTGAGAATATCTACACCAAAAAACTCCGCCGCCAGCGTGACGTTGCAGTTTCGATCCTCCTCGATCAGTCTTCGTCAACGGCGAGAACGATCACGCGCAATCCGCTGCAGCCGTACACTCATCCCGGCCGGAGGATCATCGAGATCGAGAAAGAGGGCTTGGTGCTGATGAGCGAAGCTCTCGAAGCGGTCGGCGACATCTATTCGATCTACGGGTTTACGAGCGAGGGCCGCCGAAATGTGAAATTCTATGTCGTCAAGGATTTTGCCGAGAAATACTCCGAAGTTATCGAAAAGCGGATCGGCGGCATCACGTTTCAAAACAACACGCGTCTCGGTGCCGCGATCCGACACGCCGCCGCCAAACTGCTGAAACAGGAAGCACGGACGAAGCTGCTCATCATCTTGACCGACGGCCGCCCGTACGACCACGACTACGGCGACGCGCGTTACGCCCGCGAGGACGTTCGCGAGGCCCTGACCGAGGCCAAAACTATGGGCATCACGCCGTTTTGCATCACCGTAGACCGCGAATCCGAAGCCGAGCTGAAAGACCTTTACGGCAACGTCGGCTACACGATAATCGACGACGTGCTCAGCTTGCCCGAACGAATGCCGAATATTTACAGGAGACTTACGAGCTAAAATTTCTGATCAGCTATGGAAAACCCCGAGACCGTATTCCTTTTTGACGTCGACAACACCCTACTCGATAACGACCGCGTGACAACAGATCTGCGGCGGTATTTGGACAAGGAAGTCGGAATGAAAAGAAGCGAACTTTACTGGGATATTTTTGAAGAATTGCGAAACGAGCTTGGCTACGCTGACTATTTGGGCGCACTCCAGCGGTATCGCATTAGCCACCCGTATGATTCACATCTGTTGGCGGTTTCGACCTATTTGATCAATTACCCGTTTGCCAACCGCCTGTTTCCGAATTCGCTCGACGTGATCGAAAAGTGCAGCACCCTTGGAACGGTCGTGATCTTAACGGACGGCGATGTTGTTTTTCAGCCGCGTAAGATCGAGCGATCGGGCCTGTTTGAGGCGGTCGGCGGAAATATTCTTGTTTACATTCACAAGGAACAGGAACTCCACGACGTCGAACGCCGCTATCCGGCCGAGAGATATGTGCTTGTCGATGACAAGATCCGGATACTTTCGTCGATCAAATCCGCCTGGGGTGATCGTGTAACTACGGTATTTCCGCGACAGGGTCATTACGCTCTCGACGCTGAACAAGTCGCTCAATATCCCGCCGCCGATATCTCGATCGAACGCATAGGCGACCTGCTCGAGATCGATTCGTTTTGACCTTGATCCGATTAATGGATCGCGATTTTGTGTCCCTTACCGCTTCGCGTGAGATAATTTCGTTGAATGAATATTGTCTCGCTCGAAAATGTCTCAAAGAACTACGGCTTCAAGCCGCTTTTTGAGAATGTTACCCTCGGTCTCGAGGACCGCGACAAGATCGGCATCATCGGTGCCAATGGCGCCGGCAAAAGTACGCTGCTTCGTGTGATCGCCGGCCTCGAGGAACCTGACACGGGCCGCGTGATCCGGGCAAAAGGCAAGTCTCTCGCCTTCCTATCGCAAAATCCGCAATTTGATGACAACTTTACCGTACTCGAAACGATCTTTGCTTCGAGCGGCGGCGTCATGCAGACGATCCTCGAATACGAGAATGCCTGTCACGACCTTGCCGCCGGCGACCACAGTCCTAAATTGCTTGAGCGTGTTTCGGAATTGCAGCACGAGCTCGAAATGAATGGCGGCTGGGAGATCGAGACAAATGCGCGGGCAGTGCTCACAAAGCTCGAGATCAACGACACCTCAGCGAAGATGGGCACGCTCTCCGGCGGACAGCGTAAACGTGTCGCGCTTGCACACGAACTGATCTTCAAGCCTGACATCCTCATTCTCGACGAGCCGACCAACCATCTCGATGCCGACACGATCGAGTGGCTCGAGTCGTATCTCGCCCGGTACACCGGCGTATTGCTGCTGGTCACGCACGACCGCTATTTTCTCGACCGTGTCACTGATCGGATATTTGAGGTCGATCGCGGAACGGTGCAGAGCTTTGCGGGTAACTACGCTTACTACCTTGAGAAAAAGGCCGAACAGGAAGAACTCCGTGCGGTCGAGGGTCACAAACGGGAACAGCTTATCAAAAAGGAGCTTGCCTGGCTCCGCCGCGGAGCAAAAGCTCGTACCCGCAAATCGAAACACCGCATCGAGGCAGCACATTCGTTGATGGCTCTACCGAAGGAACAAGCCAAGGGCGAGGTCGACATCGCGATCGGCTCAAAACGTCTTGGCTCGAAGGTCATTGAGATAAACGGTGTTTCAAAATCCTATGGTGACAATATCCTCATTGATAACCTAACGTACCTGCTCAAACGCGACGACCGAATAGGCGTCATTGGCGCGAATGGTTCAGGCAAAACAACGCTGTTGGATATGATCACAGGTCGCGTCCCGCCGGACAGCGGCGAGATCGAGATCGGGCAGACCGTCCATATCGGTTATTACGATCAGGAGAGCCGGGAGTTGAACGATGATGAACGGGTGATCGATTATATCCGCAACGTAGCCGAATACGTCACTACCAACGAAGGTGTTCAGATTACCGCGGGCAAAATGCTGGAGAGATTTCTCTTTTCTCCGGCGGCCCAATACGCGGTCATCGGCAATCTGTCGGGAGGTGAACGCCGCCGACTCTACCTTCTTCGGATTCTGATGGGTTCGCCGAACGTCCTGTTGCTCGACGAACCGACCAACGACCTCGACATCCCTACGCTCATCGCTCTCGAGGAGTATCTCGACGATTTCCCCGGGGCACTGATCGTCGTCAGCCACGACCGCTATTTTCTCGACCGGACGATCGACAATGTTTTTCGTTTTGAACCTGGCGGCGAGGTTCGCGAATACGCCGGAGACTATAGCGCATATCTCGAATACCGCGAACGTACCGAAGCCGAGCAGAAGTCGGTGGAAGCGCCGAAGCAGAGGTCTCCCGAGAATACGGCCAAAGAAAAACCACGCTCGAAGAAGCTCAGCTTCAAGGAGATTCGCGAATTCGAGCAAGTCGAGTTGCGGATCGCAGAGTCCGAGAAAAGATTGCCGAAGATAGACGTCGAACTTGCTGCCGCCGCGAGCGACGCGGGACGTGTTCACGAACTGTTCCTAGAGCAGCAGGAACTTAACTCCCGGCTTGACGCAGACCTTGCCCGTTGGGCCGAACTCGCCGAACGGATGGAAGAATCCGGTCAGGCCGCTGCCAACTGATCGGACCGAATTCGCGTCTTATCGGCTAAAGAGGAGGCAATTTACCCGGAGGAAAAGCATATGCGTAGCGTCCGACATATTAACAAATTGCTAATTATTCTTGCTTTGTTTTCCGGATCATGTGTGGCAGCTCCGACTGGATTTGCCGAGGATCAGGTCTTCGAGACACAAGCGAGAGATTCACGGTTTCGGATCGAGACCGTCGCGTCGGGCCTCGAGATGCCGTGGGGATTTGTATGGCTGCCGAACAACGATCTGCTCTTTTCCGAGCGTCCCGGACGAGTAAGGATCATCGAGAAAGGCAAGCTGCGGGTGGAACCGGTCTTTACCGTCCCCGATGTCGAACCGACCGGCGAGAGCGGACTAATGGACATCACGCTGCACCCGGATTTTGGAAAGAACGGCTTTGTTTACCTCGCCTATTCGTACAACCAGGAAGGCAAACGTGTAAAGGTCGTCCGTTATAAGTACCTTGACGGCAAATTCACCGATCCGAGGACGATCGTCGACGATGTTCCCGGCGCTCCGAACCACTCAGGAATGCGGTGTCGTTTTGGTCCCGACGGTAAATTGTATGTCACGACAGGTGACTCTACGGACTGGAATTTAGCTCAGAAACTCGATTCGCTCGCCGGCAAAACGCTCAGGTTGAACGACGACGGCAGCGTTCCGAACGACAATCCGTTCGTCGGGCAAAAGGGTGCGAGGCCTGAAATCTGGAGCTACGGCCACCGAAATGCACAGGGTTTGGTTTGGCAGCCGGGCACCGGACTGATGTTCCAAACGGAACACGGGCCCAGCTCGTTCGAAGGTAAGGGTTCAGGCGGCGACGAGGTCAACATTGTCGAACGGGGATACAATTACGGGTGGCCCGAGATCCATCACAATGAGAAACGTGACGGGATGGTTTCGCCGCTGTTGGAATATTCGCCGGCATGTGCTCCCGGAAGCGCGATGTTCTACACGGGCTCGGCTTTTCATGCGTTCAAAGGGAATTTCTTCTTTGGCTGCCTCCGAGGAGCGAGGATAATTCGCGTTACGCTCGATGGCCGAAAGGTGATCGCGCAGGAGAATTTGCTTGAGGGCGTTGTCGGACGTATCCGCGAGATGGAGCAGGGGCCGGACGGATATATCTACTTTTCGACGTCCAATCGCGACGGCCGAGGTTCGCCTGCCAAAGACGACGACCGGATCATGCGATTGGTGCCTGAGTCAAAATAAGCTGTTGATCTGGTGACGGTTCAGGACACGCTCATTTTCCAGACACTTATGTCGCGATGGAAGTCCGAGATCGAACCTTTCGGTTAAGCTATTCAAGCGCAACCTGATGTTACCGGAAATCATTTCTCTTTTTACCAACGCCGCCATTTCGCTTTTCGCCCTTTTTGACCACTTTTGCCTTTGAATTCGCGACCGGCGGTTTCGATTTTTTGATCAGTAAGTGTGGAGCGACCTCGCTCACCAAAATCCGCTTTGCTTCCTGCAATTCCGCGAGGCGTTCTTTGCTGACCACCGGATATTTCATGTCGAGCGATTCCATTTTTCGGACGATGATCTCGGAGATCGCGAGGCGCGTGAACCACTTTTTGTCGGCTGGCACAATATACCAAGGTGAATGCTCAGTCGAGGTCTCCTGTATCGCGTCCTCATATGCATTCATATAGTCGTACCAGAAGCTCCGCTCGCGGGCGTCACTTGTGGAGAATTTCCAGTTCTTGTCCGGTATGTCGATCCGTTCGAGGAAGCGCTTCTTCTGCTCCGCTTTCGAAACATTCAGGAAGAACTTGAGAACGTGGGTGCCGTTCTGTGTCAGATGTTGTTCCCAGTTTCGGATCTGCTCGAATCGTTTCTTCCAGATGAACTTGTCATTCTTGATCTTGTCCGGCAACTGTTGGAGCTGCAATATCTTTGAGTGCACACGGACAACGAGCACTTCCTCATAGTGCGAACGATTAAAAATGCCGATCCGGCCTCGTTCCGGCAGGGCTTTTTGGCAACGCCAGAGGAAATCGTGATCGACCTCCTCGGCCGACGGGGACTTGAACGAGGTCACCTGACAACCCTGTGGATTTAACCCGCTCATCACGTGTTTTATGGCACTGTCCTTGCCTGCGGCATCCATCGCTTGAAAAATGATCAAAAGTGAGTGAACATTTTGAGCGTATAGTACATCTTGTAGTTCGGTCAGTCGCCGGATGTTTGTTTCGAGGTCTTGAACGGCCATTTTCTTGTCCGTATAACGACCTGAATAGTCGGTCGGATGGTCTTTCAGATCGACTTTCGAGCCCTCGGCGACACGCATTTTGTCGATACCTATTTTGTCTTTTGCCATTACGTACACGAATATCACGAATCAAATGAAATTACTACTACTTTTGGTGCTGCTGGCGGCAAATATATCTGTCTTTGCTCAGTCAAAACTCGTTCCACACAAGATCACGCTCAAAGGCGGCAAAACATTCAGTCTGAACCTCCCGGCCGAATACGAGATCATCCCGGCCGCCGAAGGCCTGACCCGCGTGCGGTTTTTCACCAAGGCCCCGGATGGCCGCATTTTTGTCACGGATATGCACGATCTGACTGACAATAAGAAAGGAGCGATCTATATCCTCGACGGCTGGAACGCCAAAACCGGGAAGTTCAGCAAGGTGATCCCATATATGACAAATCTGCGGAACCCGAACAGCTGTCAGTTCTACAGGGACGAAAACGGACAAGAGTGGTTTTATCTAGCCGAGACAGACAAGCTGACGCGTCGAAAATTTACTCTCGGCGAAACCAAACCAACTGACACCAAGCCACAGGTACTAGCGACTTTCCCGGACTACGGTCTTAGTTACAAATACGGCGGTTGGCACCTCACACGAACGCTGTCGTTCTCGCCAGACGGCAAACTCTATGTTTCCGTCGGATCGTCGTGCAATGCCTGCGTCGAGAAGGAGAAGGTCCGCGCCAGCATAGTGGAAATGAACCCGGACGGCACCGATCAGCGTCAATTTGCCCGCGGCCTGCGCAATGCGGTCGGCCTCCGGGCGATCGGCAAATTTGTCTTTGCGACCAATCAGGGAGCCGACCATCTGGGTCTGCAAAAGCCCGACGAGACGTTCTACGCGCTAAAGGAAGGCACCGACTACGGCTGGCCGTATTGCTACTCGTCGAACGGCAGGATCTTCGGCGACCCGAAGTTCAGACGGCCCGAGGGATGCAAGAATGTAGCTGTCCCGTACGCTTTCTTCCCGGCACATGCATCGGCCCTCGGGTTCGACTATTTCGATGACGCCGACGCTCCGGCGTTGATAAAAGACGCGTTTCTGGTTGCACTGCATGGCTCCACGAACAAGGCCGTTGGTCATGGTTACAAGATCGTCATTATGCGCAAAGGGGAGAAACTGCAGGACTTTATCACGGGATTTCTGGTAAAAGGAACCGTTTACGGCCGCCCGTGCGACATTATGAAACTCAGCGGGGATTCTTTCCTCTTCACCGATGACAACAAAGGAATAATCTACTTAGTGCGTCGAAAAGACTCGACGTCGTGATTATTTGAAGCCGGCTGCTCGGTGCTTCACTGAAGCGCTGAAGCAAAATGAAGCACTGAAGCAGGCGTAAGCGATATCTTTCCGAGCCTTCGGTGCGCGGGTGAAAACACGCCGACATCGAGTTGGGGCACGATAGAGTTCGAATGGTTCCGCGTGCTACGATAATGGATTGGGCATTTGCGCAATATGAACATCGGCATCACGGTATATCCGACCTATGGCGGCAGCGGCATTGTCGGCTCGGAGCTTGGGCAGGAACTGGCTGAACGCGGCCACAACGTCCATTTCATCTCGTCAATAATGCCGATGCGCCTAAACGCGAATCACGAGCGCATCCATTTTCACGAGGTGGAGATGATGTCGTATCCGCTGTTCGAGCACCAACCTTACGACCTTGCGCTTGCAACCAAAATGGCGACTGTCGCCCGGGCTGAAAACCTCGATCTGCTGCACGTGCATTACGCGATCCCGCATTCGATCAGTGCCGTTCTTGCCCGCGAATCCATCAAACAGAAGCGTTACGTCCCTGTAATTACGACGCTTCACGGCACTGACATCACGCTCGTCGGCGCTGACCGCTCGTATCTGCCGATCACGCGTTACGGCCTGCAGCAATCGGACGGCGTGACGGCCGTTTCTAAATTTCTGAAGCAGGCGACGATCGAGACATTCGATTTTGACGAGATCACAGTCATCCCGAATTTTATCTGCCCAACCCATTATCAGCGTCTGGCCGATTCGCCGCTGAGAAAGGAACTCGCTCCGAACGGCGAACGCCTGCTCACTCACGTGTCAAACTTCCGTGCCGTCAAGCGGCCGATCGATTGTGTTGAGATCCTCGCGAAGGTCCGCTCAGCGGGCGAAAATGCAAGATTGGTACTCGTCGGTGACGGCCCGGAGATGTCCGCTGTACGGTATCGGGCTGAACAACTCGGAGTTACGGACAGCGTCTTGCACGTCGGCAAGCAGTCGAATATTGCGGATTATCTGGGCGTATCGGACATCTTTTTGCTTCCGTCGGAACTCGAATCGTTCGGCCTCGCCGCCCTCGAGGCGCAGGCGTGTGAGGTACCCGTGATCGCCACGCGGATCGGCGGGATTCCCGAAGTGATCAACGATGGCGAGAGCGGTTTCCTGAGCGACATCGGCGACGTCGAAAAAATGAGTTCCGACACGCTGAAATTGGTCCGAAACGAAGATATGCGGCGTTCATTCGGCGAGCGCGGCCGCGAACTCGCCGTTCAGCGTTACTCGACCAACGAGATCATTCCGCAATACATCGCTTTTTACGAAAAGATCCTCGGAAAAGCGAAGGCAAACAATGCCTAGATCCTGCCAGAGCATCATCAGGCTGTACGGCCCTCGATCTCATTTCCACGGGAATCCATTTCCGTACCGCAATTCGTGCACGTCCAACCACCCCAAACCGCTTGTCGGGCAGATGTCGGTTTTCGCGTAAGCGGTACCGGCGTATGGCAATTCGGACATCCGCCGTTAGCGTTCACCCTGCTTTGGTATCGAGCTGATAGCATCCACGCGGCCAGAATGCCTATCATCACCATTGGTACGTAATATTCCATTCGTTGTTTCCTCCTCTGGAGGCGTCCTTCGCCCAAGTATGGGCTGTCAGTGGTTAGACGGATCCGACATCTCATTTTTGCGTGGGGTCGGTGGGAGCGGCATCGAGGCAAATCCAGCCGGATACGGTATGATTAATATTGATCAGGTAACGGATAGATATGCTCAAACGATACATGCACGGCCGCGAAAGGCACCACGCGTTCCTTGAGGACAACCGCGTGGTGCATCCGTTCGACTGGGGCACCGAATTCATCGGCGTCGAGCAGAACGGTGATGACCCGCGCAAGATCTTCAGCGAATTTTCGAAGTACACGGTCGAACACAGCGACGAATTCTTTTTCTCACCGGATGTGCAGGATTTCCGGCTCGATGGCGACCTGCTGACCTGGACAAGCGGCATCGAGACGACATCGCCGGAGAATAATACGGTCTACGCTAAGTATTTCCCGCACGAAAATAACCGCAAGTCCGCGGTCGTCGTCCTGCCTCACTGGAACGCGAAAGCAGGGACGTATTGGGACCTGTGCAAAATATTCAACAAGGTCGGCATCACGGCACTGCGAATGACGCTGCCGTTTCACGAGGAGCGTATGCCGCCGGAGCTCGAGCGTGCCGATTATCTGGTCGCGCCCAATGTCGGCCGGACGCTTCAGGGCCTGCAGCAATCAGTGGTTGACGCCCGTTCGGCGGTCCGATGGTTAAAGCAGCAGGGATACGAAAAGATCGGCATCGTCGGAACCAGCATCGGCTCGTGCGTTGGCTTTTTCGCCTTTACGCACGACATGGACATTGATACGGCTGTCTTTAACCACGTGTCCGGTTATCCTGCCGACGTCGTCTGGCACGGCCTTTCGACCTATGCCGTCAAGGAAGGGCTCGGCAACAATCTCACCCTCGACGAGCTTCGCGAATACTGGCTGCCGATCTCGCCAATGGCATATATCGACCGCCTAGCCAAGCTGCCGCCCAGGCCGCAGCGATACATCTACACGCTCTACGACCTCAGCTTTCCGATAGACCTCTCACGCGACGTCATCAACGCCCTGCGCCGTCACAAGGTCAAGCACAGCAAAGCCGTCATCCCCTGCGGCCATTACACCCTCGGCCAAAAACCGTGGGTCTACTACGACGGGTATAAGATCGTGTCGTTTTTGCGAAAGCACTTGAAATAAGGCTGAACAACCCAAGATGTTCCAGCTTTAATCGAAACAGTGTTAAAATCGTGACACGTTTTTGAATGAGCCCGATCGCCGAAAAGCACAAAAATACGGTCGAAGAAGCGATAGAGCATCTGATCTCGCGCGCTGAGAATGCACGCGGGCTGACGGGTGCGGATATCGCCGGGCGCGTCGCCGCAGCGGTCGAAAAGTACCTTCTGCGAGACAATCCGAACGCGGCTCATACCGAGATCGAAGAGTTTGTCCACGAGATCCGTGCCGACGACATCTGCCTGATCATCGCATGCGAACGCGGCGACGAACGGGCCTGGGAGGACCTAGTCGCCAATTTCGACTCGACCGTTAAGTCGGCCGCTCGCAAGATCTCGTCCAACAGCGAGGATGCCGAGGACCTCGCGAGCTCAATCTGGGCCGAACTCTATGGCCTGCGGGTGGACGGCGACGGCAACAAAAAGAGCAAGCTCGCGTATTATTCGGGCCGCGGTTCGCTTGCCGGGTGGCTGCGGGCGGTGGTTTCGCAGCTCGCGGTCGACCAGTTTCGCAAGCAATCTAAGTTCGTCCAGATCGAGGAGGACCGCGAGTTTGAGAACCTCGCGAACGAGGCGTCGCTTCAGTCCAATAACGGTCTCGTGTCGCACAGCGACGATCCGGAATCGCTGCTCAGCGACAAACGCACTGCCGATGACGTTACCGCCGCACTCAAGGCTTCGGTCGCGGCTCTCGACGCCGAGGACCGGTTAATCCTGAAGATGTATTATTTCGACGATCTGAAATTAAAAGACATCGCCGCGACGTTCGGCTACCACGAAGCAACGGCTAGCCGAAAACTAGTCCGTGTCCAGACCGAGATCCGTAAGGGTGTCGAAAGAGCATTGCGTGAACATCACGGTTGGACCGACGGCGAGGTCAAACGCCATCTGAGCGAGACCGCCGCCAGGCTCGGCATCAACTTCGAAACGATGTTCGCGGCACTTCTTGTTTTGATCCTGGTGCAAGATTTGTGGACGCGAGGCGTTCTTTAGTTGGGTTACGAAAACCTCGCCACGGAGGCGCAGGAGGTTTTTGACAGGAATGAACGAGATGATCGAAAAGAACGTCATGATCGATTCGTTATCGAAATTGTTCTCTGTGTCCTCTGAGTCTCTGTGGTGAATATTTTAGATGGAACTTGAATTCGACAAAGAGATCGACGTTTTACTGCGGAAGGCGCGGGACGATCGGGGTGTGCTCGTCGGCGATGACCCGACGGAGCCGAAGAAGCACCTCGACGCCGACGTGATCGCGGCCTTTGCTGAGAACGCGATCCCCGAGAGTTCGAAACGGCTCTACATCGAGCACTTCGCCGACTGCGACAGTTGCCGCCGAATGCTCTCACAGACGATCCTGATGAATGCCGAAGCGGACCAGGCGGCCGCTTCTGCCGTTTCACCGGCTCCAATAGCCGCCGCAGCCGCGCCGTGGTACGAACGGATATTCCGCGTGCCGAATCTCGCTCTTGCGATGGGAGCGCTTGTTCTCGCATTTTCAGGGATTCTCGGATTTCTTTTGATTGAACGGAGCGGAAAATCGTTAGACGTCGCAAAGGTCACCGACCAGGAACAGCGACCGGCCGGCGGGCCAAGCGCCCTCAGCGAACCATTCGCTTCCGAACGACAGGATACGGGAATGGCGAATGCTTCGGCCCCCGCCGCGAATACCACTGCCAATGCAACGCCTCAGTCGCCCGGCACATCTTCCTCGTCAAACGCCACGAACACGGCGTCGAATTCCGCGGTCAGTGCGACCTCGAGGTCAGTCAGCGACCTCCCTCTGAACGGCCGAAATGAAAAGGAATCGAAACTCGACGCTGTGGACACGAGCGGAGCGGGTAGGCCAGCCGCGGCAGCGCCGCCCGCGCCTGTCGTTTCCGGCGAGACGTTGGCGGCCCGTGACGACAAAGCCAACGAGTACAAACTAAAGGACGTCGACGATGGGTTGGCAAAGACGGAAGAAAAGAAAGCAGAGCGTGATGAAGCACCGAAAGTTGCGGCAAAACGAGCTGCCGGCCCTATGAACACCCAAGTGCAGCAACAGTCGAACGTCGCTGCAATGGGGACATTTGAGAATACCGCCCGAAAACAGGCGGGCGGCAGGTCGTTTACTCAGCGAAACGGCGTCTGGTACGACGATGCCTACCACGGCCAACCAACGCGTAACTACAAACGCGGGACCGACGACTACAAAAAGCTCGATTCCGGCATACGGTCGATCGCCGACACCATCGGCGGAACGGTCGTTGTCGTATGGAAAGAAAAGGCGTATCGTATTCAGTAAATCACCAATTTGACCTGCAAAGTACTGGTTACAGGCTGCAAGTCGACGGATTTACTTATGAAATTTCGTTTTGTCGTCGCGCTAATTATCGTCATCGTCAGTTCCTCATTTATTTTCGCCCAATCCAAACCAGTTAAACCGAATCCCGAGATCGCCAAGATGGTCAAGGAAGTTTCGGCCAGGAACATCGAGACGACCATCCGCAAGCTCGTCTCCTTTGGGACCCGCAACACGCTCTCGTCACAGGATGACCCGGCTCGCGGCATCGGTGCCGCTCGCGATTGGATCTACGGCGAGTTTCAGAAAATAAGTAAGGATTGCGGTGGCTGTCTTGACGTTCAGAAGCAGTCATTCGTCCAGCCGAAGGCTAACCGTATCCCGCAGCCGACAACCCTCACAAACGTTTACGCCATTTTGAAAGGCACGACCGACCCGGACCGGGTTTACGTGGTATCGGGACACTACGATTCGATGTGTAATCAGGACGCGACGGACGCGACTTGCGATGCACCCGGTGCGAACGACGACGCTTCCGGAACGGCTGCCTCACTCGAGCTCGCCCGCGTTATGTCGAAACAGAAATTCGACGCGACCATCATCTTTATGACCGTGCCCGGCGAGGAGCAGGGCTTGCTCGGAGCGACCTATTTCGCCAAAAAGGCCGTCGAAACCAAGATGAATATCGAGGCGATGTTCACGAACGACATCATCGGCGGCGTCACGAGTTACAAGAACGCCCCGGACCGTCAGACCGTTCGTGTCTTTGCCGAGGGTGTTCCGTCGAACGAGACGCCGGCCGAAGCCAACGTTCGCCGCAGCGTAGGCGGCGAGAACGATTCGGCGTCGAGACAGCTTGGCCGTTATATCAAGGAAACGGCAGCCCTGTATTTACCGAAATTTCAGGTCACCCTTGTGTATCGACGGGACCGTTACGGCCGTGGCGGCGACCATATTCCGTTCCTCGAGAACGGGTTTGCTGCCGTTCGATTCACGGAACCGCACGAGGATTACACTCATCAGCATCAAAGCGTCAAGATGGTCGACGGCAAGCAGTACGGCGATCTGCCGGAATTTGTTGACTTCGAGTATGTCGCCAACGCCACACGTGTAAACTTGGCCGCCCTCGCCAGCCTCGCCCTCGCACCCGCTAAGCCGAGGAATGTTGTCATCGTAACGACCCGTTTGACCAATGACACGGACCTCAAATGGGACGCCAATAAGGATGCAGACCTCGCCGGATACGAGATCGTATGGCGGGACACGACCTCGCCGTACTGGACCAACTCAAAATTCATCGGAAATGTGACGAGCTATACGCTGGCCGAAATGTCGAAAGACAACTATTTCTTCGGCGTCCGGGCGATAGATAAGGACGGTAACCGCAGTCCGGTTGTCTATCCGCGACCCGGCAGGTAGACCCTCAAGTTCGCGACGCCTGATCGGCACTGAAGATTTTGATCTCGAACCCCTATTCGGGATTCGGATTAGCGGTCATTTGTGCTAAGTATATAGATTGCCCGTTTGATCGCTCCCCTCG
The DNA here is from genome assembly GCA_029781855.1 of Acidobacteriota bacterium. Lineage (GTDB taxonomy): Bacteria > Acidobacteriota > Blastocatellia > Pyrinomonadales > Pyrinomonadaceae > OLB17. The sequence goes on along the minus strand of JAKOVX010000003.1, from coordinate 73,672 downwards.
AAAGTTTGTTTTAGGAATTGTATTAAATGAAGAAGTACCTTTTATTGACCGTTGCTGTACTTGCGGTTATCACCGTATTTGGCGTTGTAAAATTCGATGTACTTGCGCAAAAGGAGAGTTCGGCATCAAGTCCGGACCTTGTTTCGCCCAATATTGTCATCAGCCAATTTCAGGCTGGTGGAACGGTCGCGGACGACGAATTTGTCGAACTCCATAACATCGGTTCCGCCCCTGTCGACCTAAATGGTTACCGCGTTGTCTATCGCTCGTCTGCCGGCACCAACGATGTTGGACCGTTTGCCGCGTGGACGACCACAACGATCGTACAGCCGGGCCAGTATTACCTGATCGCTTCGACAAATTTCGTCGGTGCGGGCAATGCAGACATTACCTACAACCCGTCGACCTGTTCATGCTCGATGAGTGCGACTGCGGGTGGCCTCGCGATCAGGAACGGTGCCCAGAATACCGGCACCATCATTGACGCCGTCGGTTGGGGTGGGGCGAGCAACATCTTTTTTGAAGGCACGCGGACGACCGCACCGCCGATCAACACTAGCCAGTCGCGCCTGCTCAATGGCTGTCAGGACACCGACAACAACTCTGCTGACTTTTCAAATACTAATCCGTCGAACGCTAGAAACACTTCGACAGCACCGATCGTCTGCGGTGGCGGCGGCACGACATTGTTCGCTGCTATCGCTGCCAATCCGGCGACGGTCTCACCGGGAAGTTCGACGCTGATAACGGTCACCGTGATACCGGCGACAACGCCTCCGAGCACGGGTATTACCGTAGTTGGTAACCTTACCGACATAGGCGGCTCGGCTACGCAGACGTTTTTTGACGACGGCACGAACGGCGACGCAACCGCCGGTGACAATGTCTTCTCCTACTTTGCTCCGATCCCATTGGGAACGAGTGGCGGTATTCACGCCGTTACGGCGGTCGCGTCTGACGCCGAAGCTCGGACTGTAAATCTCAATCAAAATCTAAATATCAGTGTTCCGCTGCCGGACGAAGACCCGCTGATCTTCGGCAATCCCAGCAACGCGACCGGCGATATTGCGAATGAGAACAATTACCTGATGCAAAAGCCGCAGTACACGATCTCGTACAACCGCAGCAAGGGTGAGCCCAATTGGGTCGCCTGGCGGCTCGACAGTTCGTGGATCGGCGGTGCCCCTCGGCAGAATGACTACCGCCCCGACACCTCGTTGCCGGCCGGTTGGTATCAGGTGACCGATACTGACTATTCAGGCTCCGGCTACGATCGCGGCCATATGTGTCCGTCGGGTGATCGCACGCGTTCAATCCCCGATAATTCCGCGACGTTCTTGATGACCAATTTCGTTCCGCAGCTTGCCGCCAACAATCAAGGACCGTGGGAGGAATTTGAGACATATTGCCGAACGCTCGCCGCCTCAGGAAATGAGATATATATCATTGACGGCCCAAGCGGGAATGTCGGAACGATCGCCAACGGCCAGGTGGTCGTGCCCGCGGTGACCTGGAAAGTAGTTTTGATTTTACCGAACGGTTCTAACGACCTCTCGCGGGTTTCGCGTGCCACGCGGGCATTCGGGATCATCGTGCCGAATCAGCCTCCGCTCAACATCAATGAGCCATGGCGTACGTTCCGCGTCACGGTCGACGCCGTCGAGAACTTGACCGGTTACAATTTCTTCTCGGCAATACCAATAAATACGCAGGCGATCATCGAACGCAGACACGACCAGCAGTAATGTTCAAAGCAGTTAGAATTTTCGGAATTAGGGTCCTAATAAGCACCGCTGTCGTCCTGACCGGTGCCCTATTTGTATTCGGGCAGAAGGAAGTTCCGATTTCGGCGATCCAGGGCGACAAAAACGTGTCGCCGCTGGTCGGCCAGAGTGTCAAAACAACCGGCGTGGTAACGGCCCGAACGAGATCCGGTTTCTTTATTCAGACGGCCGACAAGGACATCGATAAGGACCCCAACACATCTGAGGGGTTGTTTGTCTACACTAAGACTGAGCCCACGGAGGAAGCAGCGATCGGAAATCTGGTCACAGTTTCGGGCTCCGTGACGGAGTTTCGACCCAGGTCCGAACAGAATACTCTGCCGATCACCGAGATCACATTCCGCCAGGGTACCGACGCAATTCAGATCGTGTCAAAAGCCAACGATCTGCCGAAACCAGTGATCCTGACCGTTGAAGATTTCAAATCTAATAAGATCGACCAGCTCGAAAAATACGAAGGGATGCGCGTCCTCGTACCCGAAATGACCGTCGTCTCGCCGACCGGCGGCCGTGTCGACGGAAAAACGGATATCGCGACCTCCAGTGGTACATTTTATGGCGTCGTGAAGGGAATGCCGCGGCCGTTTCGCGAGGTCGGTTTCGACGTTTTCGATTACGTTTTCATGGGCGATAAGGAGAAGGGAGAGTTCGCGAAATCCTATCCGAAAATGGCGCTTTTTGACGGCAACCCGGAACGGCTTCGGGTCGAATCGACGGCGCAGCTCGACTCGTCCCCGATCGACGTGCCCGCCCTCACCCAGCTCAAGAATGTTTCCGGCGTTCTTCATTATTCGTATCACACCTACACCATACTCGTTGACCCAACAATGAAGCCGTCGGTCGTTAGTTACAGTTCGCGCGTGGCAATGCCGACGCCGACTGATCGCCAATTTTCGATCGCCGGGATGAACCTTGAAAATTTCTTTGATGATCAGGATGATCCCGGGATCAAGGAAGAGGTGGTCTCGACCGAAGCCCTGAACAAGCGGCTAAAGAAGATATCGATGGCGATCCGCGACGTTATGAAGTCGCCCGACGTCATCGGAACCGTCGAGGTGGAGAATCTGGCGGTATTGAAACGCCTTGCTGACAGGCTAAACGCCGACACCAAAGCCGCCGGCAAGCCAGACCCACAATACCAGGCATTTTTGATCGACGGCAACGACGCCCGAGGTATCGACGTAGGATTTATCGTAAAGACGTCGCGAATTAAGGTCATCGAAACGAAACAGTTCGGAAAGTCGGAAAAATTCGAAAATCCGAGCCTATCGGAGGAGATGTCGCTCAACGACCGGCCGCCGCTGATGCTGAGAGCTTCGGTCATCGATCCGGCCAGTGATAAACCGTTCGAGTTCACCGTCGTCGTCAACCATTTAAAGTCTCTCCTCGGTTACGACGACCCGAAGCGAATGGAAGGCGTCCGCTTAAAGAAAAAGCTACAGGCTGAGTTCCTCGCAAAATTCGTTCAAGAACGCCAAAAGGCCGATCCGAACGAGAACATAGCTCTGATAGGCGATTTCAACGCGTTTCAATTCAACGACGGCATCCTCGATGTTGTCGGCACGATCAAGGGCAAGCCGGCCGGAAAGGACGAAGTGCTGAATTGGTCGTCTGACCTTGTAGATCCGGATATGGTCGATCTGGTAGATCTGATCAACCAGTCCGAGCGGTATTCATATACTTATCGTGACGAGGGAAATGCCGAGACGATCGATCACATTATCGTAAGCGCCGCATTCAGGAAGTACGTTGCCGGATTTGGATTTGGACGCCTGAATGCCGATTTTCCTGAGGTTTATCGAAATGACGACCGTCGGCCCGAACGCTATTCCGACCACGACCCGGCGATCGCGTATTTCACCTTGCCGGCACCGCCGGCGAAACAATAGCGGTTAGCGGCTCTCGAGTATCACCTCGGCGAGAGCGTAGTCGGTCGTATGCGAGATCGACAAGTGGACCGCGTCGGCCCCGGCCGCGTCCAGCAGCTTTCGTGCCTCGCCGGTCACTTTGATCGCCGGAGCTCCTTGCTCGTCCGTGACGACCTCGATGTCGCGCCAGGTGATCTTTCCCCGCCAACCGGTTTTCAAGGCCTTTAGGAATGCTTCTTTGGCAGCGAATCTTGCGGCGTAGCTCTGATAAGCTGCGACGCCCTTTCCGATGCAGTATTCCTGCTCACCTTGGGTATAGACCCGATCCGCGAATCGCGGAGTTCTTTCCATCGTTTGTTTGATACGATAGACTTCAACAATGTCGACGCCGATGGAAATGATCATAGAAAATACAAGCGGTCCCGCCGAAGAAACTTTAACAGATTCGGGCTTTTATTGGCGAGAACGGGACGGGATCAAGGTGCTTGTGTGCAGTCCGTTGGAGGCTGCGGGATTCGTGAACGGATTTTCGACACGACTTGGCGGCGTCTCGCCGTTTCCATCCGGCGACCTGAACTTAGCAGGGTTCAACGAGGACACGGCAGAAAATATTTACGAGAACAGACGCCGTTTCCTTTCCGTTTTCGATGGACAGCCGAGGCTCGCAACCGTTTGGCAGGTCCACGGGAACGACATCAAAACTATTCGCTCGGTCGAACAGATCGGTGATTCCGACGATAAATGCGACGCGATCACATCTGACCTGTCAGGCATTCTTGCCGGTGTCAAGACCGCGGACTGCGTTCCGGTGTTGATCGGCGATCCAGTCACCGGAGCATTTGCCGCCATTCACGCGGGATGGCGAGGCACGGTCGAATCGATCGTCTCTAAATCAGTTGAAAACTTGCAGTCAAATTTCGGCGCCGATCCAAATGATTTGATCGCAGCGATCGGGCCGGCCGCGTGCGGCCGCAGGTATGAGGTCGGAAAAGACGTGATCGACCACTTTTCGAAGAATTTTCCGGACTTAGCAAAATACTTCACGCCAACCCGCGAGGGCCATGCCCTGGTTGACCTCCACGCCGCAAACCGCGACCAGCTGATCGCCGCCGGTGTCGAGTCCGCAAATATTCACACCTCATCGCTCTGCACAATGGAACGGCCCGACCTTTTCTTTTCCTACCGAATAGAAAAACGAAAATATGGCAAGACCGGCCGATTGATGTCCGTGATAGGACGAAAGTGATCCTGGTTATTTAACGCGGGCGGTGAGGGTGATTTCCTTGGTCTTTGGCGGATAGCAGACTTCCTCGGTACACGCCTGATACTTGACGGCCACGCGCACGGATATCGAGTTTCCCTTAAAACCCGCCGGAACCGTGACATTGAATCCAAACGCGGCCCGACCCTCGTAAACATTGATCGTGCTGTCGGAAAAGCTGAATTTTCGATCTTTGCCACGGGGATAACTTACCGATCCAATTCGTGCTCCGTTGGAAGTTGCTTTTACCTTCGTCGGAATCGCGTATTCGCTGTTTGGGTGCGCAGAATTGACGTGGAGCCCGGCCGGGATGCTCAGGACAACCGTTGCCCTCGATGCTTTGCCCTTTGTAACTGAGCCGTTCCCGATCGAACCGGTAACCGTTTGGGCCATCACGCCGGACGCCGCCCCGGCGAAGACGACGACAGCAATTAAACCGATCGAACATTTGATCCAATGCTTCATATATTTACCTGATGTATTAATTCACCCAGAGGCTGCTTCTATTTCACCTCGAAGCTTACCAGCATCTGTTCGGCCTTCGCAGTGATATCACTGTCGGCGTCTTCGAGCGTCTTCAACTTTAGTTCGAAAACCCGTCCGCTCTTCTCCGTAAGTTTATACATTTCACGAAACCCAACGCCCTTCTCCACAGATTCGGCCTCAAGAACGATGTATTTCTTGCCGTCGATCATCTCCGAGACCTTGGATGTAACTTTAGTTGACTCTTCAAGCGCCTTGGTCGCAAACGCAAGGGTTCGCTTTTCATAAATTCGCAATTCCACACGCGCGACACGGAAACCCGAAGCTTCGTCGTTACCGAACTCCTTAGAGTAGATGTCCAGCTTAAGGGAAGGGTCGAGGTTTAAAACGTTCAGAAACCCGTCCGGCTTATCGATCGTGAACAATTCGTTGTCGATCTGCTCCGGTTCGAAAGCCTCCGCCGCCCTGCGTTTGATCTTCGTCGAAGCGTAGACCATCAGGGCGACTAGGATCAGTCCGGGTATCACAAATTCCATAAAATTCTTCTTTGCCGTTGATGAGTTCGCTGTTATTCCACGCCGATAGCTTCGGTGACGGTCTCTGCACTTTTGTTGTCCATCGCCGCAAGCTGTCCACACGCCGCGTAGATATCACGGCCGCGCGGCTGTCGAACGTAAGCTGAGATCCCCCGTGACTCCAATAGCTTTTTGAACCTCTCGACCCTTTCCGGCGTCGAGGTCTCATAATCGAGCTGCTCCGCGCCATTATGCGGAATGAGGTTGATCTTGACCCGAGATAGTTGATAATCGTCGAGCAATTTCGCCAGGGTCGCAGCGTCCGAATCGCTGTCGTTGACGCCGCCAAGCATCACGTATTCGAACGTAAAACGCTCACCCCGTTTCAAGCTGCCCTCGAATTCCTTCGCCGCCGTCATTAATTCGTCGAGGTTCCAGCGCTTGTTGATCGGCATCAGTTTGTCGCGCAGAGTGTCACTCGCCGATGACAAAGAGATCGCAAGGTGCGGACGGTTCTCGAGTCTGGCGAATTCATAGATCTTCGGCACTATGCCTGCGGTCGAGATGGTAACCCGGTTCGGGACTATGAACAAGCCGTCCTCCGCCGACATGATCTCCAGCGCTGAGATCAAATTTTCAAAATTCAGAAAAGGCTCGCCGGCTCCCATACCGACCAGATTAGTGCCGTGCGGCGTCTCAGTTCCGACGCTGTACACATCGTTAAGTACGATTATTATCTGTTCGACGATTTCGCCAGCGGTAAGATTCCGGAGCAAACCGAGTTTCGCTGTCAGGCAAAAATCACACTTGAGCGGGCATCCGGACTGTGACGAAAAACAGATCGTGTCGCGGCTTTCCGTCGGGATATACACCGTTTCGACCGGATATCCATCGGCCGTTTTCATCAAATAGCGACGCGTGCCGTCGGTGGAAACGTATCGCGATTCGACCGAGAGTCGCGAAATATCGGCGGCCTCGATCAACTTTTCTCGAAATTTTTTCGGCAGGTCCGTGATCTCGTCGAATGAACGCAGGCGGCGCTGATGCACGGCCTTAAAGATCTGATTCGCCCGGTACCGCGGCTCGCCGAAATTCGCCGCCATTTCCACAAGGGCCGGCAGATCGAGGCCCGTGATATGTACTTTATCGCTCACTCTCAATATTTTAGCGTAATTTGCAGCAACGTGTCGTTTTCAGGCCCTCAGGGCGGATCGCTAGAGGACAGAAAATAACACCGCCGAGTTGAAATCCTGAACATTTCGTACGTAGTATCGTGATATGAAACAGACAATAATGATCGCTCTTCTCGGATTGTTCGCGCTTCAGTCAACGTTCGCTCAAACCCCTAAGGAAGCGGACCCCAAGGATGTCGGGTCGCTTGATTCGATAATGAAGGCCGTTTACGACGTAATTTCCGGCGATAAGGGAACTGCCCGGGACTGGGAACGGTTCCGCTCGTTGTTCCATAAGGACGCCCGGCTTATTCCAACCGGCAAGAACGCCCAGACCGGCGTGGTCAGTGCAACGGCGCTTTCACCCGACGCTTACGTAAAGCGGGCCGAGCCGTTCTTTGCAAAAGAGGGATTTTATGAAAATGAGAAGGCCCGTCGCGTCGAGATGTTCGGCAATATAGCCCACGTGTTTTCGACCTATGAATCGCGTCACGCCCCGGCCGAAAAACCCTTTGCCCGTGGGATCAATAGTTTCCAACTTCTCAACGACGGAAAGCGTTGGTGGATATTGACCATTTATTGGCAGGCAGAAACGCCGGAAACACCGATCCCGAAAGAATATCTCAAAAGCAAGAAATAGAATCCGCGCATCCCGATCAGGCGAATAACGATTTTCGGCAATTCGAACATTTGCCTGATCATTTTATGGCTGAACATACACTAACGCGCAAACTAACCCTCGGCTTGCCACGCGAAGAGGTCTTTGCCTTTTTCGCTGACGCGGGTAATCTTGAGCGGATCACACCGCCGGAACTGAACTTTCAAATTCTCACGCCGCAGCCGATAGACATTAAACAAGGTGCATTGATCGATTATAAACTTCGCATGCGAGGGCTGCCCCTAAAGTGGAGGACCGAGATCTCGACTTGGGAACCTCCGTTTATGTTTGTCGACCAGCAACTCACCGGCCCTTACCGCCAGTGGATCCACACACATACATTCACCGAACTTGACCCGAACGAAACGCAGATCGAGGACGAAGTGCGTTATCGATTGCCTTTCGAACCATTTGGCGACGCGATCCACTTTCTCGTTCGCCGCGAGTTGGACTACATCTTCGACTTCCGTCAGAAAGCGGTCGCCGAGATCCTCGGTCAGTCGTTGAGCACGGGCGAATCACGCTCTGCAGCAGCCTGATCAACTAGAGCAATGTGCCTCTCGTTGATCCGAACGGGCTCATTTTTTAGTTTTGCGAAAAATCCTCTTGACAGCGGTTATGTGCGTAATGTAACTTAACAGTGTTAAGTACGATGACAATAAGTGAGCGGCGACAACGAGAGAAAGATAACTTGCGGCACGAAATACTCGACGCCGCGAGGGAGCTCTTTGTCGCCGAGGGTTATGAGAACGTCTCGATGCGAAAGATCGCAGACAAGATCGAGTATTCGCCGACGACGATCTACCTCTATTTCAAGGACAAGACCGAACTGCTCCGCGAGATCTGCGAAGCTTCATTCGCAAAACTTGGTGACGAATTGATCAGGAGCCGGAACGAAGGCGGAAATCCGATCGAGGTCCTGCGACGGGGCCTTTTGGCTTACATCGAATTTGGATTGAGCAACCCGCATCACTACGATGTGGTATTCATTTCGCCAAAGGAAAAGTATGTAGGCACGGATGAGTATGCATATGAGGGATCGATGGGACAGCGTGCCTTCGAGATCCTGGCAGCCGAGATCGTCGATTGTATAGATGCCGGACAATTAAGGAATGGCGACGTGGCGACGATCGCTCAGACCCTATGGGCCGGGATCCATGGCGTGACTTCGCTGTTGATAACTCACGAGGGCTTTCCCTTCGTCGAACGAAAACAACTAGCGGAATCCGTCGTTGACACCATGATCGCCGGCCTGAAGCCGTAAATTTTTTTGACGTTAAACTTAACACCGTTATGCAAATTACATGCGTAAAGCATCATGACCAGGAGGGTAATCAATTATGAAGGCATTTGTAACAGGCTCAACCGGATTGCTGGGAAACAATCTTGTCCGCGAACTTCTTGAACGCGGGCACGAGGTCAAGGCTCTTGTCCGTTCGCGCGATAAGGCGAGCAAGCTATTTGAAGATCTGCCGATCGAATATGTGGTCGGCGATATGGAAGACGTCTCCGGATTTGCCGGCGAACTCGCTGGGATCGACGTGCTGTTTCACACCGCCGCGTATTTTCGCGAGTACTACCAACCCGGCGAGGATCACTGGGGCAAACTCAAACGGATCAATATCGACGGCACCATCGATATCCTAAAGGCGGCCGATGCCGCAGGCGTGAAAACAGCCGTCTATGTCAGTTCGTCCGGCGTGATCGGGCTAAAACCCGACGGATCCGCCGGGGACGAATCAACACCTCCGCACCCCGTAACCGAAGGCAACTTGTATTTCAAAAGCAAGGTACTTGGCGAGGCAGCGGTTGAAGAATTCATGAAAGGCCACAAGCTGCCGGTGATCCAAATCCTGCCGGGCTGGATGTTCGGCATCGGCGATGCAGCTCCCACGTCAGCCGGCCAATTGGTGCTCGATTTCCTCAGCGGCAATTTGCCCGGCACGTTCGAGGGCGGAACTACCGTTGTCGATGCGGCCGACGTCGCGGCCGGTATGATCGCAGCCGCCGAAAAAGGAAAAGGCGGAGACAAGTACATCATCGCAGGCACTTTCCAGACTATGCGTGAGATCGCCCAGACGATGGCCGTAGTGACAGGAAAACCAGAACCGAAGATCCGGTTCCCATATTTTGCGATCTACTCGTTCGCTATCGTTCAGGAGATCTACAGCCGGCTCACCGGCAAGCCCGCTCTCGTCACCCGCACGGCGATCAACACTATGCGAGCAAGGTTAAATCACGATTCGTCGAGGGCGGTCAGGGAACTCGGCGTTAGCTTCCGCCCGTTTGCGGAAACGCTTCGTGCCGAGTTCGATTGGTATCGGCAAAACGGTTACACAGCATAAGTTCTAAGGAAAACGAGGATGGCTTCGCTGGCGATCAAAAATCTGTTTCACGAAAAGGTCCGGCTCGCCGTGACCCTGACAGGAATCGTGTTCTCGATCATCCTGACGGCCGTGCAGCTCGGGATCTTTCTCGGGTTCATTGAGGCGTCAACCGGGCTGATAGGCAATACAAAAGCCGATCTTTGGGTCGTTTCGACGGGGGTAACGCACGTTGAACAGGGCGTAGCATTCTCCGAGAGCAAGTTTTACCAGGTGCTGGCGACCGAGGGCGTCGCGGAAGCCCGGAAGCATATCGTCACACTGAACGGAACGGTCCGAAAGCCTGACGGTTCGAGCGAGGGTTTGACGCTGGTCGGCTTTGACCTAAATAGCGACCTGGGAGCGCCGTGGAACATCGTTCGCGGCAGCGTCAAAGATCTCGAACGGCCGGATTCCATTTTGGTCGACGAGCTCTACGCGAGGGACAAACTCGGGGTCACAGAGATAGGCCAAGTCATCGAGATCAATCAGCGGCGAGCCCGCGTCGTCGGATTTACACGCGGCATTCGGATCTTTACGTCGCAGCCCGCTGTTTTTACATCGTTCAAGAACGCACAGACGTTTCTTGGACTGCCTGAAGACGAGACGTTCTATATTCTCGTCAAGGCCGCAGCAGGCACCGATGTGGTAGAACTCAAAAGGAGGATTTCGGACCGCCTGACCGCCGTCGATGTTGAGACCAAAGACGAACTTGTCTATCGACAGGGAATGTATTGGGTCATCGGTACCGGTGCCGGGATCACGGTGCTCGTGGCTGCGGGACTGGCAATAATCGTCGGCGTCGTGATAGTCGCTCAGACTATCTACTCGGCCACCGTAGACCACATTCGCGAGTACGGCACGCTCAAGGCAATCGGCGCCACCAACGGCTACCTGTATCGCATCATCATCACCCAGGCGGTCGTCAGTGGTCTTATCTCGTTCTTAATTGGCATTGTGGTCTCGCTCGTGATCTCGCACGTAAGCATGTCGGGGACATTGGCCATTATCGTCAACTTTCCGCTCGGAGTGGCACTGTTTCTTTTAACAATGGCTATGTGCTGCCTGTCGTCGGTCGTCGCGATCAGAAAGGCAACGACGATCGACCCGGCGATGGTTTTCAAGGGATAAAGATCAGGAGAGGAAGAATCTTAACAGATCGGTGGTAAACCGACAGGCCGGGTTTTGGACTAATGAAATTGTCGATGCCCGAAACGCCCGATAATTGTTTTGAGCTTTTAAGAGAACTTTGAAGAAGACAGTTCTGAGGAACATATGATGAAAAAAGCGATCGAAGTGCGTGAACTGGTCAAAACCTACGGCAGCGGCGAGACGGCCGTCCATGCGCTAAAGTGCATCGATATGGAGGTCCTACAGGGCGAACTCCTGATGCTGCTCGGGGCGAGCGGCTCGGGAAAGACCACATTGGTCTCGATAATCGGGTGCATTCTGTCCGCCTCTTCGGGAAGCTGTAAGGTCCATGGCGTCGAAACGATCGGGCTGCCACAAAACCGGCTGCCGAGGATCCGGCTCGAAAATATCGGATTCATCTTTCAGGCATTCAACCTTTTTCCGGCACTTACAGTACAGGAAAATGTTGAGATCACGCTCGATCTCAAAGGCGTTCGCGGCTCCAACGCCCGAAAAAAGGCCGTCGAACTGCTCGAGCGCGTTGGCCTCGGGGCGAAATTGAAAACATACCCCGCGGATCTTTCCGGCGGACAGAAGCAGCGTGTGGCAATTGCCCGGGCTCTTGCCGGCGATCCGCGGATCATCCTTGCGGATGAGCCCACGGCGGCTCTTGATGCAGAAAGCGGACAGCTCGTAATGGACCTGCTTAAGGAATTAGCCAACGAGCAGGACCGGGCCGTTGTGGTCGTCACGCACGACAACCGAATTTTCAAATATGCTGACCGGCTTGTCCATATCGACGACGGCCGGATCAAGCCAGATAACGATATCATACCGGCCGCGGGGATTCTCCGCGCACGCTCGGCGTTCTATCAAAACACGGGGGCACAATTATGAACAGGATAATTATTTTGGCGGTATTGGCAGTTATGTTCACCGCGACGTCGATCGCGTATTTTGGGTATGGCCAAAATGCCGTGGTTACGCAATCGCCGGGATCAACCGAAACCGCAGTGCCAGAAATTGGAGCGGGCATCGTTTCGGCGCCCGGCGTTGTTGAGGCCGTTTCCGAAGAGATCGAGATCGGCACGGAATTGCCGGGCAAACTGAGGTCGGTAGATGTCGACGAAGGTCAAAGAGTATCGAGAGGCCAGGTACTCGCGGTGATCGAGAATGATGACTATCGTACAGCAGTCGACACGGCTCGGGCTCAGATCGAAACACTGCGAAGTTCGCAGGCGACCGCGCAAGCGCGGCTGATCGAAGCCAGAGCCGATCGTGCCCGCATTGCAAACGGTGCCCGCACCGAGGAACGTATCGAGGCCCGGGCCGGCTACGAACAAACTCTCCCGGAGGTCGAAAATACTCGCCGGGAGTTTGAACGCCGCGACCGCCTTTTCAAAGACGGCATCATCTCCAGAGAGGAAATGGAGCGTTCACGGACGGCATTTGAGGTCGCACAAAAACGCTCGGCATCGGCATTGGAACGTTTCAATGTCGTAAACGCATCTGCCCGGCAAGACGATCTGGCCAAGGCTGATGCCGCCGTACAGTTGGTCGAAACGCAGGTCCGCGAATTCGACGCACAGATTGCCGAGGCCGCTGCCCGAGTTCGCGAGGCGCAGTCGCGTCTTGAAAAGACCATAATACGTGCTCCGATCGCCGGCGTGATCCTGCGTAAACGTCTCAAGGGCGGCGAGTCGGTTTCACCGGACAGTCCGACCGGAATTGTCACTATGGCAGACACATCAGCTCTACGGATCAGAGTCGACCTCGATGAGACGGACGTGGCAAAGATCCGCGACGGACAAACTGCGTACGTGACCGCAGATGCATACGGCGACCGCCGGTTCAATGCCAAAGTCATTCGCATAGGCCAAATTCTCGGGCGCAAAAACTTCAGAACCGATCGTCCGACGGAAAAGATCGATACTCGCGTCCTCGAGGTTCTTCTTGAGTTGGCTCCGGATGAAAAACTTCCCCTTGGACTGCGAGTAGATGCCTTTATTTCGGTTGGCAATTCGTGAGCGGGCGTGATATCAAAAAGCTCTGGCACTTTGCTAAACAGGGAGAAATTTAATGAAAGCCGAACAGATATTCACGGTCGTAAACCTTATTGCCATTGCCGGTTGGCTCTTGATCGCCATTTTACCGACCTGGAAATACTCGAGATATTTGGTTCTGTCCGGCGCGATCCCGCTCCTTCTGGCAGTCGCCTATCTCGTACTGATCGTCTTGTTTTTCGGCCGTGCCGAAGGCGGATTTGGGTCGCTGCCCGAAGTGATGAAGCTCTTCACCAACGAGTGGGCGGTGCTCGCCGGCTGGATCCACTATCTGGCGTTCGACCTGTTCGTTGGCAGTTGGGAGGTCTCCGACTCTCAACGGAACGGAATTTCGCACATACTGGTCATCCCGTGCCTGTTCCTGACGTTCATGTTCGGGCCGATAGGTTTTTTGCTGTACGCGGCGATCAAGCTCTTTATGCCGCGAAAAGGGGGCGAAGATGATCTCGAAGCTGCTTAGCGAACAGCGGCCGCTGATGTTCGCGGGTATGATTTCGTTTCTTGGTTTTCTTGTAACCGCGGCATTGACCCAGCTCGACAGCACGCAGATCCTCGGCATCGACCGATGGATCAAGCCGACGAAGTTCTTTATTTCGATCGCGATATTCGTATGGACGATCGCTGTCTATCTATATTTTCTTAAAGGTCATGAGTTCTTTTCACGTATCGGATCGTGGGGAATGATCCTGATATTCGCCGTGGAAATGGCAGCTATCGTCGGGCAGGCGGCCCGCGGCACGACTTCTCATTTCAACGTGTCGAACGGGTTTGACGGGGCAATTTTCACGATCATGGGAATCGCGATCGCCATTAACACGATCCTCGTCGGAGTACTCGCCTATTTTTACTTCACGACGCGGATCGAACTTTCGCCGACGATCCTGTTCGGCATGCGTCTTGGCCTGCTACTTTTTCTGATCGGGAGCATCGAGGGCGGATATATGGCATCCCAGACTGGCCATACGGTTGGCGCCGTGGACGGCGGCCCGGGCCTGCCGCTGGCGAATTGGTCTACCATTGCCGGCGATCTCCGCGTCTCGCATTTCCTCGGCCTGCATTCGCTGCAGGCGGTGCCCTTGTTTGCTTTCGCTGTCGATCGGTTCAAAATTCGCCCGGGCAGAATTTTGACCGCAGCATTTGCGACGCTCTATTTTGCAATGGTTGGAGCCACGTTTTTGCAGGCGTTGTGGGGAAAGCCGTTTTTGACGATCTAGTTTGCTATTGGGCCGGCCATTCACCGCAGAAAGCGAGGTCCGCCCGCCCGGTTAGGACCATCTCGTCGTCATCACGCCAATCGACCTTCGTCATTCCGCCGGGTGAATGAACGCTGACGGTCCGTTCGGTTTTCAGCAGCAACGAGCTCAGAACCGCGGCACCGCTCGAGCACGTTCCGGACGATGATGTCTCGCCCGCTCCACGTTCCCATATCCGCAATTCGATATTTTCGCGATCGATCACACGTACGAACACGACATTAACACCTTCCGGGAAAACCGCGTGTCTCTCCATCGACCGACCGATTATCCGCCAGTCAAGATCGAAAGTATTCACGAAAATGCATGCGACCGGATTCCCAACGTTGACAGCCGAAAATCCATATACTCGGCCGTTGATCTCGATCTGCTCGTTGACAACAGCGGGCCGCGGAGTGGGCAAGATGACGGGAACCTGATCTGATTCGAATTTCGGTTTTCCGATCTCAGCGTCGAACCAAAAAGTTGCATCTCCGATCCGCTCGATCAGGTCGTAGTTCTTTATGCCGCTTCGAGTCCGAAGACGTAGTTTTGGTTCCGTCCACAGCCTGCGGAAATGAAGATACGCGGCGGCACAACGCGTGCCGTTTCCGGAAAAACCCGCGACGCTGCCATCAGGATTGATTATCTCGCAATGAAAATCGGCTTCAGTGCCGTCGAGTTTGCTCAAAACGGCGAAACCATCGGAACCGACGCCCGTATGCCGATGACAGATCTTCTCGGCAAATTCCATGAGCGACATATCGGTCGGCAGCCTGTCCTGCTCGATCACGATATAGTCGTTGCCAAAGCCGTGAAATTTACAAAACGAAACAGTCATTTATTTTGCCGGATCGAGCGTTGCTCCATTCTCTCTCGTCATAATTTTATCGACTTGGCGAATAGATCTTTTATCCGCGCACTCTCCGCAGCGACATCCGCAGCCGTCTTGAGATCTTTGGCCGTCAATCTATCCCGAGTCTTCCCGTCCTCAACAATTCGGATGGCCTTGACGCCTGAAAAATAGACGCGGCGTTCGGCAGGTACCTGGTCGTCGTTTTCGGCCTTTTGAAAATAGAAGTTCAGTCGACCGGCCTCATCGTAGACGAACTCTACGAGGTAATTGCGGTTCGAGACCCGGCGTTCGACCTTTACCATAACGAGCTGATCGGGATACATATGAGCCTCGCTATCGCCGCCGCGGTAGAAGAACTTGTATGTTTCGCCAAATATGCCGACCGCTCGCCACTGATGATCTCGCTTATTGACTACGAGCTCATTCATTACCAGATCGCCGTATTGGCCCTGATCTTCGTCGGTCTCGGTAAGCCGGGCGTTTTCAGCGACCGTCGTGTAGTACCTACGTATCTTTTCGACTGATGTGCCTGTCTGCGCCGAAACGCCGAGGGCCGCAAATAAAAAACAAGAAACGAAGGCGATCTGCATTTTCATATCAGATAGAACGCTTCGTTTCATTGTTCTTGTGCTTAAGATCTCGGGATTTCTCGCGGTGTTATTCTACCCAGTCGGCGATGAACACGTTGGTGTCGCCCTGCTTGGCGTCGTTCCGATTTGAGGCAAAAACCAGCTTCTTCCCATCCGGAGAGAACATCGGGAAACCATCGAAGCTCTCGTTGAACGTGACCCTTTCGAGGCCCGTTCCGTCGACATTGATCAATGCGAGGTCGAAATTTCGCTTTTTCGGATCGGTCGCAAAGTAGTTTGTGCAGAAAATGATCCTTTTGCCATCGGGCGTAAAGAATGGGGCGAAGGACGCCGAATTCAGTTTTGTCACCTGCCTCTTGTTAGAACCATCGGCGTTCATTGTCCAAACTTCGAAAACGGTCGGAACGATAAGGTGCCGCTTTAACAGGTCCTTATCCCGTTGAACCAATGCCGGATCAGTCGGGTGAGAGCCGCGGTAAACTATCTGCTTCGAATCGGGCGAAAAGAACGCTCCGCCATCGTAGCCAGGCTCAAAGGTCAGCCGCTTAACGTTCTTACCATTGATATCCATCGAGTAAAGTTCGAGGTCGCCGTCGCGTTCCGAGGTAAAGATGATCTTCTTGCCGTCCGGCGAGACTGTCGCTTCGGCATCGTAACCGGGCGAATTCGTCAGGTTCTTGATATTTTTGCCGTCCGGCGTCGAAGTATAGATCTCGTAATCCGGATAGATCGCCCAAACGTAGCCTAACGAGAAATCAGGCGGCGGCGGGCATTCCCTCTTACCGCCAAAGGTCGACGCGTAAAGCACCTTTCTGCCACCCTTAAAAAAGTACGAACAAGTCGTTCGTCCCTCACCGTTCGAGACCATTCGGACGTTTGAACCGTCGATATTCATCGAATAGATCTGATCGCAATCGCGTCCATCGCGTTTGGACTGAAAAATGAGCTGCTTGCCGTCAAACGAAAAATACGCCTCGGCATTCTCGCCACCGAACGTAAGCTGTTTGATGTTCTTCAGGTGTTTTTCGCCTGGCACCGCGAGCGGTCCCGATTGGGCCGCGATGTTGAGACAAGTTCCGATCAAGAGTACGAAAGATACAAGGAGAATTCTCATATTCATTAAATATAACATTGGATCGGCGTCTTGGCTCAATCGCCCGATCAGCTTCGTGCGGACGACTTCAGACGTCGATCATTTAGTGTCGGTTGTAGACCTCGACGCCATCGTTTAGGCTAACTGCGATCTTGCCGGTTGATTCCGCGTAATCCAGATGTGCGATCGCCTCAGAGACCGCCAAAAACCTGTGTACGTCGTGATCGAAAGAATCCGGAAAGAGTCTCTGCGCGACCGAGTACGCGGTTGCCCCGTCACCGGATATCAACGAGATCACACGCTTTTGCCGCTCGTCGATCGCTCGAACATAGCGGTGAAATATTTCCTCGAAATCCGTAACGGCCTCACCGTGGCCGCCATATGCAAGCGTCGGCGAAAAACTTCGAAGCCGCGCGAGCGAAACGAGGTATTCGGCCAAAGAGCGAAATCTCCTGTTCGGATCGATCGGGTCCGGAGCGAGGATCGGATTCGGCGTGATCCGTTTTAATACGCAGTCGCCGCAAATGAGCGTACGGTCGGCCTCGCGAACGAACGAACACGAGCCCGGTGTATGTCCGGGCGTATGCAGCACGCGCAATGCACCGCCCTCGAATCCGAGCTCCACCTCGTCCTCGAGCCTTCCATATTCACTATCGGCAAGCGAGTCGGTCAACAGGCTGATCTCCTCGTACAGCTTTTGCATATCCGAAAAAACCGCGTCGGGGACTCCGGAACGAAGCATGAGAGTTCGGTGTTCCTGATGTGCAAGCCGTCCAAAGAGGTGTCCCGTCTCCCATTCGTGGATCAGGACCTCAGCATTTTTTGCCTCGTCCCTGATCTGTTTGGTCATTCCACAGTGATCTTCGTGGGCATGCGTAAGGACGATACGACGGACATCGCTGAATTTGACGCCTTCGCGTGCGAGTTTTTCACGCAGAACTCGCGCCGCCTCCGGCGTTTTCGGGCCAACGTCGATCAACGTCAGCGGATCTTCCTTGATCAGGAAAACGTTGACGTCGCCAACGTAAAACGGTGTCGGTATCGAGAGCGGAATGATCTTCATACAACTAGCTTTCATTATGACGAATATCACGATTGGGGAGCAAAATACAGTTGGCGGCAAGTTTTACATTTGCAAAGGAAAGACGTCAGGCAACCGCATTGCCCCGTCGGTCCGAGAGTGAATTCGCTCTTCGCCGGACGGAGAATTGGTAAGTCCAATTCTCCGTATTTACCAATTTACAAATTTGTTACGATTTTACTTGCCTTATGGCCGTTTTTGGGTTAAAAATTTCAAAGCAAATCTTTATTAATTTGTTTCTGTCGGATTAGGTGTCAAAATTCAGCTGGTCGTGAGACAACATGCCCCTCCGGAATGTCCCAGGGATCACGGCGACGATTCCCCTCGAACATGATAAGAACTTACACCGACAGGTCAACGAATTGTATTAAAAGCGTTAAGGAGAATAAATAAATGAGATTATTTCCGTCTAAGGCTGCGGCACTGGCAGCAAGGTTCGTGTTGTTTACGACTGCCCTGCTTGTCTTTTCCGTCTCGGTAATGGCCCAGGCCCAGGCAACGGCCGCAGATCTTTCCGGGAACGTGGTGGATCCCGGCGGTGCGGTAGTTGCAGGAGCAACGGTGTCCGCCAGGAATCTCGGCACCAATATTTCCCGCACGGTCGTTTCCGGGCCCGACGGTGAATATCAGTTCATCGGCTTGCCTCCCGGCGAGTATCAGATCACGGCCCAGGCGTCGACTTTTAAGAAGGTCGTTATCTCGCCCGTAAAACTGACGGTCGGCCAAAGCGCCCAATTACAGATCAAACTCGAGATCGGTGCCCAGGACGTTGTGGTCAACGTCTCCGGTGATGATGTCCAGTTGATAGAGACGTCACGAACAACTGTCGCGAACACGATCGATCAGGTTCGCATCAATAACCTGCCGATCAACGAACGTTCCGCAACCGGATTCGCGTTGACGATCTCGACCGTCGGCCGAGACAATGGCCGCCCAGTCGGTCCGGCTCCGACATCGGGTCTCAACATCGGCGGACAACGCGGCCGCTCGACGCTAGTTCAGGTTGACGGTGCCGATTTCACCGACAACTCGATCAATGCTGCCCGCTCGACCGTCTCGATGGAAGCGGTACAGGAATATCAGGTCACAACCAACTCGTACATGCCCGAATTCGGACGTGCGACTGGTGGAATTGTAAACGTGGTAACCAAACGCGGCGGCAACATGTTCAACGGTAATGTATTCGGCTTTATCCGTGACAAGTCGGTTCAGGCCAGAAATGCTTTTGCTCCGCTTATTGACAACGATCCGAGCAAGAAGCCGCCTTATACGCGTGTTCAGTACGGCTTCACGGTTGGCGGCCCGATCGTCAAGGACAAAACGTTCTTCTTTGGCTCGTTTGAGCAGCGTCGACGTCAGGAGTCCGGATTTTTCACCGGCGACATCATCGGCGGTGCCACAGCGAGCGTCACGATCGGTTCGCCCTTCCTGCCGATCGCACAGACCTTCACGAACCTGACGCCTGCCCAGGTCGCTTATATCCAGGCAACGCTCGCGACCAATCCGACCGTGGCGATCGGGTACGCCCACTTAGCTTCGATCGGCGGCCAAACTGCTCTTAACGGTGCGAGTACGCTGGTCAACTTTGTTCCCGGCGTCGGTGTACCGCAGGGCTCCGTTGTCGGCGGCCGGTTCCTCCTTTCAGGAGCTCCGATCCCGCTGACGCGTAATTCCGCCGGACAGTACATTGCGTTCCGGCCACTGTCGCAACTCCAGCGACTCTTCCCGATCGCTGAGTCGTCGACATACACATCGATAAGAGTTGACCACACGATCAACGCCTCTAATCAACTTTCGGCGAGGTTTGGTTACAACCCGAGCAAGATCAACGGCATTCAAGACGAATCGCAGAATCAGACGCTCGGTCAGAACGACTATTCGCGAACCGGTATCCAGGACCTTAAGGACACTTCGTTCGGCGTTTCAGTCTCGAGCATCCTCCCGATGAACTTGATCAACGAAGGTTATTTTAATTACGGCCGACGCGTCGCTAAATTCGACTCGCAGATCCCGAGCGTGGCTCTGCAGATCGCCGGCACGGGCTTTATCGGTTCGAATCCGTTCTCGCCCGTAAATCGTACTGAGAATCGTTATCAGATACGTGACAACATGACCTGGGCGACTCGCGGTCATACTGTCAAGTTCGGTGCGGATTTCAACTGGGTGACCGGAAAGGCGCGGTTCGACCTCAACTTCCCGGGACTGTTCAACTTCAGCTCGCAATCTTGCGGCTCACTGGTAGCGGGTTGTACCGGACCCGCGTTCACGCCGATCCAGTCTTACGGCCTGGGCTTCCCGAGCGTGTTTATTCAGGGATTCGGCGATCCGAACAGTACGTTGAAGAATACGCCGATCGCATTCTTTGGCCAGGACACATGGAAGATAAACAGAAGATTCACTCTTAATTTTGGTGTTCGATATGACTACGAATTCACCCAGCAGTTCGCTCCGTCTCCGTTCACCGATCCGCTGACCGGTATCACTTTGTCGGCGCAGGACGTTCAGACGGCTCAGGATGCGTTGAATGTTACCCAGGGATTCCCGCGTGACAGCAATAACTGGGCGCCGCGGCTCGGTGCGGCCTGGGACATCAACGGCGACGGCAAGACGGTCATCCGTGCCGCCGGCGGTATTTTCTATGATCATCCGCTTTTGGCGGTCTCGTTCAACTCAAACATTGCCGACGGCTCGCAGCAGCAGCAGGCAACCCTACTTCCGGTCGGTGGACCTTCGCCGACGGCCCTGTTCAATGCGTTTCAGGTATTTCAGGGAACGGTCTGCGGAGTCAACGGCTCTCAGGCAGCTATCTGCGGTTCTGCGGTTACTCCGGGTATCGCATCTTCAGCTCAGTACCTGTACGGCCAGATGCGGTTCAATTCCAGCAACTTCACCGGATTTGGCCCGATCCTGCCGTTCACGCTTCATGTCGGCAAGGATTTCCAGTATCCGCAGGCGTTTCAAGGCAATCTGGCCATCGAACGTCAGTTGACCAAGGACACGTCGCTGTCGGTTAGCTTTATCACCGTTCAGGCTCACTTCCTGGCCCATCCGCAGGACGTAAACACCGTAAACACCGATGCAATGATCGAGAATTTCCGTCGCTACGCCGGCCGGGCTCCAAACAACCTGACCGAAGCAGCGTTCTTCTCACTGCCTCAGGTTTGCGACGCGACGCATCCGTGCCCTCCGGGTTGGACGGTGGTTGTTCCTGGCTTCATCGGAATAAATGGCCTGGGCCAGAAAGTGGTCAGCCCGATCGCGGCCGACTTCTTCCGCAGATTGGGACCGAACTATTTCTTCGTCAAGGCTCTTACCGGACTGAGCAAAGCCGCGTTCGACGGCCTGCTTGCAGGTTCGATGCGTGCACCGGGCCCGATCAATCCGTACGCGGACGTCAACGCTCAGTTGTCGGATGGTAATTCGTCGTACAACGCACTGAATGTTGAGTTCAAGAAACGGTTCTCGAACAATCTTCAGGTGTATGCGACATATACTTGGTCACACTCGATCGACGATTCGTCTGATCTGCAGACGTTGCTCAAGCCGCAGGATAATACCAATTTCCGGGCTGAGCGTTCGAATTCACTCTTCGATCAGAGACACCGATTCGTATTTAGCGGCATCATCGGTGCACCCGATGCATGGAAGTCCGGTAATGGATTCCACAAATTCTTGCACGGATTCTCATTCGCACCGATCCTTGAGGTCAGTTCAGGACGCCCGTTCAACATCATCGCCCCCGGAGATGCGAACGGTGATTTCCAGAGTACGAACGAAAGGCCTTTCGTTTTGTCGAATGGTCAACTGTGCCAGGGCGGCAACACGGTTGCGGATACCAATTCACCTGCCTGCGTAACCGGATTCCCGATCAACGGTAATCTCGGCCGCAATATGGGCCTCACGCATCCGTATTTTTCGCTTGACGCCCGTGTGACGAAGAGGTTCCGCTTTGGCGAACGCCTCAGCCTCGATCTTGTTGCTGAGGGCTTTAACCTTTTCAACCGCTTTAACGAAGCAGCGGCTAACCCGTTCTATACGGCCGTAAATGCTTACGGTAAGCGTGCCGGCAGCAAGTACTACAGCAGCCCGACATCGGCATTTGACCCAAGGCAATTCCAGTTCGGGTTCAAGCTGAATTTCTAACTGGTTGGTCTCAACGATCATACTCGGCCGGATGCTTTCATCCGGCCTTTTTTTGTTTGAGCAGTCCGACAGTGGATAATGATCGGGTGGATGGAACTGCCGCAAAGATAAAAGCACAAGCACTTACACTCGGTTTCGATAAGGTCGGGATCGTGCCCGCCATACCGCTTTCGACCGAAAGGGAACGTTTGAGCGACTGGCTGGACCGCGGGTATCACGGTGAGATGGCCTGGCTCGCACGCGACCCTGAAAAGCGTACCGATCCTAAGCTGGTCGTGCCCGGAGCAAGATCGGTCATTGTTGTCGCAGTAAACTACTACACCGATCACAAACACGACGGCAGTCCCGGAAAAATATCGCGATATGCGTGGGGCGACGATTATCACGATGTCGTCGGCGACAAGCTAAAGTCCCTTCTGGCTTGGATCCGGTCGGAGATCCCGGACGCCGAAGGCCGCGTTTGCGTCGACACTGCTCCGATGATGGACAAGGCCTGGGCGGTGCGCTCCGGCCTCGGTTGGATTGGCAAACACTCGAACGTCATCACCAAAGAGCTTGGCTCGTGGGTCTTCATCGGCGAGATAATTCTGAATATCGAACTCGACTATGACCATCAGATCGTTGAGGACCATTGCGGCACCTGCACGGCCTGCATCGACGCCTGCCCGACCGGAGCGATCGTCGAGCCGTACGTCGTCGATTCGCGCAAATGCATCTCGTACGCGACGATCGAACTGAGAACGGACGAGCTGCCGCCCAAGATCATCGAACATCAGGAAGGATGGCTGTACGGCTGCGACATATGTCAGGATGTCTGCCCGTGGAACCGTTTCGAAACGCCGTCCGGCGAACCTCGTTTCGAACCTCGCAATGGCGAAACAACATTGGATATCGAGGCCGTCGCTGAAATGTCGCACGAGGAATACGTCGGGCGTTTTCGCCGCAGCGCGATCAAACGGACGAAACTTACCGGATTGAAGCGAAATGCGAAAGCATTGAAGGACGCGATGGGCTGAAATTGCTGTATGATTTAAGTATGCCGCTTTTGGACTCATACGGCCGGAAGATCCGCGACCTTCGCGTCTCGGTGACCGATCGGTGCAATTTCCGATGTTTCTACTGCTTGCCGGATGGCGAGCCGCCGATGGCGCGCAAAGACACGATCCTCACCTTTGAGGAGATTGCCTACTTGTCCGATATCTTCGTCAGTCTCGGGATCGAAAAGATCAGGCTCACCGGCGGCGAGCCTCTCATCCGCAAGGATCTCGTAAAGCTCGTCCGCGAGCTTTCAAAACTCAAACCCGCCCTTCACGACCTCGCTCTTACGACCAACGGGTTTGACCTGCCGCGTCACGCTGCCGCTTTCAAAGACGCGGGCCTTGACCGGGTGACCATCAGCCTCGACAGCCTCGACCGCGAGAAATTCGCCGAGATCACCGCTGTGGATGCTCTGGAAAAGGTGATCGCCGCGATCGACTCGGCCAGGAAGTATGGTTTTGAACCGATAAAGATAAACGCGGTCATCGTTCGCGGCCGCAACGATGATGAGATCGTCGATTTTGCCCGATTTGCCCGTGAACAGAACCTCAAGATCCGTTTTATAGAGTATATGCCGCTCGATTCCGGCCACGGGTGGCAGCGTGATCAAGTTGTTTCGGGCCGCGAGATCGTCGACGCGATAAACGCTGTATATCCGTTGGAGTTGATCGATCAGAACCGCGGCAGCGAAACTTCCTGGAAATACTCATTTGCTGACGGCTCGCCCGGTGAGATCGGCATTATCGCTCCGGTGACAGAGATGTTTTGCGGAGCTTGTTCCCGCATCCGCCTGACCGCCGACGGCCAGATCCGAACGTGCCTTTTTTCGACGGCGGAACACAACCTCCGAGATGTGCTTCGCAGCGGCGCCGGCCGCGATGAGATCGTCGAGTTTATCGAGGGTGTCGTGATGAAAAAGGAGCCGCGGCATTACATCAACGACGCGGAATTTGTGCAACCGGATAGGACAATGAGCTTTATCGGCGGTTGATCGACCGACAGCGGTTGCGAGCAATATTTAGCTACTTTTTCATGTTTAGCTGCGCCGCCCGCATTGCGTACTGAATGTCCGGGTTTGACATGAACCAGTACCATATTTTGCCGGACCGCAGATTTTCCGTACTCAACAACGTGATGCCGAGATCGATACCGATCACGTCCGGGTTTACCCAACCGTCGTGCGGGTTAAACGCGTCAGCAAAGCCGTATCGGCCATAGACCTTGTCTCCATACTCCGATCGCATCTTCTCGAGCGTGGGCAGCGTTATCTCCGGGGCGAACATCAGCGAACCGGCCGGCGCGCACGGAACGACGGTTCCGTCTAATTCGCCCGGTCGCGGCGGAGCACCCCACGCGACGTAGCCTTTTTCCGAATCCGAAGCCGTCAGGCCCCACATCGTTCCCGAGTACTTCGGAAATTCCTTGCTCAGCACATCGGCGAAGAAATCCCTTTGAGCCCTGGTCGCTATCACCGAGTTCTCGTAATAGTCAACGTGCGGTGCCCGTGCCTCACGTCGACCGCGAAAATCGACCCACGCGTGCGAGAACTGGTGTATGAACAGCGGCGGGACGGCCGCCAGGTACCGGTATTTGCCGTATTCGGTCCAGGTTCGGTCCCATGCATACCAGGATTCTGCCGGGATCGGATGGGTCGGCGACCCGATCGCGAGGAGATAGAGTATCGATTGTTCGCTGTAATCGTGCCAGCGATTTGGTATCCAGCCGCTCTCGGGCCTCCAGCCGTGTGAGAGAAGGTACGGGTCGCCGTTGAGCATCCATTTGAAATCGACGCGGCGATATATCTTGTCCGCCTGCTTCACGATCTGCGGGTCTCCTGCAAAGCATTGTCTGACAGTCAAAACGCCGCCCAAAAGCAGCGCCGTGTCGATCGATGATATCTCGCTGTTCCAGCGTCGTTCGCCTGTAACAGCGTCCATCCAGTGGTAGAACCAGCCGTTCTTGTTGTTAGCCCGGTCGGCAAAGAAATCAAGGGTATTCCGAGCTCGCTCAAGCGCCTGTGCCTTCGTCACCCAACCGCGATCCGCGGCGACACACAAACCGCTCAAACCAAACCCCGTTGAGGCGATGCTTGCGACACGATAATGATCTTCGGATTTGCCGGGCGGCGTCCCGTCCGTTTTGGCTCGATCGAGCGTGAGTCCGGTTTTTGGGTCGGATTGCTCCCAGAAAAATAGGAAGGACCTCTTCTCAAGGTCCTCCAGGAAGGCATCGTCAGTTTTCGATACGATCGCCGCCGGAACCGGTTTCGCAGGCCCAGGCAGAGCCGCCCTGGCCAAGGGCTTATCTATCTTTTTTTTTTGAGCCGTGGCCACGGACACGGTAAGTTCGCTCATCATGTTCGCATCCGAACTATTTCCGACAAATATCCGAAAAAGTCCGGGCTCAACTACAAATTTGCGATCCCGGTTATAGAAACCGAGTTCCTTCGGGGTTACAGTAAACTCGACCCGCTGTTTGGCACCCGCATTTAGCGTTATTCGCCTAAAGCCTTTCAGCTCCTTTACCGGTCTCGTGATGCTTGCGGCTACATCCTGAATGTAAAGCTGGACGACCTCGTCGCCGCTCCTCGAGCCGGTGTTCTCGACCTCGACACTTACGGTCAGGCTTCCGTCGGGTGCGATCGTGGATTTACTGAGCTTAAGATCACTGATCTTGAATGTCGTATAGCTGAGTCCGAAGCCGAACGGATACAATGGCGTATTCGCGATGTCTACATACTTGGACGTGTAACGGTTCTTTTCATCTATCGGCCGGCCGGTCGATTTGTGGTTGTAATAAAGCGGAATTTGACCGACCGAACGCGGGAAGGTGGCCGGCAGTTTTCCGCCTGGATTCGCGTCGCCGAAAAGTGTGTCTGCGACCGCCGTCCCACCCATAGTTCCTGAGTGCCACGTTTCGAGTATCGCCGGCGAATTCTCCGCCAGCCAGTTGATCGTCAGCGGCCGGCCATTTTTCAGCACGACCGCATAAGGCTTGCCAGTCGCGTGTATCGCCTTGATCAAGTCGAGCTGCCGTCCCGGCAGTCCGATGTCCGACCTTGAACCTGCCTCGCCGCTGATGTCGCGGATCTCGCCGGCAACAATGACCGTAAAGTCCGAATCCTTGGCTGCATCGACTGCCTTGCCAAAGTCCTTATCGCTGTCACAAACGAGTTCACAACCCTTTTCGTAGCGGACCTTTGTTCCGCTTCCGACCTTCTGCTGGATTCCCTCGAGGATCGTTACCGAATCCTCAGCTTTCGCGTCACCGGCCCACCAGTCGAGGGTGTTTGCTTTATCGGATGCCAACGCTCCGATCACGGCCAGACGCTTAATGTTCTTATTTATCGGAAGCGTCTCGTGGTCATTCTTCAGCAGGACGAACGACCGTGCCGCCGAAACGCGTGCCGCCTGCAGAAATTCGGGCTTCTTCAATGTAACGCCCTGGAGCTTTTCGTCAACGAACGGCCGGTCAAAGAGGCCAAGCCGAAATTTCGCACGAAGCACGTTTCGAACAGCGTCGTCGATCGTCTTCATTGAGACTTTCCCGCTTTTGACAAGTGCCGGGCCGTTCTCAACATAGGTCCGGCTGACCATTTCCATATCGGTCCCGGCATTGAGCGCATATTTTGCGGCCTCGCTGTCATCGGCGGCGAGCCCATGCGCTATCAACTCTTTGACCGAGGTGTAATCGCTGACCACCATCCCGTCAAACTTCCATTCATTTCGCAGTACCTGCTTCAGCAGGAACGGGTTAGCGGTCGCCGGAAAGCCATCGAGATCGTCAAAACCGGTCATAAAGCTGCCGACGCCTGCGTCCTTCGCCGCTTTGAACGGTACCAGATAAACGTCGCGGAGCGTTCGTTCGCTCATGTCGACCGTGTTATAGTCGCGCCCTGCTTCGGCCGCACCGTAGCCGGCAAAGTGCTTGGCACAGGCCATTACCTTGTCCGGCCGCGACATATCCGTTCCCTGAAAACCGCGAACGTTGGCGATCGCCATCATCGAGCCCAGGAACGGGTCCTCGCCCGAGCCCTCCATTATCCGGCCCCAGCGTGGATCGCGTGCAATGTCGACCATCGGAGCGAACGTCCAGTGCACGCCGACACTCCGGGCCTCGGCAGCGGCGATCGCCGCATCGCTTTCGACCATTGCCGGGTCCCAACTGGCGGCCAGGCCGAGCGGTATCGGGAAAAGCGTCCGGTATCCATGAATGACGTCAAATCCGAACAATATCGGTATCTTAAGGCGGGATTGCAATGCCGCACGCTGCAGATCATTCGTATTCTTGGCCCCGCGGACACCGAGCGTCGAACCGAGCAGCCCCTTTTTGGCCATTTCGAACTGTTCCGGCCGGGCAACGCCCGTATATTCACCGTCAAGCTGTTGCAGCTGGCCCAGCTTTTCTGCAAGCGTCATCCGACTGATCAATGAGTCTATCTCCCGTTCGATCTGAGCGCCCCGTCTCTGCGCGGGCACCGCAAAAGCGAAAAAGGTAAGAAGGAAAACGGCGGGTACGATCGGCTTGAGAACGCGCATATGATTCGTAAGTTATTGTTCAGCAGAGATTCGGCGAATATTATTGGTCAACAATGGGAACGGAAATGCCGATCGGCGGCACGGACCTGCGTGTCCGCACCTTAGCCGATCGACTATTGAGTATCTTCGGTTCTATCTAAAAGCTCAATCGAACCTGAACCTCTCCGACCCTGCCGGACAACGCACTTGTTGCCGTCCCGAACTGCACCAGTTGGACTCGGGTCGGATCAGTGTTTGAGTTAAACGGCGTGAGATTCAAATTGTTGAATATATTGAAAAAGTTGAACCGAAGATCTACGATCGCATTTTCACCCAAAAATCCAATTCCACCTACACCGAATTTCTTTGCAAACGTCATGTCGGTCGAGAAGTATTTCGGCCCGCGGAACCGATTGCGCCCGATCGCCGGCGGATTGAGGAACGGGTCCGCGGTATTGAAGGCCGTTCCGAAGATCGAGGTTCCCGGAACTCCAAAGATCCCATACGGCCGAAGGAAATTCGCGTTCGAATTGCTCGCCGGCTGAGCCCCCGTGTACGATGTCGGACGCGGATCGCAAAATCCATTGCTGGCACTCGTGTTCCCGTTCAGACAACCAAAGATCTTCGGCGTCCAAGGAAATCCGCTGTTCGATGTTGCGATCGCGCTGATCTCCCAGCCGCCGAGAAGCTTACCCGCAAGCGTCTTCTTGTCCCTGAATACTGGCACCTCCCACGTACCGGCAAACACGAAGGCATGGCGTACATCGAAATCTGACGGGCCGCGCTCCTGTCGTTGGTCGACCGGGTAGCTCTGATTGGTACATCCGCACGGCGACTCGAACGAGGACGTGTCCAGGCTCTTGGCAAATCGGTAATTAGTGTCAAACGAGAATTGCCTGAAGAGTCTGCCCTGGAGCCGTGCCGTAAACGCATTGTAGTTCGTATTTACGTCGGGACTCGCGAAATAGGCAGCGCTGATGTTCGGATTTGTAGTGGTCATCACTTGCAGAGGCAGGATCCGGACAAAATGACGTCCCTGACTGCCCTGGTAACCGATTGTTGCTATCAGGTTCTTTGGCAACTGGTACTGGCCTTCGAGGGAATATCGGAATACGTACGCCGTCGGAAGGTCTTGGGGTGCACCATAAATTTCAACGGCACCTGTGTTCGGAAGGCCTGTCGTAGCATTCGCACCGCCACCTAAAACCGGATTTGCCGGGTATCCCAAGATCCCACTACTGCTTGTAACAAAGGTTATTTGACCTCCGACGAAGGGTGTGCCAAATTCCGTCGGCGCCGTCCCGCAGCAAATGCCGAACAGCGCTCCATTGGGCGGGTTGCGTCTCGCGTTGGCAAGCAGCGCGTTCGGCAAACGGTCGTATCCCATGCCCCCGCCGCCCCGGATGACCAACTTGCTTCCCCAGAATCCGGGGTTCCAGGCAAACCCGAGTTGCGGTCCGAAGTTATTGTAATCGCTCTTATAGAGTTTCTTAGCGGTCGTGATCTTGGCTCCTGCGAGTCCTCCGTTTGAGTCAAGAAGCAGATTGCCGATCACACCATTAGACGCGGTCACCGGCGACATATAGTCCCAACGCAACCCGAGATTCAGTGTAAGATTCGGGCGGAATTTCCAATCATCCTGTACGAAGAAAGCAAGCTCACTCGTGGTAAATTTCGTGTTATTCGCGGTTGGCTGGCCCTGCAGCGTAGCAGATATCGCTTCGAATATCGGCGTTCCGTTCGCAAGGTTCCACGGCGTATGGAATGAGTAAAGCGGCCGGGCTCCGCCGACCTCACCGTTGCTGTTAAGGTCGCGTCGATACTCGGCACCGAACTTGAGAACCATATTCCCGACAACCTTGATCAGCGTATCGCGAAAATCCAACTGTTTCTCGTTGATCACACCCGGTGTGTTCAAGCCACGAGGGAATCCAAAACGCAGCCGGTCGCCAAAGAAGCCTTCGACCTCTATCCTCGGTAATCCGAGCTCGGCCTGGGGATTGGTCTTGGTCTCGTCGTAGCCCCAGCGGGTTATGTTGAATCGCGCCTCGTTCGTCATATTAGACGAGATGTTGCGGATATAGATGAATCCTAGGGCATACGTGAACCGCTTGGAGTTAATGTCGGCCTGTGGACGGCTCTGCGCGGAACCGTCGGAGGTCGTCGCGTTGTTCGGGACAAAGTACGAGGTAAACGTGAAATTGTCCTTGTCGGTTGCATGGAAATCGATCCTGGCGTTGAACTGGTTTCCACGGAATTTTGAATACTGCTGAAGCTGCGCCCACTGAACATCAGCGATGCCATCCAATCCGCCGCCGCTCGGTGACGTTGAAAGTGTTGGAACGTATGTGCCGTATGTTCCGGTTATCGAGCCAATATCCATCCCGTTCCCAACAATGGCGCATGGAATGAAAATACCTGCACATGTCGCTGGCATGATGGTCGTCACTCTCGGCTCGACACCTGATGACGCCAGAACTTGAGCCGTGACGGTGCCCGGCCGTGCGGCGATAACCGCTGAACGGAATGCGGCGGTTTCGATCAGTGATTGATAATTAGACGTTGTCGATTCACTTAGGCCTTCGTAGGTTGCAAAGAAAAATAGCCGATCGCGGACAATAGGGCCGCCAAAGCTGCCGCCGTACGATTTGTACCTTCTTTCAACACGCTGAGGCCCGGTGGTGTTGAACGTACCGATCATCGCCGGCATCTTGTTAAAGGCGTTCAGCTTCGGATCATCCAGCTTAAAGAACGCACTGCCGTGGATCTGGTTCGTCCCGTTCTGGGTAACGACCTTGATCTGGGCACCGCTGTTTCGGCCGTCTTCCGCCGAGTAGGTACTGGACGTAACCTGCACCTCTTTAACGCTTTCCTGGCTCGGTGTAATGACCGCGCCGCCGCCCCACGTCTGACTGTTCACGCTGGTCCCGTCGATCTGGTAATTGTTGGCTGAGACTCTCTGTCCGTTTGCCGAAATGGGCTGTACGTTCTCAGTTGCAAAGATCGAGTTGTTCGAACCACCCGGGCCACTCGTATTGGGAAGCCCTTGTGAGTTTCCGTTGCCGCCCCTCGAGCCAGAACCAAAAACACCCGGCGTCAGCCTTATAAGTTCATATGGGTCTCGTCCCGACTGCGGCAATTCCAGTATCTCTTGCGTCGTTAAGGTCTTTCGAACGTTGGCGTCCTCGGTCTGCAATTCACCACCAGACGCCTCTGCGTTCACATTCACCGACTCACTTATCACTCCGGCTTCGAGCTTGATATCCCGCCCCATAACAGCCTCGGCGTTGACCTGGAAATTATCCGCAACAAATTTCTTGAAGTTTTCCTTGGTGACGGTGATCTGGTACGCGCCCGGAGGGAGATTCGAGAATCTGTAAAAACCTTCAGAGCTGGTCTGTGTCGTTTGAGACTGATTCGTCTCTTTGTTCACCAATGTGACTGTCGCTCCGGCTATCGTTCCGCCCGCGCTATCGGTGACGACTCCCTGAACTCCGGCCCTGAACTGGGCCGATCCGGTCGTCGAAAAAACCGCAACAAAAACAAGACAGCCGAAAAAGGCCGCTAACTTTGAACTCAAGTGCCGCATAAGAACCTCCAGATCGTTTGTCCAAAAATCAGGGATATCACCGCTGCCTCCCCGAAAATCCCCAAAACCGAAGTCCGCTAAAAGGGAAAGCTGCAATCGTGCAAATTAAGTGGTAAATCGATTTAGTAAATCGTTTAAGTATTACAACGAATAGCACCGCAGTCTTCGATTTGTCAAGACAAATTGTGAGGATACACAAATTTTCCGGGCAATACAGCGAGGATTTTGTTCACATATGTGGTCGCTATCGGCGAACCCAAACAAATTGGATGTACCAATCTAGGTGCAGAAGCACTTGGAAGATTGTTGCAAAATTCGCGAAGAATGTGACAATATCTGACGCAATGCCGGCAGATCGAGGAAACAAACCAGCAAATGGTAACGCCAAAACGCAGGATCGCGAGCAGGTCAACCTGAAAGAGTTGGCCGCTCACCTCGGCCTCTCGCCGACCACTCTGTCGATCGTCCTCAATGACTCGCCAAAGGCATCGTCAATCCCGTGGGAGACCAAGGAACGGATCGTTAACGCAGCCCGTGACATGAATTACCGTCCGAATTATCTCGCCCGTTCGCTGCGTGTTCAGCGTACCAGGACACTCGGGGTGATCGTGCCGGAGCTTAGTGACGGATATTCGGCGATGGTACTTAACGGGGTCGAGGCTTCGCTGACGAACGAAGGATATTTTTATCTCACGGCAAGCCACCTGCATCGCAACGAGAGGATCGAAGCTCACGCCAAGATGCTGATCGAGCGTCTCGTCGAGGGCATTATTGCCGTCGATACGCCGATACGGTTCGACCGTTCGCTTCCGATCGTCACCGTGTCCGGCCACCAGGAATTGGACGGTGTGACGAACGTTTTCCTCAATCACACGCACGCCGCGGAGCTCGGAATCGGTCATCTGTACAATCTTGGCCACCGCCGGATAGCGGTGCTGAAGGGTCAGGAATTCAGCTCCGACACCAACGAGCGTTGGTCCACGATCCTCGAGGCGGCCAGAAAGCGGAATATTTCCATCGATCCCCGACTGACCAGCCAGCTGGTGGGCGATTCGCCGTCACCCGAGGTCGGTTACAACGCTACAAAAACGATCTTGGCAACCGGCGAGTCGTTTACTGCGCTTTTCGCTTTTAATGACGTGTCCGCGATCGGTGCCATTCGCGCGCTCGAGGAAATGGGCCTTCGTGTGCCGGTGGACGTTTCGGTGCTCGGATTTGATGACATTTACGCCGCCGCGTTTCACAATCCTGCGCTGACGACGATACGTCAGCCTCTCTTTGAAATGGGAAGCCTGGCCGCTACCACGCTCCTCGAAAGGATCGCCAACGGCAATTCCTCGGCGGCGCGGGCGGTCAGCGTCGAACCCACATTGATCGTGCGCCAATCGACCGCGCGCGTTCAGAATCCCTGAATCGTCAATCTTGCCCAACGGCGGGTTCAGGACGGCAAAAATACTCTAGCGAACGAGCGAGATATCAGTTTCCGATCCGCTTAGTTCAACCCTTACCCGGCGCGTCGCCGGGTCAAAGGTGAAGGCGAGGTCCTTGCCGGAGGCGTTGACCGCCTTCGGTTTCGCGTCGATGCCGACGATCTCGAGAAAACGGATCTGCTGGCCGGCAAATTTTCCGGTTCGGCTGATCTTTAATGAACCGCGACGGTGCTCGAGTCGCACTTCTTTCCATTCGGATCCGCGGTAACCGTATCCGTCACCGGAGTCTTCATAAAGTGATGACGTATCAGTCTTGCCGGCGGCAATACCCGCAACAACATTGAGCGTAACCGGCGACGATGCCATTTCGGTGGTGTTCTGGATGACCGCCTGCGTCGGTATGACAGCTCCGACACGAACGAATATCGGCAACCGATCGATCGGAGCATCCACCTTCTGTGCTTTTCCGCCTTCAAACTTCTCGCCTGTCCACCAGTTTACCCAGTCCGCCCCGGCCGGAAGATATACTTCGCGTGACACGGTGCCCTGCTTCACGACCGGTGTGACCAACACGTCACTGCCGACCATGTATTGATCACTGATCAGATATGTCTGCTCGTCTTTTGGAAATTCGAACCACACGGGACGCATTACCGGTGCGCCCGAGCGCTCGTGTTCGCGAAAGAACGTGTAGAGATAGGGTAGGAATTTATACCGCAGCTCGACTGTTTGGCGGTTGATCCTTGTAAATTCGTCGCCGTATTCCCACGGCTCCTTATTGCCGACCCAACCGACCGAGTGCGACCGAAAGAATGGCGTTAGTGCCGCCGCCTGCAGCCAGCGAGCATATAGTTCGCCGCTCGGCATCTCGTTGAATCCGCCAACGTCGCATCCGACAAAAGGCACGCCCGAAACGCTTAGATTCGCGAGCATTGGGATCGACAGCGCCATATGGTCCCAACTCGCGTAGTTGTCTCCGGTCCAGACGGCCGAATATCGCTGGACACCTGCAAAACCGGCTCGCGTCAATACGAACGGCCTGGCCTCGGGGCGGAGTTTGCTAACACCCTCGAACGTCGACCGAGCCATCTGCATGCCAAATACGTTGTGATAGCGCCTGTGCGTTCCCGGAAAACCGTCGCCCTTATGCGGTATATCCAGCGGAAACGTTTTCGCCGGATGATGAAGTACTTCGGGCTTTTCCGTTTTGGCGTTCATAAAGACGCCCGGCTCGTTCATATCGTTCCAAAATCCGGCTATCCCGTCCTCGACATCGCCCTTGTACTGAGCTCCGAACCACGCACGAGCTTTCGGATCGGTAAAATCCGGGAAAGCTGCAGCCTGAGGCCACACATCGCGATTTAGCTCACTGCCATCGGGATTTTTGACGAAGATCCCGTTTCGCTGTCCGTCCTTATAAACGCTGTAATTTTCATCGACCTTGATCCCGGGGTCGATTATCAAAACCGTTTTGAATCCGTCCGCACGCAGATCGGCGACCATCTTTTTCGGGTCCGGGAAACGCGTCTTGTCCCACGTGAATACCCGATAGCCGTTCATATAGTCGATGTCGAGATAGATCACGTCGGCCGGAATTTTATTTTTTCGAAATCCAGCCGCGATCTCGCGAACGCGTGATTCGGGAAAATACGACCACCGCGACTGCTGATTCCCAAGTGCCCAGATCGGCGGCAGCGGCGTCTTGCCGGTAAGGTCCGCGTATGCCGAGATCACATTCCTTGGCGAATGCTCTGTACCTCCGGTAAAGACGAAGTAGTCGAGTTCGCCGCCCGCCGACCCGAACGTATAGCGCTCGGGCGACGTCTTGCCCATATCAAAATAGGTCCGGTATGTGTTGTTGAAGAATAGCCCGTACGATCTTCCGTGGCTCAGCGCATAAAAGAACGGTATTGATTCGTAGATCGGGTCCGTGCCGATCGGATAAGAAAATGTGTCGGTGTTCCAGTTGACGACATATTTGCCGTCGCGTGACATCTCTGCGAACGCCTTTTCGCCAAAGCCGTAATAAGTCTCGACCTCGCTCCGGCGCAGCTTCGTGGTTTGGATCTCACCGGTTTCCGAATCGAACATCGTTTCGTGTTTGGTGTCGTCCTGTACGATCGTCTCGCCGTTCGCGTCAACGATCTTAACGGAAAATGGCGTCCTCTGAATGATCACCTTCGTGCCGTCGGGGCCTGTCACCACAATACTTGTCGCGGTTTTCTCGTTCGTTACCGTCGGCTCGGTCCGCGGATGCGAAGGGTCGAACGCGTAGTCAGGGCCGCGCTCAAATTCGCCGTTCGGAGCGACCCGCACTCGGATCGTATTAGCGTCAAAGAACACAACCGAAACCCTTGCCCCGCTCGAGGTGTCGAGCACAACGCCGTTCTTTGTTTGCTCGCTTATTTTGGTGACGCTACCGACCGCATGCCATCCGGCAATCGCGTCTACATAGGAAAACGCTAAAATGACGACGACGGCAAATACCGCCGCGATCAGACGAACGATTCTAAAATGTCGCATTATCATTACCTGTTAGAGAGCCGAGTCTAGTTGAGTTATTCTATACTGTCAGTATTCCACAGTGTAACTATGTCTGAAACGAAATCCGAACAGGTAACTATCGAATCGATGTCGAGCGAATCCAGGCTCTTCCCGCCGCCTGCCGCTTTCGCTGAAAATGCACACGTCAAGAGCTTTGCCGATTACGAGGCGTTGTACGCCGAGGCCGAGGCCGATCCGGAAGGATTTTGGGCAAAGCAGGCCGAAGAACTCTCGTGGTTCAGAAAATGGGACAAGGTGCTCGAATGGAACGAACCTCACGCCAACTGGTTCGTCGGCGGCAAGATAAATATCGCCTACAACTGCCTTGACCGTCACATCACGACCTGGCGGAAAAACAAGGCCGCGATCATCTGGGAAGGCGAGACCGGCGAGATCAAGACGATCACGTTTCTCCAGCTCCATCAGGAAGTTTCGCGGTTCGCGAATGTCCTGAAAAGCCTCGATGTGAAGACCGGAGACCGCGTCGCGCTTTACATGCCGCTCATTCCGGCTTTGGCAGTCGCAATGCTCGCCTGTGCCCGCATCGGTGCTACGCACACGGTAATTTTTGGTGGATTTTCGGCCGAGGCGATCCGCGACCGCGTTAACGATGGCCAATGCAAACTGATCGTCACCGCCGACGGCGGATATCGTCGTGGTTCGGAGATCAAGCTAAAGGACATCGTGGACGAAGCCGCGGCCGAATGCCCGGTCGTAGAGAATATCGTCGTCTTTCAGCGGACGCACTCGAAGGTGGCGATGATGCCCGGCCGCGACCATTGGTGGCACGAATTGACCAAAACGGTCGACGCCGACTGTGCCGCCGAAGAGCTCGATTCCGAACATCCGCTGTACATTCTTTACACCTCCGGGACGACCGGCAAGCCGAAGGGCATCCTCCACACGACCGGAGGTTACCTGACCCAGATCGCCTATTCGTCGAAGATCGTCTTCGACCTCAAGGACGACGACATTTACTGGTGTACCGCCGACATAGGGTGGGTCACTGGCCATTCGTACGTCGTTTACGGCCCGCTGGCCAATGGTGCGACAGTCTTTATGTACGAAGGGGCTCCGAACCATCCGGATTTCGACAGGTTCTGGGACATCATCGAACGTCATAAGATCACCATCTTTTACACGGCTCCGACCGCGATTCGCGCTTTCATTAAATGGGGCGAACAGTATCCGCTCAAGCACGACCTCTCGAGTCTCCGGCTCCTCGGAACGGTCGGTGAACCGATCAACCCCGAGGCGTGGATGTGGTACCACGCGATCATCGGCAAGCGAAAATGCCCGATCGTCGATACCTGGTGGCAAACCGAGACCGGGTCGATCATGATCAGCCCGCTGCCGGGGGCCACACCTACGGTGCCGGGCACGGCGACGAGGCCGCTGCCGGGCATCATCGTTGACATCGTAACGAAGGCCGGCGTGCCTGTTGGCCCGAACGAGGGCGGCTATTTGGTGATCAAACACCCTTGGCCGTCGATGCTGCGAACGCTTTGGGGCGACGACGAGAGGTACAAAGAGGCCTACTGGTCCGAAATACCTGGCTGTTATTTTGCCGGTGACGGCGCACGGCGTGATAAGCACGGTTATTACTGGATAATGGGCCGTGTCGACGATGTGATCAACGTCAGCGGCCATCGGCTTGGGACGGCCGAGGTCGAATCCGCCCTGGTCTCACACGAGTCGGTCGCGGAAGCGGCTGTCGTCGGGCGGCCGGATGACCTGAAGGGACAAGCGATCTGTGCCTTCGTAACGCTCGAGGGCGGCCGCACTGGTAGCGACGAACTCAAGGAGACCCTGCGGGCTCATGTCACCAAAGAGATCGGCGCCCTGGCAAAACCCGACGACATCCGATTCACCGATGCGTTGCCCAAGACGCGCTCCGGCAAGATAATGCGGCGCCTTCTTCGCGAGTTGGCAGCGGGAGGAAGGGTCGCGGGCGATGTCACGACGCTCGAGGATCTGTCGGTGCTTGAAAAATTGCGAGTGGACGAGGAATAACCCTTCAATATGGCCGATAATACTGCACCTTTATCCCCGACCCAGGAGCTGACCGAAACCGGTCGCGAATTTTACCGACGCGGATGGACGCTAGGAACGAGCGGCAATTTCAGTATGCTGCTTGCACGAAATCCGCTGCGGATCTGCGTGACCGCAAGCGGAATTGAAAAAGGAACGCTCGACGAGACCAACTTCCTGGAGCTCGACGATGACGCCGAGATCCTTCAGGGTTTTGGAATGCCGTCGGCCGAGACGCTTATTCATTTGACGATCTACCGCTTTTTGCCTCGTGCAAGGGCGATTCTGCATACACATTCCGTGTGGGGATCGATCCTCTCGGATCATTTCTTCGAGTCCGGATCGATCGAGATCGAAGGCTACGAAATTCTCAAGGGCCTCGCGGGTGTCACAACCCACGAACATAAGGAAACGGTCCCGATCGTTGAAAACTCCCAGGACCATGTTGCACTTGCTCATGTTATTGAGAACGTGATCCGCGACTCGAAGGGACTTCACGGCATATATCTGCGGCGGCACGGCCTCTATACGTGGGGTGAGACCGCCGCCGAGGCTAGACGGCATGTCGAGATATTCGAATTCCTGTTCGAGGTGATCGGCAGACAATTGAGGTAGACGGCGAGGATCGCCTGCCCCGATTAGCTGGAATAATTCCGGTTCCCCGATTGATTTACTCGTTGCAGTTTGATTTGATTTAGTTATGGAAAAGAATCTCGAAACGGCGACGTTAGCGGCAGGTTGTTTTTGGTGCGTTGAAGCGATCTTTGATGACCTCAGAGGCGTCGAAGATGTAGTATCCGGATATTCCGGCGGGCATACCGATAATCCGACCTACCAACAGGTTTGCTCCGAAACGACCGGCCACGCCGAGGTCGTTCAGATCAGGTTCGATCCGAGTGAGCTGAGTTTCAAGGACCTTCTCCGGGTCTATTTCACCGTCCACGACCCGACAACCCTGAACCGTCAGGGCAACGATATCGGCTCGTCGTATCGCTCCGCGATCTTCTATCACTCTGACGAACAAAAAAAGGTAGCCGAAGAGGTGATCGCCGAGATCACCGCCGAGGGTATCTACGACAAGCCGATCGTCACCGAGGTAACGGCGTTCGACAAGTTCTGGCCTGCCGAAAATTATCACCAGGAATACTTCGCAAGCAATCCGAATCAGCCCTACTGCGCCGCCGTCGTCGCACCGAAGGTCGCCAAATTCCGCCAAAAGTTTCTGTCCCGCTTGAAGGGTTGATATCTGGTTCATACTCGCGCTTTCAATGTAACTTGTCGGCGACGTCGGTTGAGGATAACGGCGTGTAAAATATTGTTTGACATTCGTATTTCCGCTTGCTAATCTTTTGTCGGATGATTCCGTTCCGCACTCGGGCGTCCACCCACTCCTCATCAATTTAGAACCTGTCCTTATCACTCGAGATTTACATTCGATATTCTCGATCTCTATCTAGATTAACCCTTACCTTGGATCTTCAGATCCGCTCAATAATATGACCAACGCTCGTACTTTTTCATGTCGCAAAATTGCGGCATTTGCGACCATCGTCTGCACGATCGCGGTTCTTCTAGCTATTTCAGAGCCATTTCGCTCGAACGCTCAGAAGATGGACGATTCACAGGATGTTATTCTCGCCGGCACGATCTCCGGACGCGTTTTTCAGGATTTCAACGGCAACGGACTATACGAGACATCCGGCGGAACTACTACGGCACCCACCGCGATCGATA
Organism: Acidobacteriota bacterium; assembly: GCA_029781855.1. GTDB lineage: Bacteria > Acidobacteriota > Blastocatellia > Pyrinomonadales > Pyrinomonadaceae > OLB17. The sequence goes on along the minus strand of JAKOVX010000003.1, from coordinate 34,496 downwards.
CGGGCGTCGCCAACGTTGTTGTGTCAGCCTATGATTCGTCCGGCGTATTTCGCGGTTCGGCAACTACGCTAGCCAATGGCACGTTCTCGCTTGCCGCGACCGGTACCGGTCCTTATCGAGTCGAGTTTACGTCGATACCGTCCGGATTTTTGCCGTCTGCGCACGGCACGGATTCGGTCTTGGGCGGCACGGCGGCCGATTCCGGTTCGACCGTCCAGTTTGTCAACAATGGAGCCACTGCAAATGTCAATCTCGCGCTGAATCGTCCCCAGGATTTTTGCGCCGACAATCCGGACCTGTGTTCGCAGGTTTACGGCCTGGGAGCCGGCGATCAGAACGATGCCGTCTTCACGGTGCCTTACACCTCCGGCAGTACCAGAACCACCGGTGGGTTGCCGGTCGATGACTTCATGTCACCGGGAAACACCAGTTTGGCGACCACCGGCCAGGTCGGCGCAACTTTTGGAATAGCCTATTATCGGCCCACGCGGAAGATCTTTGTGTCTTCGTATATGAAAAAGCATACGATGTTCGGCCCCAGCGGAACCGGTGCGATCTATCAGATCGATCGGGCGACGGGCCTTATTTCGGTATATGCTGATCTCAACGCTATTTTCGGAGCGAACACAACAGGAGCAAATCCGCACAACACATCAGACTACAACACGGACAACGGCCAGGCGACGTGGAATGCGGTCGGCAAGATCTCATTCGGCGGAATGGCGATCTCTGATGATCAATCCAGCCTGTTCGTGATGAACCTAGCCAACAACCGACTCTACAAGATCCCGACGACAGGTGCCGTAAATAACGCGACTATCACAAGCGCGGCCTTTCCGACGACGATGCCGAATTGCACGACTGCATCCGATGTTCGACCGTTCGCGGTCAACTATTACGAAGGCCAGGTCTATGTCGGAGCGGTTTGCTCACGCGAATCCGCAGCAAATGCGACCGACACGAACCTCCGGGCATACGTTTACACGTTCGATCCGGCGACGATGTCATTCAGTGCTGCTCCTGTGATCAATTTCCAATTGAACTATACGCGGCTCGAGACAGATCCCGGCTTGTCGGCGGCATGGCTGAACTGGAAAACGAACTATACGACGATCAGCCCGTCCCATTTCATTTATCCGCAGCCGATGCTGACCGACATCGAATTTGACCGCGGCAACATGATCATCTCGCTGCGTGACCGGGACGGCGATCAGTCCGGCTACAACAGTGCGAGTAACCCAAACAATTCGACACAGTTGTTTAAGGGTATAACAGCGGGCGATACACTTCGCGCTTGCGGCAACCCGACGCTCGGTTGGACATTGGAGAGCAATGGCCGCTGTGCGTCGATCGGAGGTGCTCCCCAAAATACGAACGAAGGGCCCGGCGGCGGCGAGTATTACTACCAGGACAATTATCACCCGAACGGCACACCACACGACGAGGTCAGCAACGGTGCTGCAATGCAGATCCCAGGCCACAATGAGATGGTTGCTACGATGTTTGACCCGCCTTATCTTCCAACGGACAACATCTACGATTCCGGTGGCTTCCGCTGGTTCAACAACAGTACGGGCGCCCAAAATAAGGGCTATTTAGCTTTCGATGCTGTTAACTTCGGCAAAGCAAATGGGATGGGGAATATTCAGGCTCTTTGCGAATCGGCCCCGCTAGAGATAGGTAACCGCGTCTGGAATGACTCCAACGGCAACGGTGTCCAGGATCCCGGTGAAAATGGTATTGCTGGTGTCAGTGTAAGACTCTATCAAGGCGGAGCTCCGGTTGCGTACTTGTCAGGCACCCCGTATGCAGACACCTTTGCGACTGTCACGTATTCCGGTTCAAGCGGATCAACCAACTGGAGCTCAACGCCTTGGGCTGAGATCGGCGATGACGGCAGCGTTACTGCCGGCGATGTTCGCGTGACCGCAGACGGCACACTTGGCAACGCTCTTCGGCTGAATCGCGGCAGCAGAGGTGCTTCTCGAGCGATCAGTCTTGGAAATGTATATGCCGCCACGCTGACATTCGACTATCGCAGAAGTGCCAGCCAGGGTGCCACGGCTGAATATACTACGGACGGCACGACGTGGACACCTATCGGAACCTATACTTCAGGAACAGACGCAGCGTATGTTTCGTCCGGAGCTCTAACTCTCCCGGTCAACGCGACAGGCATCAGGTTCATGAACGGGGCCTCGAACGGGAACAACCAGAGGTTTTACGTTAAAAACGTCGTGATCTCGACCTCCAGCAACACGGTCGTCACCGATGCCAACGGCGAGTACTATTTCACGGGTGTCAAACCGAACACCGCCTACGAACTGCGCGTCGACAATTCGGCGAACTACTCGTCCGGCGGTCCGCTTTTCGGACTCTACACAACGATCGCGAATCAGAGCACCCAGGCCGGCGATGTTGATTCATCAGATTCAGACGGCGTGAACGTGGTCAACCCGACGGGATCCCCGGCGGGAGTATTTCCCGTTATCGCGTTAACAACGGGCGGGGCAGGTGCGAACAACCACACCTTCGATTTCGGATTCAGGTCTACGCCGACGGCTGCTGGTGTCAACGTTTCCGGTCGAATAACGACGGCAAACGGCAACGGAATAAGAAACGTCCAGGTAATGATGACCGAAGCGGATGGCACCAACCACTCTGCGATCACGGGCCCGTTTGGCTACTACAGCTTCGCGGACATCCCGAGCGGTCAAACGGTCGTGATGAGTATTACGTCAAAACGCTTCACCTTCAAACAGCCCGTTCGACTAGTTACTCTCAATGATGATCTGGTTGATTACGACTGGGTCTCGAACGATTAACGACTTTGGCAATACTTACGCGTCAAGCGCTCCGGGCGGCTGATCAGATCAGCCGCTCTTTTTTTTGTACTCATAGCTTGCCCAACAGCATCAGTACGCCGATCGCAATGAACGCGACGGCGACAATCCGCTGGAGCCATTCGGTCGGTATATATTGGCTCAGAACGCCGCCGAAGAGAACGCCGAGCAGCGTGACAACGACGAGAGCCAGACTCGCACCGAGAAAAACCGATACCTTCGATCCGGTGTCGGCAGTCATCGTGATAACGGCGAGTTGGGTCTTATCGCCAAGTTCGGCAAGAAAAAGGGTGACGAACGCTGTTCCGAATATTTTCCAATCCATATCGGACGATTCTAACACCGCCGCAAGCGATCGGCCACGAAAATTATGGACGCTTAGCTGACGCCTATCGCCCGTTCGACGTAATGAAGAAATCCGGCCTGCTCGAAGTCGTCGCTTCTCGCGTACAGCAGCTGCCTCACCCTTTGGATCGTGAACCTGTAGACCTTTCCGAACTTCGGAGCCGTCCCAAGCCGGCGAAAGATCCGGAATAAAACATCCCCGAGTCCTGCGGCCAGGCTTTCAAGGTCGGCTTCGGGGTCAATATGGACGATGCCGCGATCGTAGCTAAACTTGCCTCTGGACGGCTCCAGGTCAGGGTACCAAACGGCGACCTCTCCACTGGCCTTTACGAGCGCGGTCGAAAGATCGAGATCGGCACGCTCGAGTGCCTGATCGATGGTACTCAAGAGATCACCGGTGACGTCGATCATTAGTTCAAGCTCGGCATCCGGCTCGGGCTCGACCAGGTCTTCTCGGTCGGAGAAGTTTGTCAGATCGAACGGGAATTCGTCCAGTTGAGCGAGCGAGCCGCGCATTTTTGGCGGCTGTGGCTTCCCCGACGGCGTTTCGATCTTGACCAGCGGCACGATCTTGCTCGGTTTGTCGTTCTTTCCGTTTCCGTTGCTAATGTCGACAACGTTACCTATCGCACTGCCGGGCCGACGATCGTTAGAGTGATTTGCGGCGTTGTGCAATGACCTTAGAACGCTGATCTTGCCGCCCGCGGCCTTGGATCTGGCAATGATGCTCTCAAAAGCCTTCTCGCCCGATCTTATCAGAAATGCCTTTTCATCGGTTTCGGTTACCCTCAGCTTGCCGGCTGCGGTAAAGACGATCTCGCCCCGGTAACCCTGATATACAACAAAAATACTTCCGATAAAATCTCGTTGATAAAGATATCGAACAAGCTCATCGACTTTAATGAACGAGGTGTCGAGGTTTGCAAAAAATTGGCGATCTTCCATAAACTTACGCCGTTCCCGCAATAAACAGCGAGGCACGATCCGGCGAATTTCCTTAAAAATCTTGGTATTCGCCTAAGGAAATCAGTAATACCGTCTTATTTCCATTGCAATCTGGTCATTTTTCGTTCAAAATTCGCTAAAACCAGCCATTTCGGAGTCAAATCCGGATCCAGACAAATTTCGCGACTAAAAATATGAATCTATTCAGGACGAAATCCATTTCGCAGATCCAGGCCGACGCGGCCTCAGGCCTTTTAGAGCACGCACAGGACCATGCCGCACCGGGGACGCTTCGGCGAACGCTCGGCGTATTTGACCTGACGCTGATGGGCATTGCGGCGATCATCGGTGCCGGCATCTTTGCAATGGTCGGCAAGGCGTCGTACAACGGCGGCCCGGCAGTGGCATTGCTTTTCGTCTTTACGGCAACGGCGTGTGCGTTCTCGGCGCTCTGTTACGCGGAGTTTGCTTCGCGAATACCTGTTGCTGGTTCAGCATATACATACGCGTATGCCTCGATGGGCGAACTGATCGCCTGGATCATCGGCTGGGATCTGATCGTGGAATACGCCATCGGTAACATCGCGGTCGCGATCTCATGGAGCGACTATTTCACCGGCCTGCTAAAGGGCTACGGGCTAGATATCCCGCTCCATTTCACGATGGATTTCTTGACCGCTCGACGCGGGTTTGACGCCGTCCAGGAGGCCATTGCCGGGGGTGCGACCGTCGATGCGTTAACCAAGGGCTGCGACGCAGCCGATGCCGCGATCAACTGCGGACAGGTCGAAGCATACAACGCATGGCTCAACGCCCCGCACATAGGTTCGATACCGATCATCGCTGACCTTCCGGCCCTGGGGATCACACTTGTGATCACGACCCTCGTCTACATCGGGATCCGGGAATCGAAATTCGCGTCGAACATAATGACCGTCCTCAAGATCGGCATTATCCTCCTCGTCATTTTCCTTGGCCTGAACTACGTTCATCCGGCGAACTGGTCGCCGTTTGCACCGAATGGCATCAGCGGCGTGATGAAAGGCGTCGCGGCCGTATTCTTCGCCTATATCGGTTTCGATGCACTCTCGACCACGGCTGAGGAATGTAAGAATCCGCGACGCGACCTGCCGATCGCAATGATCCTCTCGCTCGTGATCTGTACGGTCCTCTATATCGCGATCGCCCTTGTCCTGACCGGCATGGTCAGCTATACCAAACTCGACGTCGGCGATCCGCTGGCGTTCGTTTTCGGTCCTGAGGGAGCGAACATTCCGTGGGTCGCGGGCATTATCGCGGTAAGTGCGGTCATTGCGTTGGCAACGGTTTTCCTCGTGTTCCAGATCGGCCAGCCGCGTCTGTGGATGGCGATGAGCCGCGATGGCCTGCTGCCGAAGGTGTTCTCATCGATCCATCCGAAGTTCAATACGCCGTGGTTCGCGACGATAATCACCGGCTGCGTGGTCGCGATCCCGGCACTGTTCATGAATCTCACCGAGGTCACCGACCTCTCGAGCATCGGCACGCTGTTCGCCTTCGTGGTGGTATGCGCCGGCGTCCTGTTCAAGGACAAGGAGTTTAAGGAGAGCGGGACGCGTTTCGTGCCCTACATCAGCTCACAGTTCCTGTTGCCGGCTATTTTGGTAGGCGTTTTCTCAGGGATCTATTACTTCAACCCTACGTTTCTCAGCGACTTCCTGACGATCACCCCGGAAAAGGGCGAGACCATGTTCGGCGCGTTTTCGCACAAGATACCGATGATCTTTTTCATCATCGTCTCGGTCACGCTCGTGTTCTTCAGCCTTACGAAAAAGCTGTCGCTGATCCCGATCCTCGGGTTGCTGTCGTGCCTCTATCTGATGACCGAATTGGGCGTCACGAACTGGCTTAGATTCGCGGTTTGGTTACTATTCGGACTTTCTATCTATTTTGGATTCGGCGTAGTGAATAGTCACCTGGATCCTGATAACGATCGAATGCGCAAAATGAATGCTTATCTTAGAATGGCTTCAATCGGTTTCTTTCTGTCTGGAATTGGCTTGGCGGGAACGGCTTTCGATTTTGTCGCGGACATAGTTCTTTACTTCATTCCTTCATTGCCAGCGAGCGTGGTTCTTTATGCCGAAGTCGGTTTGTTTATTGGAGGTTTGATGGCGGGAATAGTTGGTGTCAGCCTTCAATCGTCGTCAAAATCATTGGGTGACGCTTAGAAGACCGACCCTTACAATTCTTTACAATTTTGCCAAAACTACTTGGAGTAGAATTGCGTCTTATAGGGCGTAATATTCTGATCTCTAATTTCAACAGGAGTGTTCTTTTATGAAACGTAACTTAGTTTTGGCAGCGATATTTTCGCTGTTCCTTCTGGCAATGTCGGCGTCTGCTCAGACGACCGATTTCTCGGGCACCTGGACGCTCGACGTTAGCAAATCCAAGCTCGGCGAACGCAATAATATCGAGTCCCAAACGCTGACCGTCGTCCAGACCGCAAAGGACATCACGGTCACACCGTCAACTAAACGAGCGGCACCTCCCGCAGGCGGCGGTGGCGGACGCATGGGAGGCGGCATGGGCGGCGACAATCCGACGACCTACAATTTGGATGGGAAAGCGGTCGAGACCGAAATGCAAACCCAGATGGGTTCGATGAAGATGACCACCAAGGCAAAGCTCGACGGCGGGAAACTCGAGATCACACGTACGATGGTGACACCGATGGGCGACCGGACGAGCACCGAAAAATGGTGGATCAATGCTGACAAGACGCTGACGATCGAATCGTCGCGTCCGAATCGTGACGGCGGTACCGACACGACGACACGTGTTTTCACCAAAAGCTAGATAGTAATTAACCGGATCCCGCAGAGGTTCGGCAAACTGACAAAAGAAAGGCTGTCTTGAGATCCGCTCTCACGACAGCCTTTTTCCTTATCAATCTCGTCGATCTAATCCGCGAACTGCAGTTCCTCGATGATCTCAGCCATGTATTTCTTGCCGAGTTCGAGGTCATCCGGCTTTAACGAAACAGCACCGACAACGGCGTGGCCGCCGCCGCCATAGCGTTCACAGATCTCCGCGATGTTGTGCGTTCGCGGCCGTGGTGCCCACGGGTTCGAGCCGACCGAGATCTTCGTGCGGAACGAGCTTTGGCTCAAGGACACGACGTATGTCACCTCGGGGTGAAAATAGTACGGAATGAACTTGTTGTAGCCCTCGACACCCGTGCCCGTCAGGTCAAAATGGACGACGCCGCGTTCAGCGACGGCTCGGGACTTGATCAGCTCGACCGTGCTCCAGTGTTGTTTGAGGATCGGCGCGAGCCGATCTTGAATCGCGTCGCTCGCAACGATCTCGTCGAGCGTCTGGGTAGTCAGCATGCGAATGATCTGCTCGACGAACGCCGGGTCCTTTTCGCCCTCGATGACCTGCATGAGTTTCAAGGCGGACGATCGTAGCTCGACGCACTGTGCCGGCGAATCGTACAGCGCGCCGTCGATGATGTGGGCCCAGTGGATTAGCTCGCTGAGGCCCTCATCCTCAAAGCCGTACTTTTCCTTCGCCACGCGGGCAATGAACTCGGCGCACGATTTACTGGTCGTGTCGAGAAACTTTTGGCCCGACGTATCGGCCCGGAAATGTGCCTCGTCCTCCGGCGTCAGAAACGCCGATTGGTGATGATCGAACCACCACGTCAGCCGTTCGTCGGGGCAATATTTGAAATCGACGATCGCGTTCTCATCGCCGTCAAACTGGTCGCGGTCAAACGCATTTCCCGCCCGGTGCATCGTCGGCGTGTAGGCGACCTCGGCCTCCGGATGGAGCTTAGTCTGGTAGAACTTGGTGAAAATGGCTGCCGACGAAACGCCGTCGAAACAGTTGCCGTGATAAAGTACCCGAAGTTTCATATAATCACTATTTGCCCGTAGACAAAACATTTTAGACTAGTTGGCGAAGCCAATTTCGTCAAGGAATCGAATATGAATATCAGGCTCGCGACCGCGAACGAGATCGACGCTCTCGTCGAATTCAACCAGGCGATGGCACTCGAAACCGAGGGCAAAACGCTCGACCCGGAGATCCTCCGCCGCGGCGTCGCCGCCGTATTCTCGGACGAGACCAAGGGTTTCTACGTCGTCGCCGAGAGCGAAGGCCGGATCGTAGGCGGGCTGATGGTCACCTACGAATGGAGCGACTGGCGCAATCGCTGGTTCTGGTGGATACAGAGCGTTTACATCCGTCCCGAGGCTCGAGGCCAGCGGATCTATAGCCTGCTTTATGATTTTGTGAAGGCTCGTGCGGCTGAGGCCGACGTCTTCGGCATACGCCTCTACGTCGAGACTGAAAATCGCCACGCGCAAGCGGTTTATGAAAAGGTCGGTATGGAGCGGTCGCATTATCTAATGTTCGACGAGATGCTATGACCACGATCAGCGAAGCCGAATTCGCCCGTATAGTAAACGGCATCATCGACGACCGCGAAACTATCATTAAACACAACCCGCTCGGGTCCGACGAGGAAATTCTCCTGTGGATGTTGCTCAGCTGCCTGATCAGCTACCTGAACCTCAGCGACCTCGAGACACCGTGCTTCAGCGGCGTACCTAACGCAGACACGTATCGCGATGCGATCAGGTTCGTGCTCAACGACCGACGGGTAGATGACTTTGAACTAGATCGGTACTTTGCGTCCTTTGCTTGAACTTTGCGTTCTTTGCGGTAAGTCCTTGGTTTTGACGCCGTAGTTGCTGAGAAAGATACTTAAACCGCAAATTTCTGAAATCTTATGTTGATCGAGAAGTTTGTTTTGACTCCATTTCAACAAAACACCCGCATCATCGCGTGCGAAGAGTCGCGAAAGGCGATCTGCATCGATCCGGGTGAGCGGTCGGACGAGTTGGTCGCGTTCATCAACGACAACGATCTCGAGCTTCAGGCAATAACTCTGACGCACGGGCACCTCGATCATGTCGGAGGCACGACCGCACTCGCGGCTGATTTTCCCGAGGCTGAGATCATTCTCCACAAGGACGACGAAGACCTGTATTACGGCCTGCCGTTGCAGGCGTTGATGCTCGGCATTCCGCAGGGGCAACTTGCAGCTCTTGGATTTGCGTACGAACGGCCGCCGCAATTGACACGAAATTGGCAGCACGGTGAGATCTACGAGGTCGGCACCCTTAGATTTTCGGTGCGACATTGTCCCGGCCACACGCGCGGACATGTTGTATTTGCCGAGGAAAATGAACGCAAGGTCTTTGTGGGCGACTGCCTGTTCCAAGGGTCGATCGGCCGCACCGATCTGCCGGGCGGCGATTACGAACAGCTCATCGAATCGATCACCAACAATATTATGACGTTGGGAGATGATTTCGTCGTCTACTCCGGACACGGCCCTGAAACGAACGTCGGTCGCGAACGAGCTGCAAACCCGTTCCTCACCGGGATTTATCAGGTTAATCGGGGCAGATATATGTAGGTGGCCTTAACGGTACTTAACAACTCGGGTATATTGGCTAAAATCGATATCCAAGACAAATTGAATTTGAACAGGAGAAAAGAACGGCATGAAGAAACTGATAACATTATTGTTGATGCTCGCAATTACGAGCTTTTCGGCATTCGCTCATAGCGACCACGACCATTACGGCGATGGACAGGACATAACGGTCAAGACGACAAAGGTCAGCGGCAACGTGTATATGCTGCAGGGCCGCGGCGGCAACATCGGCGCGATCGTCGGCCCGCAGGGCATACTGATCATCGATGACGACTACAAGGTCGTCAGCCAAAAGCTCAAAGACGCTCTCAAGGAACTCGGCTCCGCGACGCCGAAGTTCATCATCAACACGCACTGGCACGGCGACCACACCGAGGGCAACGAGATCTTTGGAACAGACTCGATCATCATCTCGCACGATAATGTTCGAAAGCGTCTGATGCAGACGAACACGATATTCGGCCAGGCCGTCCCGCCGTCAGCCGCGATCGGCTGGCCGATGCTGACGTATGCCGACAGCATCACGATACATTTCGACGGCGAAGACATTAGGGCCGAACACTACCCGAACGGCCACACGGATGGCGACTCGGTGATCTTCTTTCCTAAGGCAAATGTGGTCCATATGGGCGATGATTTCTTCGCGGGACGTTTCCCGTTCGTCGATCTCGACAGCGGCGGCAGCGTCCAGGGAATGATCAATAACGTGACGGCGTTGATCGCCAAGATTCCCGCCGATGCCAAGATCATCCCCGGCCACGGCCCGCTGTCGACGCTCGACGACCTCAAAGCCTACAGGCAGGCGCTGGCTGAAACGGCAAAGATCGTTCAGGACGAGATGAAGAAAAAGAAGACGCTCGACGAGATCAAAAAGGCCGGCTTGCCCGACAAATACAAGGAATTCGGCTCGGGCTTTATCAAGACCGACGCTTGGATCGAGACTGTCTATAAGAGCTACTCGAAAAAATAGGTCGGGTAACTGCCACGAAAAACGAAAGACACGAATCGGAGAATTCTAAACAGTTCGTCGTTTTCATGTCTCTCGTGTTTTTACCGTCACTTAATGGGGCTGTCGCGGCGTTAACTTATAGACCTTGAATGCTCCGAAGACGGTTCCGCCATCGCGGACGTACCACTTGTCCAATCTCGAAAGATCGGGTTCATTCTCTGCCGGAAAGATCGCGTAGGCAATCGCAGGATCGGAAGCCTGCTGCGATGAGAACGCGGCAATGTACGCCTGATATTTCGATACCTCGTCCTGCATTTCTCTGGAGGTCACGGCCTCGGCACCGCTGTCGAGTGCCGATAGTGCCCGGCCACCGCCGAATAGCGCTGCCTTGACCTCAAAAGAGTTTCCATTGAGGGCTTCTGCAAGGTCCTTTGGCGAGAACCCTGAAAAATACAGAAATCGAAAGAATAGTTCTTTGTTTTCGGAAATGCTGACCCCACCGGCCGAATTCGTATGCGGATTCCATAGCGGGCGAAAGTTGGTCACCGTCGGAACAAAGTCCGCGACCGTCAGGTCCGACGACAGCACCGCGGGATATCGGCCGCCGCCGTTTGGCTCGGCGTCCTGAGATCGGAGGTATTCGAGCGCCGGCATTGCCGCTACCCTTAGCCGCTCACCGGGGTTGTATTTGTTCGCCGTAGTTGCCGCTTCGACCAGGCCCCAGACCGCCGCAATTATGCCGACATAGACCAACGCTCGGCGCATCGCGGACTTAGCCGCTTCGGCATGCATCGTTAAACCGGCAAGCAGTACCGCCGAAGTCACCACCAGATAGTTCGCGATAAATATCTCGTAATGCACGGGCTGGAGCGACCGGCCCGTAACGATCTGCTGATTGAACAAAACGATCGGCGTCACTGCGAACGACAATGTGATCAACGTCCGGGGCGAGGCCAACGCAAGGTTTCCTTTCCAGATAAGGTATGCCGTAAGCAGCGCGATCAAGATACCGATGACCTCAGGAAGAGCGAACAGGTCCGGCATCCGCGTATTGGTCAGCAGTTGTGCACTGTCGGTATTTTCACTTCGCTCAGAAAGCAGCCAGAAAAATCCTCCGATCGCCGCCAAACCGAAAACCGAAACGATCGCAGTCTTCGCCGCCGCCCAAGCCCTTCCCGTCGGCCGACTCACGATCCAAAACAAACTCAGGCAAGCGAACCACGCACCGGCCGCAGTCCAAAGATAAAAATACGAGAACACGAGTACCGCAAAAAGTGAGCCCGTGGCGAAGGCGTAACCGAAGCCGTTCGATCGTTTTTCGGCCGTGAACATCTTCCACGCTGTCGTGCAGAACAGAAAGAAAAGCGGGAAGGCCAGCCCCGGCTGATATCGCCGCAAGAACGGGAAGAAATGTATCAACGCCCCGCCGGATACCAGTTCGCGCAGCTCGCCCTGAAAGGCGAAGGCGGTCCCGAGACAGAGGACCGTCCCGGAACCGACCGCCGCTACCAGGTCGTCGTCCGTGACGGAGCGGATGAGGAAAAACAAGGCCAAAACCGACAGGATCGGGAGCAGGAAGTTGAGGATCAGAAACGCCGTCGCCGCCGGTATCCCGAGTGCCCTTGCCGGCCAGGCGATCGCATACGCCGGGATGAACTGGATCGAATACAGCGATTCGCCCGCCGCGTGATCATTTCCGGTAAACGGATCGTTCGTCCGAGGACGTCCGGCGATCAGCGAGTTTACATACGCCGAATACGCGACCTCGTCGTAGTTCGAGACGAAGTACCCGCCCGAATCCAGCTTTCCGGTCGCCATCCATAGGTTCAGCTGCGGGTAAACGGCGAGAAACAGCACTACGATCGTCGGAACTGCCGCAAATTTCAGCGATCTCGAAATGTTGCTGTTGGTCATCAGCGTTATATTTTCGATTGCGAATTCTATCGTTTCGGGCAAAAAAGGGCCGGGCAGCATCACGCCGTCCGGCCTCAATTCTAATACAAAAACTACCGAGTCAGTAGTTACGCGATCGTGATCTCCTTGCAGAGATAGACGTCCTGGATGGCGTTCAGCAGTTTCACGCCGTCGGCCATCGGCCGTTGAAACGCCTTGCGGCCTGAGATGAGGCCGGTGCCGCCGCCGCGTTTGTTGATGACCGCGGTGCGGACCGCATCGGCGAGATCGCTCGCGCCCTTCGATTCGCCGCCCGAGTTGATCAGCCCGCAGCGTCCCATGTAGCAATTTGCCACCTGGTATCGGACGAGATCGATCGGATTGCTCGATGTCAGCTCGGTGTATATCCGCTCGTCGGTTTTGCCGTAGCTGCTCTCAGTGTTGAGCACCTTGTATCCGCCGTTGCGTTCGGGCAGTTTCTGTTTGATGATGTCGGCCTGGATCGTGACGCCCAGGTGATTGGCCTGGCCGGTCAGGTCGGCTGCGGTGTGCATATCGCCCTCGGGCGTTTTGAATTTCGGATTGCGTAGATAGCACCACAGAATGGTCGCCATGCCGAGTTCGTGAGCATAGGCGAATGCCTCGGCGACCTCGGTGATCTGCCGCGTCGATTGGTCCGAACCGAAGTAGATCGTCGCACCGACCGCGATCGCACCCATATTGCGGGCCTGATCGATCGTGCCGAACATCACCTGATCGAACGCGTTCGGATAGGTCAGCAACTCGTTATGGTTGATCTTTACAATAAAAGGTATTTTGTGCGCGTATTTTCGAGCGACCGAACCAAGCACGCCGAAGGTCGACGCCACGCCGTTGCATCCGCCCTCGATGGCGAGCTTGACGATATTCTCCGGATCGAAATACTGCGGGTTCGGTGCAAAGCTCGCTCCGGCCGAGTGCTCGATGCCCTGATCGACCGGCAGGATCGAAAGATAACCGGTGCCGCCCAGTCGGCCGTTGTCGTTGAGGGTCTGCAGTGCCCTCAGAACATTTGGGTTACGGTCGGAGTGCGACCAGACACGGTCGACAAAATCGCCGCCCGGCAGTTGAATATTCTCTTTTGGAATCGTTGTTGAAACGTGATTCAGAAGCAGGTCGGCATCGTTACCTAATAGCTCCCTGATCTGATTTAGATCGGCTGACATTATTAAATTCTCCCTTAAAATAGATTCTCTTATAGGTTCTTTATTTCGTGGAATTATAACATAGAGCCTGTCAGACCGCAGTGTGACGATATACCTTGATTTTGTAATGAGAACTCCTGTAAGATGCGCTTTAGAAGCTCAAAACGCAGTCCATCGGGCCGCCAATACAATGTCGCCGCCGAACGCTTTGACCTTTATTCTCCACTAAACCAGAGGTAAATATGAGAACGTCCCATTCTTCCCCCCGAGCAATCTTGCATTGCTTAGTAGCTCTGTTGTGCCTGTCGATCGGCGTAGGTGTGTTAATAGCCCAGGATAAAGACTGGCGTCCGGTAACTCCCGAGGAACTCCAGATGAAGGCCGGCAAGGTCGAACCCGATGCCGACGCCGAGGCCATCTTTTGGGAGGTCCGCATCGACGACAGCTCGAGCGATGACCTGTCTCGCCAGCACTATGTCAGGGTGAAGGTCCTCACGGAACGCGGTCGCGAAAAATTCAGCAAATTCGATATCCCGTTCCTCAAGGGCGATAAGATCAAGGATCTCGCGGCCCGTGTCATCCGTCCGGACGGATCGATCGTAGAGATCAAAAAAGACGATATTTTCGAGCGCGAGATCGTGCGTGCGAGCGGCGTCAAGGTCCGTGCAAAATCCTTCGCGATCCCGAACATCGAGCCGGGCGTCATCGTCGAATACCGCTACAAAGAGATAATCAACGACGCGGGTGCCTTCGGGAGCCGTCTTCAGTTTCAGCGGGATATACCGGTCGAGAAACTCACATACTATTACAGGCCGTACGGCGGCCGTGAACCGCAGACGCAGTCTTACAATTTTTCCGGTGTTCTTTTCGTCAAGGACAAAGGCGGCTACTACCTTGCGTCGCGAAGCGACGTTCCGGCGCTGCGTGAGGAATCGCGGATGCCGCCGGACGACCAGGTCCGGGCGTGGATGCTTCTTACAGGGGCTCGAGCGAGTGTTACTAATGCGTCGATGTTCTCCATCACTTGGGTGGTGAAAGACCCGAGCAACCCTCAGCGATATTGGGGTGCGGTCGCGACAGAGAACGTACCGATCGTCGCGTTCATGAATAAATCGAACAAGGACGTCAAAAAGGCTGCCGAGGAGATCACGGCCGGTGCCCAGACCCAGGACGAAAAACTCCGAAAGCTTTACGATTTCTGCCAGAACCAGATCGCGAACACCACGTTCGACACCACGCTCACGGACGACCAGCGCCGAAAACTGCCGGAAACGAAGAATATCGGTGACGTCCTGAAGCGAAAGTCCGGAAGTGCCCAGTTCGTAGACATGCTCTTTGGGGCAATGGCGAATTCGCTCGGGTTCGAATCGCGCATCGTGATCCTTGGAAACCGAAGCGAGATGTTCTTTAACCCGAAGATGACGAACGAAAAGTTGATACATCTTGGGGTTATCGCCGTAAAGTCCGGCAACGGTTGGAAGTACTTCAATCCGGGAATGAAGTTTCTGCCCTACGGGATGCTGGTCTGGTACGAGGAAGATACATGGGGGATGCTAGTCGGTGAAAAGGACTATCTTTGGGATACGACGCCGTATACCCCGTACAGCAAATCCGACGTGAAGCGAACCGGGAAATTTGAGCTATCGGAGGACGGCACACTTGAGGGCGATGTCACCCTCGAGTATGGCGGCCAGCCTGCGATCATCTATCGATCCGACAATTACGACGAGGCGGCCTCAAAACGTGAGGAAGACTTCAGGTCCGAGATCAAATCAAGGCTGAGCAACGCTGAGATCTCTAACATCTCGATCGAGAATGTCGACGACCCGACGAAACCGCTCATCAAGCGTTATAAGGTCAAGATGGCCGATTACGCTCAACGGACCGGAAAGCGCCTGTTCCTGCAGCCCGGCTATTTTGAATACGGCGTGCCGCCCGTATTTGCAGCCGCGACCCGTAAATATGATGTGTTCTTTCAATATCCATGGTCCGAGAACGACACCGTCACGATCAAGTATCCAAAGACCTACGACCTCGACAATGCGGATGCTCCCTCGAAGGTTGCCGATCCGCAGGATATCGGTTCCCTCAACATAGATATTCGGGTGGACAAGACAGGTAACGTGCTCTACTACGACCGAAAATTCCATTTCGGTGGCGGCGGGAATACGTTGTTCAAGGTCGAAAATTACGCAGCGCTCAAAGGGATGTTCGATGCATTTCAAAAATCGGACAGCCATACTATCACGCTGAAACAGAAGTGAGATCTTAGCTAAGTTCGGATCGAGCGGTCCCGGCCGCTTGGTCCGAACGCAGACCGCATTCTTCACAATGCAGGACCGCTGATGGGTCTTAATAAATTTATGAGAGTCTGTTTCCCAAGTACTTTATTCCTCATGCTCCTATTGCTCGGAACCGCCCTTAGTATCTCCGGCCAGAACAAAACATGGAGTCCTGTCACACCGGCGGAACTTGCGATGAAAACGCCGAAGGTCGACCCGAATGCCGACGCCGAAGCACTCTTTTGGGAGATACACATCGACGATCAGAAATTGAACAGCGTCACGTATAACCACTACGTCCGTATCAAGATATTTACCGAACGGGGCCGCGACAAGTACGCGAAAATGGACATTCCGTTCACCAAGAAGACCAGCATCGACGACATTGCCGCCCGCGTGATCAAACCCGACGGAACGATCATCGACCTTAAGCCGAGCGATATCTTCGAACGCGAACTGGTCAAGGCCAACAAGACCCGCATACTCGCAAAGTCTTTCGCGGTTCCCGGTATCGAACCGGGCGTGATCGTCGAATATCAGTACAAAGAGACGATCAAGGATGACTCCGTAAACGGCGATCGGCTCGTTTTTCAGCGGGACATCCCGATGCAGAAGGTCTCGTACTATGTCCGTCCGATCAAGCAGCTTTTGATCAACTATCACTATTTCAATATGCAGCAGACGGACTTCGTGCCCGATCGTGACGGATATTCGGTAGCGACGATGTACGATGTCCCGGCATACAGTGACGAGCCCTACATGCCGCCTGACGACGAGGTCCGCCGCTGGGTATCGGTATCGTACGCGGGATATGGCGTCGGGTTTAGCTGGTTCAACGTCGCCCGAAATTACGTCTTGTACCTTGCAGAGCATCTTAAGCCCAACAAGGATATCAAGCGAAAAGCCGATGAACTGACGGCCAACACGCCTAAGGACGAAGACAAACTCCGCAAGATCTACGATTTTACTCAAAAGCAGATCAGGAACTTGTCATACGACCGCACCCTTACGGACGACCAGCGTGAAAAGCTCAAGGTAAAGGACGCTCCCGACGCACTGAAAAAGGGCATGGGCAGCGAATTTATGGTCGATATGCTGTTCGCCACGCTCGCAAAAGCGGCCGGATTTGACGTCCGGCTCGTCCTCTCCGGCAACCGCAGCGAGAATTTTTTCACCCCCGAAAAATATGAGGACCAGCGTTTTATCCACCTCGCCGGCGTCGGCATCCAGAGCGGAAATAACCTGACGTGTTATGAACCCGGCGTTCCGTATATGCCTTTCGGAAGTGTGTTTTGGTTCGAGGAGGGCATCTCGTCGATGGTCACGAGCGACGGCGGTTGGAACTGGAAGATACTCCCGATCACGCCGTTCGAAAAGTCGCTAACCAAGCGAACCGGTAAGTTCAAGCTTACCGAGGACGGGACGCTCGAGGGCCACGCCCGCGTCGAGTACTACGGCCACGAGGCCATCACTAAGCGCCGTGACCATTTCACGGAGACGCCAGAGAAACGGGCCGAAACGTTCAAGGAATCGGTCAGATCCAGGGTTTCGACCGCCGAGGTTACGAACGTCACGGTCTCCGATTTCGACGACAATGAAAAGCCGGTCGCCGTTGATTACGACGTTAAGGTCCCGAATTACGCCCAGCGTACCGGAAAGAGGCTCTTCTTCCAGCCTGTCTATTTTGAGTACGGGGTCCCTCCGGCATTTTCTTCGGCGACTCGAACATACGGCGTTTACTTCAGCTATCCGTGGTCCGAAGACGACAATGTCGAGATCACCCTGCCGGATAATTTCACCGGCGAGAGCGTCATTTCGCCCTCGTCGATAGATGACCCGGACGGCGTCGGCTCGCTTCATGTGTCGTTTTACATCCTCAAAGAATCGAACCGGCTGAACGTCAGCCGCCAGTTCCATTTCGGCGGCGGCGGACATGTTATTTTTCCGCTGAAGTTCTATCAGCCCGTCAAGGCAATGTTCGACGGCTTTAACAAAGCCGACTCGACGACCGTGACGTTGAAGCAGAAATGAGATGTAAGGCTGAACTATCAGTTTTAGAACGATCTGATCCGGCGGCGGTTCCTCGACAAGTTCATTCGCCGGCAGCCCGGGACAGTTAGTAATATGGGCAGATTCTCCACACGATCGTTGGTTATCCTCGCAGCTATCCAATTACTCTGTATCTACGCGATCGCCCAGGACAACGACTGGCAGCCCGTCACACAGGAAGAACTCCAGATGAAAACGCCGAAGGTCGAGCCCGACGCCGATGCCGAGGTGCTGTTTTGGGAAGTGCGCGTTGCCGACGAACACGGGCGTGGGTTCAGAACCGTGATGCGGCACTACATCAGGATCAAGATCTTCACCGAAAAGGGCCGTGACGACAATAACCGCATAGATATCGCGTTCGGCAAGGCCGGCGACCTCGGCGTCGATGTTTCTGTCAAGGACATCGCCGCCCGCACTATCGATCCCGGGGGATCCATTGCCGAAGTAAAGCCGTCAGATATCTTTGAACGGGAAACCGTCAAGGGAAAGGGCATCAAGTTTCTCTCCAAGTCGTTCGTGCTGCCGAACGTGAAGGTCGGTTCGATCGTCGAATACCGCTGGACCGAGATACGCGGCAATTCTCTCAGCTACTTCGTTCGGCTCAAATTGGCCCGCGAGATCCCGGTGCGGTACGTAAAGTACTATATCAAGCCGGTGGCGGCCCCGTATTTCAATCTCGGAATGCGGGTCCATTCGATCAACACCAGCAGCCATTTCACGCCCGACGCCGGCGGCTATTACAGCACCTCGATGGAGGACATACCGTCGTTCAAGGAAGAGGCGTTCATGCCCTCCGAGTATGAGGTGCAGCCCTGGATCCTCGTCTATTACGAGGGCGACGACTCCAAAGCCTCCGCCGAAGAATATTGGCGCCACATCGGCCGCGACACGTACGATTATCACAAATCATTGCTCGAGCCGAACAATGAGATCAAACAAGCGGCCGTCAAGGTGATCGGCGACGCGACCGACACCGAAACCCGTTTGCGTCGGATATACGAATATTGCCGCGATCACGTGATGAACGTCGACGACGATGCGACCGGAATGACACCCGAGCAGCTCAAGAACGTCAAGCCGAATAAAAGGCCGTCCGACGCGATAAGCCGCGGCACTGGGACCTGGCACGACAAGGACATGCTCTTTGGGGCAATGCTCGCCTCGATCGGTATCGACGTCCGGGTCGCCAATGTTGCGTCGCGTACTGAACCAGCTTTTGACAGATCTCTGGGGAACGCGTTTTTTATTCGAGCGGAGATCATCGCCGCCAAGATCGGCGACACATGGCGGTTCTTTGCCCCGAGCGGCCGCTACATACCGTACGGCAGCCTGCCGTCGACGGTCGAAGGCGAGCCCGTCCTTATTTCGGACAAGGAAAAGCCGTTCTTCGTCAACACGCCGCGCTCTTCGCCGGAGGTGTCCGTGCGAAAGCGTACGGCCGATCTGCATTTGAATGAGGACGGCACGATCGAGGGCGACGTTCGGATCGAATACACCGGTCAGCTCGGCGCCGCTCTGAAGGAACAAAATGACGATAGGACGACCGCCGAACGCGAAAAGATCCTGACCGACTCTATCAAGAGCCAAACGATAGGAACCGCCGAGATAACTGCGATCTCGATCGAGAATGTGACCGACGGCAACAAGCCGTTCACGTACGCATTCCACATCAAGTTGCCGGCTTATGCCGACCGCACGGGCAAGCGTTTGTTCGTCCAGCCGAACATCTTCGAGCGCAGCACCGGTCCGAAATTTGTTAAGAGCACCCGAAAGTACGACATCTCGTTCGATTACGCCTGGGAGGAATTGGACGACATCACGATCAAACTACCGGCCGGCTATAAGTCAGAATCGACCGACCCGATGCAAAAGGTCACCGACGATGACGGCAATCTCTCATGCGAATCGAAGCTCGACCTATCGGCCGACGGCTCGACGCTCCATTACAACCGGACATTCGTCCTAGGCAGCAGATCGACCTTAACGTACAGCAAATATGCCTACGCCCGGATCAAGGGCTATTTCGATTCCATTCACCGAATGGACACTCAGGGCATATTATTGGTGAAAAATGACAAGTGAGCGGATATTATATATAAGTAATAATCTCCGGCGCATAAGGAGTACAGAAATGAAAAAGACCATCTACCCACTAATCTCTTTCGTGTTTTCATGCGTTATCCTGCTCGCCGGTGCCGGCGTCGCCCGTGCTGACGACCCGCCGGGATGGCTGCAGGAGGCCGCACGGACGGCCACTCCGACCTACGAGATCAAGGATGTGCCGGCCGTCGTTCTTCGCAATGAGGAATCCGTGTCCGTCGACTCCGACGGAAAGGTCACCCGGACCCGCCGCTTCGCGATCCGTATCCTGACCCGCGAGGGCCGACGGGAGGCCATTGCCAGCGTCGTTTACAATACGGACGGCGAAAAGGTCAAGGACATCGACGCGTGGCTCATCCGCCGTGCAGGACAGAACAAGAGCTACGGAAAAAAGGAGATGATCGACGTCGCTCTGCAGCGGAACGACCTTTATAACGAGGGGCGCATCCGCCTGATCGACGCGTCCGACGACACGAGCGAAGGTGATGTTTTTGGCTATCAGACCATTTCCGAGGAACGAACGGTCTTCAGCCAGTTCCAGTTTCTTTTCCAGACCGACATGCCGGTGTTGTATTCGCGGATCAGCCTCGATCTGCCGAATGGTTGGTCGGCGCAGGGGATAACCTTTAACACCGCGACCAAGGTCGAGCCCTCGGTCAACGGCTCGTCATACGTCTGGGAGCTCCGCGATCTGTCGCCGATTCCGCCCGAGGCCGGCAGCCCGAGCCGTTCGAGCCTGGCGCCGAGGCTTGCCGTCAGTTTCTTTCCCACGGGTTCGAGCGCCAGCCAGATCCGCACGTTTTCCAATTGGGCCGACGTCGCCCGCTGGATGGCCGAGCTCGAAGACCCGCAGATGACGGTCGATGACGCCTTGGCGGCAAAGGCCCACGAGCTCGCCGACGGTGCGAAGACCGAATTTGACCGGATCCGCGCCATCTCGCGATTCGTCCAGCAGATCCAGTACATCTCGATCCAGATCGGCACCGGACGCGGCGGTGGCTACCGGCCGCACGCGGCGACCGAGGTATTTGCCAAATCGTACGGCGACTGCAAGGACAAGGCGAACCTGATGCGCGCGATGCTCAGCGTCCTGAAAATACCGTCGTATATGGTCAGCATAACGGCAGACGACGCGACCTATGTCCGCCCCGAGTGGGCGTCGCCGCACCAGTTCAACCACTGCATCATCGCCATCAAGGTCAGCGACGAGACCACCGCACCGTCGGTGATCGTCCACCCGACGCTCGGCCGGCTGCTGATCTTTGACGCGACCGACCCGTACACGCAGCTCGGCGACCTCCCTGAGGACGAGCAGGGCAGCTACGCCCTCATCGACAACAAGGACACGACCAACCTGACGCAGATGCCCGTCACGCCGGCCGAGATGAACCGCCTCGACCGCACGGTCGAAATGACGCTCGACGCGACCGGCAACATCAGCGGCAAGATCAACGAAAAGACCGTCGGCCAGTCCGCGACGCGTGAACGGGCGATGCTCCGCCAGCTCTCGAACGTCGATTACAACAAGATGATCGAAAAATGGCTGACCCGCGGTGCGACCGGCATCAAGGCAACCAAGATCGAGACCAAGGACGATCACGATACGGGCAACTTTGACCTCGACGTCGAATTTGCGGCTGGATCCTACGCCCAGATAATGCAGGGCCGCCTGATGGTCTTCAAACCGGCGATCGTCAGCCGCCACGACCGGCTCTCGTTCACCGAGGGCAAGCGGTACCATCCGTACGTCGTCGACGCCAGCCTCTACACCGAGAGTATGCGTGTAAAGCTGCCCGCGGGCTTTGTCGTCGACGAACTCCCCGACGCAGCCAACGTCGAAACGCCGTTCGGCAAATTCTCGGCGACCTACACCGTCGATGGCGACTATCTGACCTTTAAGCGTTCTATGAAAATGAACCGGGCGACCATACCGGCCGACAAATACGACAGCGTACGAAAATTCTTCAGCAGCGTCCGCGCCGCCGAACAAGCCCCGGTCGTCCTGGTCAAAAAATAACCGCCTCGCCGGTTCAGGCAGGCTTTCTTATAGGTGCTGCTATGTGCGACATCGGCGGCGAAGATATGTCTGAAATTTGTGATCAGATCTTGGTTGATATGACCGTTGACCACGCATTTGTCTAGGATCTTCGAGGATCCGCCTTGATCCAAGACCATTTTTCTTAGCCGAAGGGCTGTCGTCCTCATTCCCGTCAGACGAGTCAAGGTGGCCATCTGGCTCACATCTTGGTGAACTTACTCGTTCAGGTGTGTGTCGAGACATCGGCCGAGATGTCGGACACGACGAGCGCCGACCGTTCCCGGGGGAACGAAACTATGGTCACTCAGGTGGAACGAACGATCTGATCGTGTGCTTTGAAATTCTCGGTGTCAGGAAAACAAGAGTTTTGGCGCTTGATCTTTATCCGGGGGTGGCGGCTTTTTCCGCAAACATGCAACAACGTGTCAAACTACCCCAAAACACCGAGTGCGCCTGGAGGGGGTAAACATAGCGCCTGAGGCGGGTATCGAGTGCGCCTGAGAGGGGTAAACATAGCGCCTGAGACGGGTATCGAGTGCGCCTGGCTCGCATTGCCGGTTTTTTGGCGCAATTGCCTCATTCGCGGCCACAAAAACAGAAAAGCGCCGAGATCGCTCTCAGCGCTTTTTCAGATCATCGGCTAAAAAGCCGGATCAGTTAGTGACCGGCTTTTCGGTCGGTGCCGTGCCCGTCTGCTTCTGCTGACGCCACTGCTTACGCTGTTCCATACGCTGCTGCATCTCCTGCTTGCGCTGGTCGAGCTTGGCCTTCTGTTCCGGTGTCAGGACCGACAGGATCTGTTCGTGAACCGCGATCCGTTTCTGCTCCGCACCGGTCCGAAGGGCCGTCAAACGGCTCTGCTGATCAGTGGTCAAAGTGCCTGTTCGCTTAGCCATCATCAGTGTCCGCATTTCATCGCGGGCTTCCTGCGTGGGCTTGTTAGCGGCCATTATCGATTGGATCTGGGTCTTCTGTGCGTCCGTCAGATCGAGGCCGTGCAGCATCATTCCCATGCCGCGGCCCTTCATCCCGGGGCCGAAATGACGGCCGCCGAATTTGCGCTCGCCAAAGCCCCGCTTGCCAAACCCGCGCTCGGTTTTCTGCGGATTGCCGGCCTTGTCTGTCGGGTTCGTAGTGGATTTGCTGTCCTGAGCAAGACTCATTGTCGCAAATACTGCGGTAGCGCCGGCGATCGTTGCGAATTTGAAAAGTTTAGTTCTAAATGACATTTCTTACCTCATTGAAATTATTTGGCTCTCGCCATCATTGGTTAAGACGCCTGAAGTAGCCGTTTAGCCGTAGTAAATCTCGTAAATTGTGTAAAGATATGTCAATTGGGGTTTCCGGCGATATAGTCCAACTCGTAAGTGATTCATCCTTAACATTTGCAATTTCGGGGCTGAAAATGCGAAATTTAAGGTTACGGGCGGCGTTCGCAATAAATGAGATTTTTATCTGAAATTAATTCACCGGCCGATCTGAGGCAGTTACGCGTAGAGGACCTGCAAGAAGTTGCTGACGAGGTCCGGCAGTTCATAATCGACACGTGCTCACAAGTTGGCGGCCACACGGGTGCAAGCCTCGGTGCGGTCGAACTGGCTGTGGCGATGCACTATGTTTTCGATACGCCGAATGATCGCCTGGTTTGGGATGTCGGCCATCAGGCTTACGCTCACAAGATCCTGACCGGTCGCCGTGACCAACTTCACACGATCAAGCAGGATGGCGGCCTTTCGGGATTCCTGCGTCGTGACGAGTCGGAATACGATACCTTTGGTGCCGGCCATGCTTCGACGTCGCTCTCGGCGGCGCTCGGAATGGCCGTCGCTCGAGATCGAAAGGGCGAGGATTTTCACGTCTGTGCCCTCATTGGCGATTCATCACTTGCCGGCGGAATGGCGATGGAGGCTATAAACCAGGCCGGCCACCTCAAATCCAGGCTGATAGTGCTTTTGAATGATAACGAGATGTCCATCGCTCCGGCGGTAGGGGCATTGAGCCGATATCTTAACCGGATCAAAGAGGCACAGAGCTACCAGCATATCAAGGAAGAGATTGGTGATGCTCTTGAGAGCGTTCCGCATTTCGGCGAGCGACTGAGACGAGCCGCTAAGACCTTTAAGGACGCGATCGCCGCCGCCGTGTTGCCCGGAGCCCTTGTAAACGAACTTGGGTTCAAATACATCGGTTACGTTGATGGCCACAATGTCCCAATGCTGGTTAAGGCCCTAGAAGAGGCGAAGAAAGTCGACGATGGTCCGGTTATAGTTCATGCGTTGACGACCAAAGGAAAAGGGTTCCCCAACCCGGAAAAGAACTACTACGCATATCACGCGACGGGCCCCTTCGACCCGAAAACGGGACTTCCGTACAAGTCAACAAAGACGGCCCCGCCCACCTATACGCAGGTTTTTGGTGAGACAATGTGCGACTTGATGGCAAACGATGAGGCGATCATAGCCCTGACAGCTGCCATGCCGGACGGGACTGGCGTTGATAAGATCCTGGAGAAGTTTCCGGACCGCGCCTTCGACGTTGGCATTGCCGAGCAGCACGCCGTTACGTTTTGTGCCGGAATGGCCTGCGAAGGTTTGAAACCGGTCGCGGCAATTTACTCGACCTTTCTTCAACGTGGGTTTGATCAGGTGATACACGATGTCTGTTTGCAGGATCTGAACGTCACATTTGCAATGGACAGGGCCGGGATCGTTGGGGCTGACGGCCCTACCCATCACGGATTGCTCGACATTGCATACTTTCGCGGTTATCCAAATATCGTGCTCATGGCACCCAAGGACGAGGCCGAACTCCGCGACATGATCCATACGGCGATCGAGTTTCCGGGTCCGGCAGCGATCCGGTATCCGCGGGGCAATGGCTTTGGAGTTGATATTTCGATGCCACCCGCACTTATTGAGATCGGCAAAGGCGAGATCCTTAAAGAAGGCAGTGACGTTGCAATTATCGCCTATGGCTCAATGGTTTATCCCTCGGTAGCTGCGGCAGAAATGCTTGTGCCGCAGGGTATTAAGCCTACCGTCGTTAATGCGCGTTTCGTCAAGCCGCTTGATGAGGAGATGATCCTTGCGATCGCTCGCGAACACCGTTTGATCGTGACCGTTGAGGAAGCCTATCTTGCCGGTGGTTTTGGCTCAGCCGTTATTGAACTGTTGGAATCTAATGGTTTACAGGATTCGGTCAAGGTGGTTAGAATGGGCGTGCCGGACGAGATCGTAACCCACGGCGATCCTAAACGGCTACTTGGCAACTATGGCCTTAACGCGGAGGGAATATGCGCAAAGGTGGTCGCAACGTTGGCTGATCTCGACCACAAGGACACGGGCAGCCGTCGTTTCAGAGCGGTAAAGTGAGACGAGCACAATATTTAATTAATAATAATGGCAAATCAAAAACAAAATAACAGCAACCTCCCGGTGGTCATTATCGGATTGGTATTGATAGCCGGACTGATCGCGGCGTGGTGGTTCTATTCAACGTCGAATTCGGTACAACCTGCCAATACGGTAACCGCGAACAGCAATAATAAAAAGCCATCCGGTACGCCGGTAAATATCCCTCCCGGAGCCATACCGCCAAACATGACTGGCTCGCCGACTGCGTCTGTAACGGTCGAGGAGTTTGCTGATTATCAGTGTCCGACGTGTGCCGCGATGCATCCCCTAATGAACGAGGTCAAGTCGCTCTACGGCAGCCGCATCAAGTTTATTTACCGCAATTTCCCGCTGGCGATACCAGCTCACGATAAGACGTACGACGCCTCCGTTGCTGCCGAAGCTGCCGGCCTGCAGGGCAAGTTCTGGGACATGCAGAACCTGCTGTTCACCAACCAGCAGGTATGGACAGCAAATCCGGGATACAAGCAGATCTGGGACGGTTACGCTCAAAAGATCGGCATCGACGTGACTAAATTTCAAAATGACATGGCGGGCCTCGGCGCCAAATCCCGCGTCGACGAGGACCTCAAGCGGGGCCGGGCGCTTGGCATCAATTCAACGCCGACGATATTTGTTAACGGTGTTTTGGTCGAATATCGGGATTTCAATATCAACGGTATGAAAACCATAATCGACGCTGAACTGCAAAAGGCATCGGCGCCGGCAGGCCAGGCCCCTGCGTCCAACACGGGAACCGACCCAAATTCAAACAAGTGACAACCGCCACCGAAGATTTGGAACAGAAAGCTGGACCGCCTGCGTGGCTTTCAGGGCTAGCATCCGTCGTGGCGATCGTTGGCCTGGTGGACGCGATCTATCTGACGGTTCACCATTACACGGCCGAACCCGTCCCGTGCAGTGTAACGAATGGCTGCGAGATGGTTTTGACGAGCTCTTATTCCGAGCTTTTCGGCGTTCCGCTTGCGGCCTACGGAGCATTTGCGTATTTCCTCGCTTTCTCGTTAGCTCTTTTGGCCACGTTCGGGAACCGAGTGACATGGAAGCTATTCGGCGTCCAAACACTTTTGATGGCCTCGTTTTCGGGCTGGCTTATCTACGTGCAGGCGACGTTGATCGGAGCGTTTTGCCAGTATTGCCTGGTCTCTGCCGGAACATCTGTGACCCTGTTTGTCTTGTTCCTCGTCTCGCTATTCATTAGCCGCCGTACATGAAAACAAAAATCCCTGAATCTATTACCTGAGTTTTATCGAAATGCTAGATGTGGCTGATTCGCTGACGGAGCGTCTCAGCTTGGCTTTTGCGGTGAAAATAGGGTAGCTTAGGGTGATATTAGTTCCGATCAACTGAGTACTTTGACTGAAGCCATCTTACATCGCATTGCCTCGGGCGACCGGGCCGCCGTTCAGGATTGCCTGAACAAATATGGCGGTTTGGTGTGGTCTATCGCACGCAAAATGCTGCGAAATTCTGACGACGCCGAGGATGCCGTTCAGGAGATATTTGTCGACGTTTGGAAGAACGCTGCGCGCTTTGATGAGACCCAGTCTTCGGAGACGACTTTTATTGCGATGATAGCCCGCCGACGCCTCATTGACCGTATCCGCTATTCGACTCGCCGGATCTCCGCGGATTCCCTCGACGATATTTTACAGGAGCCTGCAAATAGGTCGGACAAGGACCTGCAGACGAGCGTCGAGGCGAAAGAGGCGGCTCAGGCTATGCGAGAGCTGAGGCCTGAGCAGCAGGAAGTTTTGAGGTTGTCGATCGTGCAGGGAATGTCTCATCAGGAGATCGCGGATGCGACCGGTATGCCTATCGGCACTGTAAAGACGCACGCGAGACGTGGTTTGATGCAGGTTAGAGAGATATTAGGATTGGGGAATTCCGAGCGCTTGAAGGAGGTGGCTGTATGACCGAACAATTAAAAGAATCAGTCATCGACCTCCTGGTTCTGAAGGCCACGTTTGGGCTCGACGACAATGAAAAGGCCCATCTCGACAGATTGATCGCTGAGGCCGGGATCTCGGAAGACGAATCATTCGAGCTCACTGCGGCGGCGATCAGCATGGTCGGACTGCCCACCGACGAGCAGCTTCCTCAGAATCTTTACTCCAAGATCCTGGCCTCCGGCGAAGATTTTGTTGCTTCGCTGGCCAAGGAGACCGCCGTAGAAGCCCCTGTATCACTGGCTTCTGAGCCGGTCGAGTACCAGAAGACCTTTAGCGTCGAGCCTCGGCGGAGTGGATGGAATTGGCTCGGATGGGCGGTCGCTGCCGCGGCCTGTATCGCGTTGGCGGTAAATGTATGGTTTACGCAGTTTGCTCCGCAGGAGGTCGTAAAAGGCCCGGTTCCAACCGTGACGCCGGCGACACCCACCGCTGAACAGGAATACGCGAAATTGATCGCCGAGCCCACCGGTGTCGTAAAGGCCAACTGGGCCCCGCCGTCACCCGATGCTAAAGAGCTGAAGGATGTGTCCGGTGACGTCGTCTGGAGCGACGCAAAACAAGAAGGGTTCATGCGGCTGAAAGGCCTGCCGGTCAACGATAAGTCCAAGTCCACGTATCAGTTATGGATATTCGACAAGACCCAGGATCCGAAGACGCCGATCGATGGCGGGACGTTCGACGTCGATAAAAATGGCGAGGTTATCGTCCCGATCGACGCCAAGCTCAAAGCCCTCGAACCGGCTCTATTTGCGATCACCATCGAGAAACCGGGCGGCGTTGTCGTGTCGGACCGCAAGCGAATAGCGGCACTCGCCAAGGTCGAAGCCCCGGGCAAATCGAGCACATAGAAGACAAGCAATTCGACAGAGAGGCGGCCGTTCAGGCCGTCTTTTTGCGCGTGTTAGAACGGCCAAATGGCGAAGCCAGGCGCACTCGATACCCGTCTCAGGCGCACTCGATACCCGTCTCAGGCGCACTCAAACCCCCTCTCAGGCGCACTCGATACCCGCCTCAGGCGCTATGTTTACCCCCTCCAGGCGCACTCGGTGTTTTGGGGTAGTTTGACACGTTGTTGCATGTTTGCGGAAAAAGCCGCCACCCCCGGATAAAGATCAAGCGCCAAAATTCTTGTTTTCCTGACACCGAGAATTTCAAAGCACACGATCAGATCGTTCGTTCCACCTGAGTGACCATAGTTTCGTTCCGCGCGGTTGCAGTCGTCCGCCTCGTGTCCGAGATCCCGGCCAACACATCGACGAGCATCTAAACCGGCAATTCTGCCGAATTGTCTGCGAAATGGGCGCACTACCGACATCTCAGCCGACCATTGTCACCAAATGTAAGCCGAAAATGCTGATGAGAAGATCGTCGAAACCGACATCGAATAGCGACTTTCAGCCACATCACCAGCGTCATGAAATAGTCATTTACTAATTCCGGTTTTCGATCTACTATTGACGAAAAAAAGGAGGGCAACCACATGCCTAGATTCTTCACTCTTCTCATCGTCGTCGTTTTTGCGGCGGCGGTAGCGTACCCGCAGGCCGCCGAGTGCGGCAAATTCGACGCCCAGGGCAATCCTAAATGCTGCAACGCAACGGGCTTCGGCGATTGCCCGGTCGAAGGCTGCGGCGTCGACGGCCTGCTCAACCAGGCCAAGAACCGCACCGATCTGCCGAACGAGGCTGACGTCCAGGAAAAGACGATCGCGAAGATCGCCGCCTTCAAACGGCCAAAGGTCTGGGCGTGGAACCAGTCGCGGGCCCTTCTAGAATCGTGGGGCGAGGGCACGCCGCTGCGCGTAACTCTCTATTTACAAAAGGTTTCCAAATATCCTGGCGGCGCGGAGGCATGCAACTGCAACCTCAAGGGCGAGGAGAACAACGACTATCATCTCGTGCTCGGCACCACAAAGAACGCCGCCGAGAAGCGGTCGCTGACCGCCGAGATCACACCGCGGCTTCGCCGGACAAACTGGACCTACGAGCGGCTTAACGCCCTCGCCGATCAGCGTGCGTACGTCCGCGTCACCGGCTGGGCGATGCTCGACACACAACACGTAGGCAAACCGACACCCGTCCGCCGAACCCACTGGGAGATCCATCCCGTCACCCGGATCGAGGTCTGCACCGCCACCAAAGCCGAGTGCAACGCCGGTACCGGCTGGACACCGCTCGAAGAAATGCCGTAGGTGCTAAGATGCAAAATGAAACGCTGGGGACACTGCTCCGGCCCGCCGCACGGCCGCTGCGGGACGATCGTGATCCGAAAGGATAAGACGGCCGAGGCGAAGATCTCGTTGAGCGGAAAAGCTGCGCTAAACAGTTTCGTGCGACGTTGCTTGGGAGATGCGAATGGTTAGCCTGATTAAATTAATACGAACGGTCATTTTCCTTTTGGCGTGCATTTTGTTTGCGCAGGGCGAGATTGCGGCGCAGGCGATGACCAAAGAGTGGAAAGGTATCAAGCCGCTGCGGTCGACATCGTGAGCTCTGGATCGAGCGAGGCTCTTCGGATATGTTTTCCCGAATTCCTTGCCGGGTCAGGGTACCGGATATTCCCTGGTTATCAGGTATGTTCCGGCATTTGGCCCGGAGAAGCAGCTGCTGATCTTTCACCCGGTGCGGGGCCGATCCCAGGTGATGTTCTATTCTGCGCAGGGCAATAGTGTTCGAGACCAGTTGGATCAGCTATTGTCGAAACGGAATTGTGGTTCATTTCTCGATGTCGCGGCACGAGTAAAAATCGACCGAACGGTGATCGACCTTAGTGAAGAGGAAGTGAATGCGATTCGCGATGGATTTTTCGATGTGTACAGATCGACGCTCGAATTTGAAAGATCCGGCAGCGACGGAACTAAGACAGATGTGGTGATCCTCTCCGACGGTGCTGAATACACGATCGAATATTCCGGAGCGTCCGACTTGCATCTAAGTTCAGAAGGCGGGTTGTTAGACGGAGAAATCGTTCCTGACGAGCCACCATTTATCGAATGGGCGAGGAAGATCTTTCGACAGACCGGAAAACCGTCTAGATCAGACATCCGCTAGCGAAGTGACGAAATAGAGTTTCCTTGGCGTATTTCTTGGTTGATCTGATCATTTGAGGCGGGCGACGTAGAGAAAGCAGAGGTAAAAAGTGGATAAGGAAGACAGGAACGGCGAATGAGCGACGGAACTTCAACCGATACTATTGGGTGGCAGACGGCCAATCCGGTGACAGGGTCGGTCGGGATGATGGGCTACTATGGCGGTTACGTCTCGACCAGCACGGAGTAAATCGAAACGCTCGGCCAAAAAATCCATCCTAACGACCCAGCGCATTTATAGATCCAAAGAACCTTTTGGTCGACTTGCCAAGTTCAGTGTACAAGGGTATAAAATTGGTGCCTTCTTTCTCAATCACTGCGCAGAAAATAGTTTACAAGGGTAACCAGGATAGAGCCTTTAGAACTAATGTCTTTTCCCAAGAATCTTTCTCAATTGGCGGAGGCTATAAGTTTTACGCTGGTCTGGACGTTTCGAACCCGATACACAGAACCGGAGGAACTACGTATTTCACGGCAAATGCGGGGATTGGTACAGGTATCAACACAGGTGGTTTTTCGTATGAAATCCCTGTAACCAATACATGTATGAAATGGTAAACGAGTAAGCACTTGAAAGACATAAGAAACCTGAAGTTCATGGTCCTGGCATTGATTAGCTTGATTCCGTTTACGGTAATGGCTTTGATCTTCGCTTCTCGAGTCATTAACCCTCCGCTCACGGACAAAGAGATCGAGGATACGCGCGCGTTGTGCAGTTCGATCCAACTCCCCGGTTCGTTTATCAAGGTCAAAGACTACAGCCTGATCAAATCAGGATTAGCGGACATAGGAACCACTTACATATCATCGGAAGATCCAAAAAGTGTTGAGGATTTCTTTATTAGAGAATTGACTCAACGCGGCTGGGAATACCATAAAGAGTCCTATTCTGACCATCGTGTCTTTCGGAAAGGTCGAGCGTCCGTAATCATTGAATAC
Organism: Acidobacteriota bacterium; assembly: GCA_029781855.1. Lineage (GTDB taxonomy): Bacteria > Acidobacteriota > Blastocatellia > Pyrinomonadales > Pyrinomonadaceae > OLB17. Next base: position 2,979 of record JAKOVX010000003.1, on the reverse strand, counting down.
GGTCAAATTGGCTTTACATCGAAATATCAGTACTCCTTGGACTGCACTATTGGAGATCGTCAGTGAAAAAAGAGGCTCGGACTTGGTGGAATATCGCGACCGGTCGAGGTGGGTCGTGTACCGAAAGCGAACTGTTTCGTAAGTTGAAATCGCATGAAGGACATCAACGAGCTGTATTATACCGGCAACAATTCCACGACCAACGTCTAAGCCGGCGGCGCGGTCATCGCCAGGCAGAATCGTGTGACGAGCGGTGGAACTTCGACCGATACGGTTGGATGGCAGACGGCCGACCCGGTGACGGGGACGGTCGGGACAATGGGCTACTATGGCGGTTACGTCTCCGCCAGCACGGAGAACATCAAACCACTCGGGCGTGAGCACATCAGACGAAATTCCAGAATATAGTGAGCGGAGTTCTCGAATATTGACCCTATCTTCATGACCTATCGTTTCCGCCCCACAATATTGCTAATTGTCGCCGAATTAGTGGCAGTGTTTGCTGTCGGAATCGCATCGGCTCAAAACGTGCTTCCGTGCGATAAGATCGCAGATTCATTGTCGTCAAGCTTCGCTTCGTCAAAACTCAGAAGGAACGATTCCGATAAAGAAAGATGTAACATAGACTTCGACCAACCTGATTTAATGATTGCTGTTGAGATGTTTGGCTCACGAACTAAGAGTGAAGCGGACTTTAATAGGTCATTTTCGGTTTTCCGGAACCCAATTATCGACAAGGACCCGCTTCCGTTCGAGGAGATGGATACACATCGGTTTTGGGATCGATCAGTACTTATTCGTAGTTCAGATCGCGGCGGTGGTGTTTTACTGATGATCAGAGGCAGGACCGTGACCGAGATCTTGGCGCCCGACCTTGAGACGCTTTTAACGGCCGAGATAGAAATTCGACGAATAGTATCGGTTCGTCGTTGATCTTTCGAGGCGCGTGGTGCGGCGGTGCCTGGCGACCGTCACCCTTGGCGATCTTCTGTTTCCGTTGTGGCGATAGGAAATGGGAAAAGGGATTGTGGGAGCGAGAGATTGCGAGCTTCGGTGGTGAGTGTACCGCCTTTACTTACGTGCGGGCTTGGGCAACTGTGACTTTGCGGGCTTCTCGGGTTTGCTTGGCGTGCTTTGCGGTTAACTTCTTTTTTTACCGCAAAGGCCGCAAAGTGTAGGGCGCAAAGGACGCTGACGGAGAGCCAGAAGCCGGTCGCGGGAAGCTGGATGACTGGAGGAAGAAGAACTTCTGAACTACCACCGCGTCGGCGGAGCGATGCAACCCCTCTTTCGCAAGGAGGGGAGCTAAGAGAAAAGGCGAGCCGTAGCCCGCCTCTAAACCATTTGTATCAGTAGGTCCGGATAGGATCCCGAGCGGGTTAGCCGATAAACATTTCGTCTTCCATGTAGACGCGGTCGATCTGTTTGGGGGCTGGGGCGAAGAGGACCTCGAGGCCCTTTTTGACGCCGGCCATGATGGCGGCTATCTCGCGGGCCGGGACGACGATCTTTTCGTTGACGAAATCGGTCGTCGAGGTGACCTGCATTTGGGTACGGTCGATCGTGCGGCTGACGAGTTCCACCTTGTCCTTGGCGGTGACGGCGGTGTCGCTGACGAGCAGTTTAAGCTCGGCGACCTCTTCCTTGATGAGTTCGGCGGATTCCGCCAAATGGCGGGTCGCGTCCGACAGATTGCTCGATATCTCCGCAAACGAGACCGCGATCTGCTGGCCCTGGACGCTCATCGCGTCGACCTTGACGATCAGCGGCTCGACGCGCTCCTCGACCCGGTTAACCGTACTAACGACACGTTTTACGGTGATCGCGACGGCGATCAGAGCGATCGCCATCGCGATAAAGCAAATGGCCGTGACGATCGACGAGATCATCATCCAAAATTGCGGGTCGTTCGCGTTCATACTTTACTTCGACTCTTTTTTATCATCGATAGGATAGCTTGCGCGACCCTCAGTGATGACCTTTGCCTCGTTCTTACGCTTTTCTTCGATGTAGGCGTCCTTGCCGGCATCGATCGCCGCGGTAAACGGCGTGGTCGTGCGGGCAGCGGCGGCCTTGGCCTTTTCGCTGAGCTCGGCAGCCTTTTCCTGTGCCGACTGGTAATACTCGTTCGCCTTTTCACGCGATACTTCGTAATATTCGCCGGCCTTGTCCTGTAATTGGGCAGCCGCCTCTTTGCTCTTCTCGAGGCCCTTGCGGGTCGCGTCGGCGATGTCGCCGCGGAGTTCCTCGCCGGATTTCGGTGCAAATAGCAGGGCAAGGATCGCTCCTATGCCTCCACCGACCAAAAGGTAGGTCAACTTGGTTGCTGCGCTAGTTTCTTCTCGTTCACTTCTCATAATTCCTCCCACGCACTTCGAGTGCGCCAGATCATTAATTCCTGATCAATAGCCTAACTATAACAAAATATTATTGTTCTTAGCAACGAAATTTTTGCGGAACGCCGGTTTCAGCAGGCCGAAAAATGCTTATTTTATGGCGGTTTGTTACAATTTCAGCTTGTCTTAGCGTATGGATACCGAACGTATTAGAAATTTCTCGATCATCGCCCATATCGACCATGGGAAATCGACGCTGGCCGACCGCCTGCTGCAAATGACGGGCGCGGTCGCCGAGCGCGACATGGAGGCGCAGCTGCTCGACAATATGGACCTCGAGCGTGAGCGCGGCATCACGATCAAATCGCACGCCGTAAGGCTCGATTACAAAGCAAAAGACGGAAAAGACTATGTTCTGAACCTGATCGATACGCCGGGCCATGTCGATTTCTCGTATGAGGTTTCGCGTTCGCTCTCGGCGTGCGAAGGTGCGTTGTTGGTGGTCGATGCCTCGCAGGGCGTCGAGGCGCAGACGCTGGCGAACACGTACCTCGCGATCGAGAACGACCTTGAGCTAATTCCCGTCCTCAACAAGATCGATCTGCCCTCGGCCGAACCCGACCGCATCAAGGAACAGATCGAG
>JAKOVX010000117.1 GCA_029781855.1 Acidobacteriota bacterium | reverse complement strand
TGAGACCGCCGATCCCAATAACGATTATTTATCCGACGGTATCGCCGAGGGCGTTACCTTCTCGCTGTCGCAGATGCCGGGCATTCGCGTGATGTCGCGCGTCTCAACCTACAGGTACAGGGGAAGCCGGAGCAATGCCGACGCCATCGGAGGTGAGCTGAACGTACAGACGATATTGATGGGCCGCGTAACCCGTCAGGGCGACAACATCAACGTCAGCGCCGAGCTGGTTTCGGCTCGCGACAATTCGGTCATCTGGGGCGAGCAATTTTCGCGACAAATGTCGGATATCGAGAAATTCCAGTCCGACATCGCCGGTTCGATCTCCAGCAGGCTGAGGTTCAAGCTGACCGGCTCCAAGCCGCGGATGACCGAGAACGCCGAGGCATATCGGACCTATCTGCAAGCACGCTACCACTGGAACAAACGCACACCCGAGAATATCAAGACGAGCATAGAACTTTTCAAGCGGGCGATCGATCTGGATCCGCAGTTCAGCCAGGCGTACGGCGCCCTGGCGATGGCATATGAAGTGCAGCCGGCGAACGGAGTCTTTTCGGATGAAGAGATACGAAATATCGACCGGCTCGCGACCGATACGGCGAAAAAAGCCCTGGAACTCGACCCCGATCTTGCCGAGGCTCATGCCGTCCTCGGCATGCGACGAATGCTCGAATGGGACTTTGCCGGATCTGAAGTGTCGTTCAAGCGTGCGATCGAGATCAACCCGAATTTCGCCACCGCCTGGCAATGGTATTCAGAGATGCTGGCGGCAGTCGGCAGGCACACCGAGGCAAAGGCTGCCGTTGACAAAGCTTACGATCTGGACCCGTTCTCACCGGCGATCATCATGAATGTCGGCCTGCGTTATTTGGGAAACCGCAAAACGGACGAGGCGATCTCTCAGTTTAATAGGCTCAACGAGATGGAGCCCGACTATCCGATGGCGTATCTTTTCCTCTCCACCGCCTATATCGAAAAAGGAATGCTTCTCGAATCGCTCATTCCCGACTGCAGGGGCGCCGAGCTTTTGAATGTCATTTCGCGGGACGATTGCGAGCATGAGAACGAAGCGATCCGTGCTGCCTATGCCCGCGATGGTGAACGCGGGTTCTGGCGTGAGTCGCTGAAGATAAGCGAGAGGCTGCACAAAAGCGGAGTCATGGACGATGTGACCGCCGCCGGCGCGTATTTCCGCATCGGCGACCGTGAGACGGGCTTCGCCCTGCTCGAAAAGGCCTTTGCCGAGCACAGCAGCTTCATAGTCTATATCAGGGTCGACGCCCCTTTCCGCGACCTCAAAGATGACCCGAGGTACCAGGACCTTCTCCGAAGGATCGGCCTGCCGCCGCTCTAGCCCTGCGCGTCCGGCGCGTCTGTAACTACTGAACTTCGGCCGCCGGACGATTTGACAGGCCTAACCCATTGGATATCGGACGCCTGACTACAGCGATAATTTTGCCGGGACCATTTCAACGATCGCTTTTGGTGCAGTAATGTCTGTCCGAGGCTCCGCGATCACCGATTCGTGTCTGCTGATGATCTTCCTCAGGCTATCGATCTGCTCGTACTCGATGAGGCCGTGCCGGCGCCATGGATCTCCATTCAGTCACAGCTGCCAAAAGCCTATCTGAGTTCCCGGACGATCTTGGGTGATCCGCCGGGGATTCCCGATCAACCCTGGCGTTTTCGACGTGACTTTCGTCGGAAACATGCGAGCGGCCGATTCCAGGCCAGCTCAAAGCTTTGTGCAAATGTGAAATATCGAAGCACATTTGAAAATACCGCCCTTAGGTTTCGTCAAGGTATTTGAGGTTCTATATGACGTTTAAAGATCCGTACACTTTTGGACATCCTTCACGTTGCGGTCTTTCGTGCGAACCGGTACATTGTAGGTTTACACCTCCCGATCTTAGCGCAGGTTTTGCACGAACTGCCCAAATTTTCCCACCTGCGTGACAAAACTACGGAACCGTGTCACGTTTTTGATCGCTGTAAATATATGTAGCTAGCGAAGTTCCTGGAGGCGGCGATCGGAAAGCACGCCCGAAGTGGTGTCGATGCGGCTAATTGGAAAAAGCCGTAGATCGGTTCAGCTCGATCCAAATACTTCACGTTCGTTGTAGTTCTCGTATTCGGAGCATGCCGGACTTATCGTTCCGACCAACTTCGCTTAGTTGCCGGTTTCTCCTCTGCTTTGACATTTCTTTACCTTTCCTTACCACATCTAGACGTTTCACGTATTTCGGGACGCATCTTATACGTTGTAGTCATAAAAAGCACCCCATACTCGCTGTGAGGGCTTGATGTTTGAGTGATCCAAACTGAATTTCGATGATATGATTCGTTTTCTTCGTTGGATCGATCAGTGCGGTGGGGCGAACGAGTCGTCTAGTGCTCGTTGCCGCGAAAGCCGACCGACGACTCGCTCCAAGCCGCCGAGCCTGCAATCTATAGGAGAGTTATCATGTTTATTCATACGCCAAAATTCTTCATTGCGACATTTGTTGTTTTGATCGCCGGCCTTACCGCTGCCTACGGGCAGATCGACAGCAACATTCGGCTAACGGCGGAGATCCCGTTTTCATTTGTTCTGAATGACCGGACCTATCCGGCCGGAGAGTATCAGATCTTCACGTCCGACGAGGCAAAGTCTTCGAGTTATCTGCTTGAATTGAAAGGGGTTGACAACAAGAATGCTGCTCTTTTCTTTGCTGAAGGGATCTCGTCGGTCGACCCCGAGGCAAACTCACGCCTTTTATTTGACCAGATCGGGAACGATTATTTCCTCAGGAAGATATTCGTCTCCGGAGATGATGACGGTGTCGTCCTTCCCGAGTCCAAAATGGAACACGGCCTGATCGGGAATAAGTGGCGATACGGGTTAGTCACTGAGAAGGTCGTTTCGCTAAAAACGGCCTAAGGTTGAAAGGCTGCGTGAACAGCCCGCGGTCGCGGAAGGTGCGGTCAATACCGGTCGCACCTTCTTCGAATAAAACGAACAAAGCATCTTGTATTTGACATGGGCATAACCCTCTTCGGGAATCGCAAAAACATAATGAGATCGAACAATTGTAGACGAGAAATCAGACGCAGGTTTACCCTGCGAACAGGCGAGGATCTGTCCAACGGACGGATCAAAATTCTTCATTCGGCGGCTGTTTTAATTTTGGTCTTGTGCGGATCTCACGGATCGGCGATCGCTCAAAGCAATATCGTTTCGAAAAATGAGCGAAGGTCCTCTCCGGCTCTCACGAAACCCTCTAAAAATCGCGGAGTCGAAAACCCGGCGCAAAGCGTTTTGCTCCCGCGTGTCACATACGCTGACTTGGTCGAGAAAGTGGTTCCGTCGGTAGTCACGGTCCGGTCCGAGCGGAGCACGCCGATCCCAAGTGAAAGCGAACTTTCACGATCAGATCCGACCCTGCAAGGTCGAAACGAACGGACCGCCCCACCAAGACAGACGGTCCAGATCGAGCGTGGGATCGGGTCAGGCGTGATTGTCGATCCGAACGGCATTATTCTGACGAATGATCATGTCATAGACGGTGCCAGTCTGGTCAAGGTCGATCTTCCTGACAAACGAACGTTTACGGCAAGGGTTATCGGGACGGATCCGCCGAGCGATCTTGCGGTCCTCAAGATCGACGCAGCGAATTTACCGGTACTGATACTCGGTAATTCGGACGTACTGCGGGCCGGAGATGTCGTTTTGGCGGTGGGCAACCCATTCGGAATCGGTCAGACCGTCACCACCGGAATAATTTCTGCTAAAGGACGGCAAACGGGTCTGTCGAACGGCGGATTTGAGGATTTCCTTCAAACCGACGCGGCTATTAATCAGGGTAATTCGGGCGGTGCTCTAGTCAACCTCAACGGAGAACTTGTCGGCATCAACTCGGAATTGTTGTCTCCGTCAGGTGGGAGTGTCGGGATCGGTTTTGCCATTCCATCAAATATGGCCAGATCCGTAATGGCCCAACTGCTAAAGGACGGAAAGGTTCACCGTGGAATGATGGGCGTCGGAACCCAAAATGTGACATCTGATCTGGCCGAAGCGTTTGGCCTGAAGGATGTTCGCGGAGTGCTGGTCGATCAGATCAAACAGGGCAGCCCGGCAGAGGCGGGCGGGCTTAAGGTCGGCGACGTAATTCTTGGTTTTGACGGAACGTCTGTAAACGACGGTAATGAGATCAGAAATAAGATCGCTCAAACGGCGCCCGGAACTTCGGTTACGCTGAGCTGCATTCGTGATGGATCTCCGCTGTCACTCCGGATCGTACTGGGCGAAATGGGTATCGGAACCGAAACCCAAACCGCAAGTGGGTCCGGCGACGAAACGATGTCGGCATCGGACAAGCTTGGTCTGTTGCTTCAACCGCTGACCCCTCAGATAGCTGCAAAGATCGGTGAGACGAATACCTTGAGCGGATTGGTGATAGACGACGTCGAGACCGGCAGCCCCGCCGACGATGCGGGACTAGCCCCGGGTGACGTCATATTACAGATCGATCGTCATCCGATAAATACATTGAACGAGGCTGAAGCTGCTCTTAATGCATCGAAGGGCCATTCTGTACTACTATTTGTCAGCCGTCAGGGTCAGACCTATTTCATGACCGTTGAACAGTAGTTTGTCGAATCATTTGATTAGCAAAGGGAGGGGTCAGATGACCAGAATTAGCGCGCTCGGATCAATTGGCGATAGAATATTGGGCCTCGCATCGTTTACCCACCTTAGTTCAGAAAATGCGCGAAAGCGTTCGCTGGTCAGCAACATGCTTCTGACGATGACGGTGATCGCTTTTATCGCCGCCGTCGCCTATGCCGACAGCCGGGTGGACGAAATATCGCTTGGCTACCTTTACATATTGCCTATCGCACTATCGGGTCTGGTGAATCGGCTTCCAACAAGCCTATTTTTTGTGATGGCCTGCGTTTTCCTTCACGACATTTACGCCCCGCCGTACACGGCGATCGGCCGAATTACGGTCAATCTCCTGGCGTTTATCGGGTTCTCCGCCGTCGCCCTGATAACAAATCGAATGGGAAAGGAGCGTCAGGCAATGTCGGTCATAATCCATCGACAACATGACGAGCTTGTTAAGGAGATACAGCTTGCATCGAACGTACAGAAACGGCTTCTGCCTGAGGGTCCGCCGAAAATTCCCGGTATCGATATCGCATGCGGCATCACCTACCTAAAAGAAATGGGCGGTGATTATTACGACTTTATCGAGCTTGATGAAAGCGACACCGCGATAGTTGTTGCCGATGTTTCTGGAAAAGGCACGTCGGCCGCGATCGTGATGTCCTCGGTCGAGGTCGCATTGAGAATGGAAGCGCTTGCTGACCAAAATGCAGCAAAGGGATTCGGGAATCTGAACAAGGTGATCTGTGAGGTCACTGAACGGTCACGATTCGTTACTCTCTTCTACGGTCGCCTAAATCGCGAGAGGCATACCCTGGAATTTATCAACGCAGGACACAATCCTCCGATGCTTTATCGTGAGCGGTCAGAGAAGACTGAATGGTTGGAAGCGGCGGGTCCGCCCGTCGGTTTGTTTGAAGATGCCCATTATGCGTCGACAACCGTCTCTCTCGGGAAGGGAGATGTCTTGGTGTTCTACACAGACGGGTTAACCGAGACCGAGAATGAGAATGGTGATCAGTTCTCGATAGGAAGGATCGAACGAATTACGCGAGAAAACAGCAATAGTACGGCTCAGGATATTTTCGATCGGCTGATGCAGGGAGTTAATACCTTTAGAGCAAGCAAGGAATTTGATGACGACCTGACGCTTATCGTTCTGAAGGTCACATGAATCCTAACAGGGTAACTTGGGCCCAAGGGCTCGAATGTAAAATGGCCGGATGGTGTTGGAAGAAAGAACGTTGATCGCGGAGTTTTGAAAGATCCAAGGATCTGATAATTGGCGAATATGAACAGTCGTGAACCCGAAGTTGCACCTAACGATTTTTATCCGCCGTACAAGGCGGCACTCTGCGGCGTGATCTTTTTCTTTGTCGCCTTTGTCAGCTGCGCACATGCTCAGTCAACGCCTTCGACCGGATCACCCAAACCGACACCGGTCCCGGCCGTTGTCACGGTTAGCAAAGGCGATAACGGCGGAGCGATCCCAATTCCGGCAAAAGATCCGCTTGACAGCGATCGTGCCGTCTTTTGGTCCCTCAGAACTGCCATTTTGACCGCCCTCGCAAACAATGTCGACATCGAGATCGAACGGCGAAATCTAAAGATCTCTGAATACAACCTCCTCGCGGCTCAAGGTTACTACGAGCCGGTGTTTTCTGCGTCGCCGTCGTTCAATTCCACCCGGCAGCCGAATATCTCGCGGATCACATCATTGACCACGTCGCAGCAGACCGTTTCAACACAAACTGCGACCTTCAATGCCGGATTACAGAAGCCAATTCAGTTTGGCGGCGGGTTGTTCCAAACCAGTTTCGATAACACACGTTCGACATCCAACAACGCGATCGCTTCGCCGCTATACACGCCGCAGCTTTCGTTCAGCTACACCCAACCGCTCTGGCGAAACCGATCGATCGATTCCGGACGCCTGCAGATCTTGGTTGCAAAAAAGACGCTTACCTTGACCGATTCGCAGTTTCGCCAACAGGTGATCTCGACTATCTATCAGGTACAACAGGCTTATTGGAATCTGGCTCTTGCTCAGCGCAATGTTTCTGTGCAGAACGACGGGGTGGAATTGGCCCAAAAGCTCGTGGACGATAACCAAAAACAGGTCGACGTTGGCATGCTGGCACCGCTTGACGTAGTTACTGCCAAGGCCACACTTGAGACCCGTAGACAGTCTCTATTTCAGGCAAAAAATGCGGCAACGCAGGCACAGAATGCCCTGAAGTCACTGGTTGTCGAGGGAACGCAATCCAACATTTGGAACCAGGACATAAATCCGACGGACCTGCTTGAAGAGCGAGAGCCCGGTATCAGTCTTGACGATTCGCTCACGAATGCTTACGCAAATCGGCCAGAGATCGAGCAGTTCAAAACTCAAGCTGACATTGATCAGTTGAACGTTAAATATTATCGTAATCAGACCAAGCCGCAGATCGATCTGGTTTCGAGCTACAGTGCTACCGGTGTTGGTGGCTCGCCCGTTTCGACACTCACTTGCCCGACCGGCACTATACTTGGCTCGAACGGGCTTTGTTCTCCGGGCAATATTCCACCGACCGTCACTACGACCAACATCAACAGCAACTTCGTCGGCGGCTACGGAACTTCATTGGGAAATCTGGCGACCAACCGATACAACACGGTCACGGTCGGCCTGACCATCAGTTTGCCGTTACATAACAAGACTGCGGAGGCGAACCTCGGGCGGGCGCTCGAGGAAGCAAAGATGACCGATCTCCAGCAGCGTAAGCAAATGCAGACGATCGAGGCGGATGTCAGGAGTTCCTATCAAGCCGTCGTTCTCGCAAAACAGAACCTCGATGCCGCACGGCTTGCTCGACAATACGCCGAGACGCAACTTGACGGAGAACAGAAGAAATTTGCCTCCGGATTGTCGACGACGTTCCTGGTGCTGACACGTCAAAACGATCTCATTCAGGCCCGGGGTGCTGAGATAAATGGACTGTCAGCTTATAACAATGCGATCTCTGCCTTGCAGCAAGCGACCGGAACGACTCTTACAAGTAACAACGTGGAGATCAAATGATCGGCCCTTGAGGACCAATAACGATGCCAATTATAGATACGTTTAAGCTCACCAATATGAAGGGCCGAATTTTCTGGCTCGCAGTCCTGCTACTGGTTGCTACCGTCGCGGTCTATTACTTCTACTTCGTTCGAGGGTCAGGCACCGTTACATACGCCACGGCGCAGGTAACGCAGGGTAGTCTGATAAACAAAGTGTCCTCGACCGGTACCTTGCAGGCAGTTACGACGGTGCAGGTCGGAAGCCAGGCTTCGGGGACGATCTCGGCTTTGTACGTGGATTTCAACTCGGAGGTCCATAAAGGGCAAGTGATCGCAGAACTTGACCCGCTTCCGTTAAAAGCGCAAGTGCAGCAGGCTCAGGCGAATTTGGACCAGTCAAGTGCGAGCCTCAAAGTGGCACAGGCGAACCTTTCCAACGCAAAGGCCCAGCTTTCGGCTGCGCGTTCGAACGTCCTTAATCAAAAGGCCGGTGTATCAAGTGCGCAAGGCAATTTGAACAGCCTAAAGGCTCAGAGCGACGACGCACTGTCGCTACTGAACAAACAACAGGCCCTTTTCAACGAAGGAATCATTGCTCAGCGAGATCTTGAGGTAGCTCAAACCGGATACAAGAGTGCTCAAGCCAAATACGAACAGGCGTTGGCTCAGGTTAATCAGGCAACTATCACCGAAACATCTGCGAATAGTTCCGGGATCGCACAGGCGACGGCCGCGGTCGAGCAGATGGAATCACAGGTATTGGTTACTAAGGCCCAAATAAAACAGGCTTCGGCGGCGCTTAGCCTTGCCAAAATAAATCTGTCTCACACCACGATCACGTCACCCATTAACGGGGTCGTCGTTTCGCGTCAAATTGATGTAGGACAAACTGTGGCCGCGAGTCTTTCGGCTCCGACGCTTTTCACGATAGCGAACGACCTTACACAGATGCAGGTCATAGCGAATATCGACGAGGCGGACATCGGTTCGATCAACAACACGAACAAGGTCAACTTCACCGTGGACGCATTTCCGGGACAAACGTTCGTCGGGAAGATCAACCAGATCCGACTCAACGCGCAGACAGTATCCAACGTTGTTACCTACAACGTTGTAGTGAATGTCGATAACCCGGATCAAAAGCTAAAACCCGGCATGACTGCCGATCTCACTTTTGTGATCGATCAGCGGGAAAATGTTATTAAGATCCCGAATTCGGCATTTCGGTTCGCACCGGATCGCGGCTCTCGCCCGGCAAGGAATGCCGGCGGAAACGCGAACGATCAGAATTCTTCAAAGGTAATGCAGGACCAGGCCGGCGAGAACAGGTCTGTCAGTTCGCCGACGACACCTGTCTTACCCGGCCAAACACGAATTGTTTGGACGCTTACTCAGAACAATAACCTGCAACGGCATGAGGTGAAGATAGGCATCACGGATGGGTCATTCACCGAAATGGTGGAGGGCGACCTGAAGCAAGGGGACATGCTCGTAACGTCCGAAACGACGTCGGGAACCGCAAGAGCATCGAATACCCAGTCCGCTCCCGGATTCGGGGGATCGACCGGTGGCGGCCGTCCGCCTGGGCGTTGAACTGAAGGTAGCAATGAAGGACGAATCTCAGCAAAATGGCAATAAAGTCGCCTGCCTGATAGGCGTGGACGGGCAAACGAGCGCGTCCTCGACCAGCCAGGATCGGTTCGCCGCGACCAACATACCCGTGATCCTCATGGAAAATATCCATAAGGTTTACCAGATGGGTGCGGTTGAGGTTCACGCATTACGAGGTATTTCGCTCACGATACGTAAGGGCGAATTCGTAGCAATTATGGGCACATCCGGTTCCGGCAAGTCGACGATGATGAACATCCTCGGCTGCCTCGATAACCCGACCAAAGGCAATTACTTTTTGGACGGGGAGGATGTTTCAACGTTAACGAAGGACGCCAGAGCTGACATTCGTAATCGCAAGATAGGATTTGTTTTTCAGGGTTTCAATCTGCTCTCCCGAACGTCGGCAAGCGAGAATGTCGAGCTACCTATGCTGTATGCCGGCATCGAAGCCGCGGAAAGATCGAAACGGACGTCCGAGGCTCTCGCTGCGGTCGGCCTGGCCGGCCGCGAGAACAATAATCCGAATCAACTGTCCGGCGGTCAACAGCAGCGCGTGGCTATAGCTCGATCGTTGGTCAATCAACCTTCGATAATACTTGCTGATGAGCCAACGGGAAATCTCGATTCTCGAACGTCGATAGAGGTGATGGAGATCTTCCAGAAGCTCAATCGTGAGAAAGGCATCACGCTGGTGGTAGTAACCCATGAGGCCGACATTGCTCAGTTCGCGGAGCGCATCGTCCTGTTCAAAGACGGCCGCATCAAGAAAGATCATCCGGTCATCGATCGTCTCGACGCTACAGAGGAGCTAAAAAAGGTCCCGGAGGTTTTAGATGAGGATGAGGATCTTGAAAATGATGAGCCTGCTAATTTGAAGGAGAACAAATGAACTTACAAGTATTTAAAGATGTCTTGCTGTGGTGTGCGGTCCTCGACTACGTGATCCTCATTTTGTGGTTCCTCTTGATTGCCTTCGTTCACGATGGTTTTCATAAGTTGAGCAACCTCTTTGTCGAGCTCCCGGTAGAGAGATTCAATGCCATAAATTACGCCGGTCTTGCGTTTTTCAAACTGATAACCATAGCTTTCTTTCTGGTTCCGTACGTTGTGCTGAGATTTATCATATAGCGAAATTTCGACGATCAAATGAATTTTCTGATGACCATTCGTATTGCGTTCAGAGCATTGGCCCGCAACAAGGCCCGTGCGACTCTAACGATGCTCGGAGTTATCATCGGCGTGGCGGCGGTGATCGCGATGGTCAGTATCGGACAGGGGGCACAAGCTTCGGTAAACGCCCAGATCGAGAGCATTGGTACAAACCTGCTTTTTGTAGTCGCCGGTGCTGCAAATACGGGCGGTGTGCGCAGCGGCACGGCCGACTTGGGACGCCGGACTTTGACCGAAGATGACGTCGAGGCGATAAAACGTGAAGTGCCCACGGTAGCGATGGTCAGTCCGGTCGTTTCGTCACGAGCGCAAATTGTGTTCGGAAACTCAAACTGGAACACGAGCGTCCAGGGTGTGGGCGATCAGTTTCAGGAGATCCGCAAGTGGAAGATCGAGGATGGTGTTTTCATCAGCGATTCGGACGTGCAAACTGAGGCCAGGGTTATCGTTCTTGGCCAGACGGTTGCGACGAACCTGTTCGCCGGCACGGACCCTGTGGGCCAAACGGTTCGTGTCATGAACCTGCCATTTCGTGTGATCGGGGTTATGTCGAGCAAGGGCCAGGACGCCCAGGGACGCGACCAGGACGACATCACGTTTGCTCCCTACATCACGGTGCAAAAGAAACTGCTCGCCATCACTTATGTTCAGTCGGCGTACGTGTCGGCTGTCACCCCCGAGGCAACACACACTGCCCAAACCCAGATCACGGCGCTGCTCAGGCAACGACACAAGCTCGCGCCAAACGAGGATGACGACTTCTTTGTGCGCAACCAGGCGGATATTGCGGCCACAGCAGATGCGACAAACAGCATCATGACACTTTTGCTCGGCAGCATTGCCGGCGTCTCACTGTTAGTGGGCGGCATCGGCATCATGAATATCATGTTGGTTTCTGTGACTGAACGAACTCGGGAGATCGGCATTCGCATGGCGATCGGCGCCCGTTCGTCCGCCATCCGGACACAATTTCTAATAGAAGCGATCGTATTGAGTCTAACCGGTGGTGCGATAGGAATATTCCTTGGAATTTTGATCTCAATTCTCATTCCGAAGATCCTGGGCTGGGCAACATTGATCTCTTCGACGGCGATCGTCGGCTCAGTGATCTTCTCGGTAGCTGTGGGGGTCTTCTTCGGCTATTATCCGGCAAGAAAAGCGGCCAGTCTGGACCCGATCGAAGCACTTCGTTACGAATGAGATCTTAGTCCACAACACACCAAATTACTGCTTTCACTCGCTTTAATTTCATCGTAGATATCGAATCTAAGCGAGATCTTTCACATCGTCGGCCAGAAACACCAGCTTGAGTGCGGTCATGACTAAACTACTCCAATCTTCGTCCCTATCTGCAGCCTAGATTTCCGGCTTTATTGTGGTCGCTCGACGGACTCTTTCGCGTTGCGGACTCGTCAAGTGCTGTGGTGTCCGACGCCAACCGAAGCGGCTTATAGGTTCGCACGAAATCCGGATCTCTCAAATCGAATCACGATGAAGCACTGGTGATGGCCATCAGATCGGTCATTCATTTTCCCGACACCACCTTATTTTACTTAACAGGGTGATCGGGAACGGAGAGTGGTCAAAGGTCTGTGCTCAACTGAACCTGTTTCCGAGGGCAATTTTCGCCCCGAACGGGCAATTCATAGGCGCGAAATGCATTCATATTTCGTTAGTTTTGCCAGAAGTCCCCACATTCTCCCCACACGCATGACAAAACTACGAAACCGTGTTCCGCATTTGACCGCTGTAAATATCTGTAAATAGGGAAGTTACTGGAGGCGGCGATCGGAATCGAACCGATGAATAAAGGTTTTGCAGACCTCTGCCTTACCACTTGGCTACGCCGCCGTTTGAAATGAAAGTAGGCAGTTGGCTGTGGGCAGATGGCAGTCAATTACTCACTGCCGTTGTGCCAACTGCGAACTGCCTACTCCTAAAACTGGAGCGGGAGACGAGACTTGAACTCGCGACTTCGACCTTGGCAAGGTCGCGCTCTACCACTGAGCTACTCCCGCTTGGCAAACCATAATTTTACTGCCTACGCCGTAATTGTCAAGTTTGCTGACGTATCCGGCGTCTAATTTGTGACTGTCAGGTTTTTTACGAAACTCCAATCGCCGCTCGGGCTGATCTTGACGTTGCCGATCCGCTTGCTGGTGACGACGATATTGGCCGGATACCAGAGGGGAAGCAGCGGCAATTCCGAACTGACTGTAGTCCACACCTTTCCGTAAAGCTGCTTGGCAGCGGCCTTATCGACCGAATTGATCGCGTCCTCGACGTCCTTATCGACCTGAGCGTTCGAGTACCTGCTGCGGTTGCAGCACGAAACGGCACCGCCAGGGATCTTTGTCGAGCTGAAGAGGTCGCGTAAAAAGATCGGATCCTGGTTGCCGCCGATCCAGACGCCGGTGTAGACCTGAAATTGCCCTTGGGCAAGCTGTTGGCGGATCGTATTGACCTCGAGTGTCTCGATCTGGACGTTGAGCCCGATGTCGGTCAACGCGCTCTGTATCACCTGAGAATATTGGCTGACAGCGAGATTGCCGGAGCCGAACTTGAAGCTGATCGGCTCGTTCTTGTAACCGGCCTCCTTGAGAAGCTGTTTTGCCTTCGCCGGATCATAGCTGTAAACAGTTCCCGGCGTGTACGCCCACGATTGCGGCGGCAGGATCGAGTTTGCGACCTTCGCTTCGTCGAATAGCAGCTCGGTAACGATCTTTTGCCGGTCGATCGCATAGCCGATCGCCTGTCGTATCTTTACATTATTCAATGGGGCCGACTGTGTGTTGAAAACGAGATATTGAATATTCGATCCGTCTGACTGATCGATCTTTAGGTTTGGATTGTTGGCAAGCGATTTGATCGTGTCGGGCGGCAAGTTCGACGGATTGGCAGCTATATCGACGCCGCCGGTCGCCAGCTCGGCCTGAAGTGAATTGGCATCCGTAACTGTCTTCACCCGCAGTTTCTGTATCTTTGGCGCGCCTTCCCAGTAATCGGGATTTGCGGCCAATTCAACAATATTCTGTGATGCGTCGAAGCTAACAAATTTGAAAGGCCCGGAACCGATCGGCTTGTCTTTTTGTTCAGCAACGGTACCCGTAGGTATGATCGGGATCGCGACGAGGTTTGCAAGGAGCTGGTTACGCAGCGCAGGCCTCGTCACCGTAAACACAACGGTCATCGGATCAGGAGTCTCGATCTTGGTTATATGCGGAACGCGCTTGGTCTTGGGCTCCTCGACCTTCACAGGCTCATCGGCACGCTTTGTATTGGCATTCGCATTAGCCGGTGCTGCCGGCGGCGTTGCCGTGGTGCTCTGTTTGGCAGGTTCGGTCTTGCCGACAGGCACCGTGTCAAAAAACGCCCCTGACTTAAAGCCGTTGCTCTTAAACAGCTCGTCGAAGGTGTATTTAACGTCCGCCGAGGTAAATTGCTGTCCGTTGTGAAACTTGATGCCATCGCGGAGTTTGAATGTTATCGTCATTCCGTCCGCCGAGGTTTCGATCTCTTTTGCCAGTTCGCCGACGTAATCGAAATTCTCGTCCTTTTTGACCAGGGAATTGAAGATCAGGTTCCGGACCCGGTCGGCGGACGCGTCAGATCCGGACATGGTCAGCGTATCGAACGATGTGAATTTCTCGGGGAGGGCGATCGTGACGTATTCGACGTCGCGTTTGCGACACGTCGATGCCGTCAATACGAGAACAAACAAAAGCAAAAGAAAGGAATTTTTCAAAACGTAGCTCCTTATTATTTTTCGAGCCGCTCGTTAAAGCCGGCTATCTCGCTTGAAAGCGAATGCAATCGGGCCGGGTCGAAGACCGGCGGATCCGGTAGAAACGACCTTACTGCTGATATTCGTTCTAGCGACTCTTCGATCCGGCTCATCTCGATACGCCCATCTCCCACGGCGTCGGCCACGGCGTCGAAGCCCTGGACAATGTTACCGGGATCGGCGCAGATAGCGAGCATGTCCACGCCGGCATCGATCGCCATGACACAGGCCTCGCCAATTCCGTAGTTTTTGATGATCGCTCCCATTTCCAGATCGTCGGTGATCACAAGTCCCTCGTACTGCAATTCGCCGCGAAGTAATGTGGTGATGAAGTGTTTACTCAATGAGGACGGTAAAAGTTTGCCATTTTGACCGCGTTCCTGCAAGTCAACGGCCGGAAAGCTGGCGTGGGCCGCCATTACGGCGTGCACTTCGCCGGATTTCAACAGCTCGCGGTACGGATACAGATCCTTGTCGAACAACTCATCCTTGCTGATATTGACCAACGGCAGTTCTTCGTGCGAGTCGACCTTTGCCCCGCCGAGGCCGGGGAAGTGTTTCAGGCAACCGATCGCACCGTGCTGTTGCATTACGCGAAGGATTTCGCCCGCCAGCTCGACGACATCTTCTTTCGAATGCCCGAAAGGTCGGGTGAACAAGCCGTTCGATGACGAGCCCCTTTCAGCATCGACGACATCGACGACGGGAGCAAAATTCATATTAAATCCGAGAATGCTTATCGTTTCGGCTATCAGTTCCGCCATATCAGCCGCTTCTTGTCTGGTTCGGACGCGTCCGGCGGCCGATATTGGCGTTACGATCTTTCGCAGACGATCGACGGTCCCGCCTTCCTGATCCAGACTCAGGAATGGTATTGCGGGCAGCTTTTCGCGGATGCCATCGAGCAACCGACGCGTCTGTGCGGCTTCTCGGATGTTTCGTGCAAAGAGGCACACTCCACCAGGCGAGACTTCTTCCAGTAACAGTCGGGTTTGTTCGTCGAGTTCGGGACCCGGAATTCCAATGAAGAATAGCTGGCCGATCTTGTGACGGATCGAGAGATCTTGAAGGGGTACGCTCATCGAAAATGCTCAACTCGTGCTAGGTTTGGAGTTTATCAGCAAGACGCGGCATTATAAAGCGTTTCATACTGACTATATGACCGAGGATTTCTACTGCGAAAATGTTCTGAGCGGCAACATCGACGTCGATGTTGTTCACGAGACCGAGAATGTGCTCGCCTATCGCCATACCCGACCGTACTGGGAAACGCACATCGTCGTGATACCCAAACGCCATATTTCATCGCTTTTAACGATGGATCCCGCGGACGACGAGCTTCTGGTCGAAATTTTTGCGGTCATTCGGGCGGTAGCCGCTAAAGTCGTCGAGGAAAGTGGTTCCGCCCGCGTGCTTTCAAATCTTGGGAACTACCAGGAAAGCAAGCATCTACATTTTCACGTGAACTCCGGGCGACAGATTCGACCCGATAACCCTAGTTGAACCAACTTTTCGACGGCAAAGTCTTGTTGACATGTTCGTTTGTGACCGAGTAGGTGAAGCCTTTCTGAATGGCGTAGGCTCCGACGACACCCTTTTTAGAAATGGCGACAAATCCGACCTGAATATCTTTCGCCGCCTTCGGGTCGCGGTCGACGATCCGCCGAATAGCCTCTTTGCACGCAGCTTCCGGCGTGTGGCCGAACCGCATCATTTCGATAACGGTATGCGTGCCGCAAATCCGAATGACCTCCTCGCCGACGCCTGAACTGGTCGCTGCGCCGACCTTGTTATCGACGAACAGACCGGCCCCGATGATCGGCGAGTCGCCGACACGGCCGTGCGTTTTGAACGCCATACCGCTCGTCGTGCACGCTCCCGAAAGGTTACCGTCGGCATCAAGCGCGATCGTTCCCATCGTATCATGATTGAATCGGCCGTCGTCGAACGTCATAGGAGCGCTGGGGCCGTTGCCGGCCTTCGGTTTTGTGTTCTCAATATTGACGACAGGCTTGTATTCCGATTTCTTAAGCCATTCGTGCCATGCCTTCTCGGCGTCGTCCGACAGTTGATTCGGCATCCGCTTGAACCCATTTTCGACGGCGAATTGCAGAGCACCGTCGCCGGCGAGAAATACGTGTTTGCCCGATTCCATCAGTTTTCGTGCAACTGAGATCGGATTCTTGATATGTTCGATAAATGCCACGCTGCCGCAGTTGGCCTTATCGTCCATAATCGAAGCGTCGAGCGTGACGTAACCGTCACGATCCGGAAACGCCTCAAGTCCTACGCAACAGCTTTTTTCATCCTCGGCGGACCGCGCGGCCTGTTCAACGGCGTCAATCGCACGGCCTTTGGCCTTGAGCACGTTCCACGCGGCTGCATTGGCTCGAATTCCGCTGTCCCAGGTCGAAACGACGACCGGCATCGTGTACCGCGAGGCCGGCATTTTCTGGCCGAAAGCTCTCCCGGCAGCGATGAGTGGAAGGCCGATGGCCGATAAACGCAAAAAATCCCGTCTGTTTGTCATGGGACAAATAATATTGCTTTTTGCTCGGCCCGCAAAACACGAATTGTGAGTCCGTGGAATTTCACTTGTTTAAATGCGGTGATTCAGGTGATCACCGTTCGCCGGGCAGGTCAAATGATCCGCTTTTTCAATCTGGAGAGCATTTCTTTGGCATCTGCGGGGTCAAAGCTTTCGATATCGGCGTCGCGAAGTTCATCGATAACGGCCTCGTTCGAAACAGCGAACAGCGAGACTTGCGAGACCGCGTGGCTACCTGCCGCCTTTGCGAGTCCGGAACGTGTCTCGTCCGCAAAAACAGCGAGTTCGTATTGCTCCAGTTTCGCAAGGACGTCTTTCGCCCGTTCAATGACCGTTTGGGGCAATCCCGCAAGCCGCGCGACCGCTATCCCGTAGGATTTTGACGCCTTTCCGGGTTGGAGCTTGTGAAAAAAGACTACTTCGCCGTCCTTTTCACCGGCGGTGATCTGATAGTTCCTGGCTCCGGGCAGATTTTCGGCAAGCTCGGTGAGTTCGTGATAATGGGTAGCAAACAGCGTCTTGGCAGAATGCTCAGGTGAATTATGCAGATACTCGGCGACGGCCCACGCGATCGAGAGCCCGTCAAAGGTTGACGTTCCGCGGCCGATCTCGTCGAGCAGGATCAGGCTCCGCGGCGTCGCATTATGCAGGATGGCGGCCGTTTCGGTCATTTCGACCATGAATGTCGAGCGGCCGGACGCGAGATCGTCGGACGCCCCGACCCGTGTCCATATGCGGTCAAGGATCGGCAATCGAGCCGACGCGGCGGGTACGAACGAGCCGATCTGGGCGAGGATCTGGATCAGAGCGATCTGTCTGAGAATGGTCGATTTGCCGCCCATGTTCGCACCCGTGATGATCAGCAGCCGATCGGTCGAGTTGTTCATCAGCGTGTCGTTCGGGACAAACGATTCCTTGATAAATGCCTCGACGATCGGATGGCGGCCGCTCTTGATCTCGATCTCGTCACCGTCGTGGAGTACAGGCGCCGTGTAATTCATACGTGCCGCCACCTCGGCCAGTGCACACAGGGCATCGAGCGTCGCAAATGCACGAGCGGTGGACTGAAGTTTCCTTGTCTCCTCACACACCCGTGAACGGACCTGCTGGAAGAGTTCCGCCTCGATCCGTAGGATCTTTTCCTCGGCACCGAGAACCTTTTCCTCCCATTCCTTCAACTGAGGCGTGGTGTAGCGTTCGGCGTTCGCGAGGGTTTGCCGTCGTTCGTAATCGTCAGGAACACGCGAGATGTTACCCTTCGACACCTCAATGTAATAGCCGAATACGTTGTTAAAACGAACCTTCAAGTTCGAGATGCCGCTTCGCGTTCGCTCTTGTTCTTCGAAGAGCGCGATCGTCTGCTTGGCGGAGGTTGAGATAGAACGAAGTTCGTCAAGTTCCGCATTGAAGCCGTCGCGGATGACGCCGCCGTCGTTTGCGTTTACCGGTGGTTCGTCGCTGATCGCCCGCTCGATCAGCTCGCGAATGTCAGGAAGTTCGAAAATATTCTCGGACAAGACCTGCAATAGCAGGGAAGCCGCATCCGTCAATACCTCATTGATACGAGGCGATTGTCGGATCGAACGGTTTAACGCGAGGAGGTCGCGAGGACTCGCCGTGCCAAGATTGAGCCGGCCGATCAGGCGTTCGAGATCACTTACCTCTTTGAGCAGAAACCTGAGCTTTTCCCGAAAGATCGTATCCTGCAGTTCAGCGACGGCCGCGAGCCGCGTCTGAATCTCGCTTCGTTTGAGCGACGGACGAATTAGCCATTGACGCAAAAGCCGCGAACCCATCCCCGTGACGCTGTGGTCGATCACTTCGAAAAGCGTCTTCTTGTCTCGCTCTCCGCGTGTATCGACAACATCCAGGTTCCTGAGCGTGACCGCGTCGAGCATCATGAAGTCAGCAGATTCGAAGTACTCGATCTTGCCGATGTGGCCGGCAGACGCCCGCTGCGTGCCTTGGGCGTATTTCAGGCATGCTCCGGCCGCCCTGATCGCCTCAGGTTTGTCCCCGATGCCGAATGCAGTCAGTTCATTGACCCCGAACTGCGAAGTTAGCAAACGCTCGCATTCGGCAAGGTCAAAGTCGGCTTCATCAAGCGGCGTGACGGCGTACTCAGACCCATCGAATCCTTGTGTCCGTTGCTCGGGAAAAAGTGATGCAGTATTGTCACCACCGAAGGCTGGCAGTACAAGTTTTTCGATCGACCGCGGATAAAGGATCTCTTTTGGGGCAAACGATACCACCTCATCGCGAATCTTATCCCAAGAATTTGGCCCAAGAGACCGTGTGGCCGAGAAATGCCCGGCGGACAATTCGAGAAACGCCGCCGCAAAGGCGTCACCGTCTCCGTAAATTGCTGCCAGATAGACGGTCTCTTTTGATTCGACAAGGTGGGGATCTATCGCGGTACCAGGAGTCATTACACGAACGACCTCGCGTTTTACGAGTTTGACGCCTTTGCCGGCTTCCTCAGTCTGCTCACATATAGCGACACGGTAGCCGCGGCGGACAAGACGGGCGATATAGTTTGCCGCTGCGTGATGCGGAACACCGCACATCGGTACCGGATTCGGCGAATCCTTGTGCCGGGCGGTCAATGTTATCTCGAGCTCACGGGACGCCAGGATGGCGTCTTCGTTGAACATTTCGTAGAAATCGCCGAGCCGAAAGAACAGGATCGTTCCCGGGTAGAGCTTTTTGATCTCGAGATATTGCCGAAGCATCGGCGTAGCGTTTTGCATGGTGGACAGGACTCCGAGTTTATCGAAAACAAGTGGAGAATCAAAGTGATTGTTTCCCTTTTGGGGCTTATTTGTTAAGATAACTGTTTGTATTCAGTCGGCGTTTGACGAAATTGGCGGGATCCTAATGGGTCGAAATTTGAGGGTCACTGGTTGCTGCGGCGGAGTTCCTTCTAGCGGTGGTATTTGTGGAAGGTTTTCTATGAGATTTTTTAGGTTTTTACTTATCGTAGTTTTGGCAGCAATGTCACTGTCGGCTACAACACGGGCGCAGACCTCTTCAACTCCTGACGCCTCCGGCCAAGTTGCAGCCGCATTGCCTGCACGTGCCACGAAAGATGATCGCTACCTGATCGGTTTTCAGGACGTCATGGATATCCAGGTCTTCCGACACCCGGAACTAAACCTTCGTGTGACGGTCAATCCTACTGGTGTTATTTACCTTAATCGGCTCGATTCACCGGTCGTTGCGGTTTGTAAGACCGAGCGCCAGTTGGCGAACGACATTGAAGCTGCTTACAAGGTCAAGTACCTCCGCGACCCGCAGGTTAATGTGAACATTGTCGAGCAAAAATCCCAATCGATGGCAGTCATCGGTGCAGTGGAAAAGCCGGGAAGTTTCTTTGTCACGCGACGCGTTCATCTACTCGAACTGCTGGCAATGGCAGGCGGCCCGAACAAAGAGGCCGGAACACGGGTCCTGGTGGCACGAACCGGCAGCTCGTCCAATTGCCGTACGGCCGATTCCGGTAATGAGGCCGGAGACGACGTGTCACTGATGAGCTATAAGATCCGCGACATTCAGGAAGGCAAGAAGATACTTTGGATGCAGCCCGGCGATGTTGTGTCGGTGCTCGACGCCGACATTGTATATGTTTACGGCAACGTCAACGAGCAGGGCGAGATCAAAGTGCGCGAGCCGATCACCTTGACCCAAGCGATTGCCTCGGCAAAGGGATTAAAGGCGGCAACAAAGATGGACAGGGTTCGGATACTTAGGCAAAAAGGCGATGGTCTCGATCGCGAGGAGCTGGTGTTCAATCTGAAGGACATCGACGCGGGAAAGGCACGCGACCCTTACCTTGAACCAAACGACATCGTTGCCGTGTCACAAGACTCTACGAAGAGCATTCTAATTGGCGTCGGAAACGCATTTAAGTACTCCATTCCTACTGCGCTCGGCCGGGTTCCGATACCCTAGTAATTTTATGAAAGAAACGCGCGGCTTGATCACAACGCCGATAAATGAATCCGTCGAGATCGAACGTCCCTTTGAATCTCAGGCCTCGATGACCGGACGATATCCTGCATATCGCGAAAGTCTCGGGACCGAGGGCTTTCAACTCCTCGATTATTGGCGTGCGATCCGGAAACGACTGTGGCTTATCGTTGGGATCGCGGTGTTGATGACGACGTTAACCGCCATTTACATGGCGAGAAAGCCGAATATTTACCAGGCAAAGGCGGTCGTTCAGGTGGATCTCGAACAATCGAACCCAGATCTCGTCAGTCCGGATCGGGCTCGTCCGGTCATTAATTCCGATCCGGCATATTTCAATACGCAGTTGCAGCTTCTCAGCAGCGAGACTTTGCTGCGGCGCGTCATCAAGGAACACAATCTCGATTCCAACAAAGAGTTTCAGGCCGCCGTGGGTGAAAGTTCGGTGTCACCCTGGAGGGCCGTTCTAAAATCGATCGGGTTAGCCAGCGGAGATTCAGCCAAGAGCACAGATGAGACACCGGCGATAAATTCGTCCCTCGCATCATCAGAGGATGTCGCCGAGGCAGTTCGGCTTATGCCATACGTCGATGTGCTTCAAAAGAATATGGGGATCGACCCCGTACGTGAATCTCGGGCGACGGTCAAAGATACGCGATTGATCGAGATCACGTTTCGGAACACCGATCGAGATCTCGCGGCCTACGTGGTGAACGGTATCGCTGAGACCTTTGTAAACCAGAATCAGGAAAAACGATCGGGAACTAACCGAAAAACAAACGACTTCTTGCAGGATCGGATCGCAAGCCTCCAGGCTGAGATAAAGAATGATGAAGACCGTCTGTTTGAACTGACGAAGGACCAGGGCATCCTCAAGGTGGACCCCGATACGACGCTTGTTATTCAGCGTCTATCCGGATTAAACAAGGACCTGTTGGCCGCCGAAAATGATCGAAAGACGGCAGAGGCGAATTACACGACGGTCAGTAACGACCCGGAGCGAGTCAAGGCATTGGCTGAGGAGCAAATGGCCCGGTTCATCACCGAACAGGAGAATATGATCAGGGCCCAGCAGTCCGACCTGCAGAAAAAGATCGCGGACCTTCGCCAGCAGCGGGAACTCAAACTTCAGGATTATCAGGATGGAGCTCCCGAGATAAAAGAGATCGATGTGCAGATCAAGAGCTACGAGAGTTCGATCGACAACATGCTTGCGAAATTTCAAGCCGACCTTGATAAGTACCGAAGTCAGGCCACGTCGATGATCCTGACGAACCTCAAGACCACATACCTGCGGGCCAAGGGCCGTGAGGACAAGATCCGGGCCGATTTTGACAAGCAGTACAATGAGGCTCAGGGCCAAAACCAGGGAGCCGTCAATATCAAGCTGCTGCAGCAAAATATTGACACAAATAAGGGCTTTTTGGAGAATCTTCGCAAGCAGGTCAGCGGCAACGATATTACCGCGCAGGGAACCGATAACAACATCAGCGTCGCGGAGATCGGAATTCCGCCAGATACTGCGATCTCGCCCAGAAGGTTGACTTCGGTTGCGGCCGCCTTGTTCTTGTCGACTCTTTTCGGAATGGGCCTGGCCCTGTTCCTTGAGTATCTGGACGACACGATCCGAACCACGGAAGAGGTCGAAAATCACCTGCAGCTCCCGGCTCTGGCCGCGATACCGTCGTTCGATTCGATGCCGAAGCGACGCCTCGCACTTGTGGGAGCCGAGGACGAAGAGCAGGCAAGAGCTAATTCTGAACTGCTGATCTATGCCGATTCGCGTTCGGCCCTTGCTGAGGCCTATCGTCAGTTGCGTACGTCGATACTTCTATCGACGGCCGGACATGCCCCGAAGTCGTTACTGGTAACCTCCAGTCTTCCGTCCGAGGGCAAAACGACGACCGCTACGAATACAGCGATCAGTCTTGCTCAAACCGGTGCTAAGGTGCTGATCATAGACGCTGACATGCGCAGGCCACGCCTCCATTCTGTTTTCAATATGACAAATGGCGAAGGGTTGAGCACACTGTTGTCGAGTCAACTGAGCGAACAGGAGACACTCGCTGTCATCAAGCAGGATCCGGGCACAAAGCTCCATATGCTGACGTCCGGCCCGATCCCGCCAAACCCGGCGGAATTGATCGGCTCGGAACAGATGGCCAATCTTATGCGTTTTCTCCAGCGGGAATTCACGCATGTTGTTGTTGATTCGCCGCCGATCGCGTCCTTTACCGACGGCGTTCTGATCGCCTCGATGGTGGACGGTGTAATATTGGTTGTTCACGCCGGCAAGAGCTCGAGGCAGGTGATCCGCCGTGCGAGACAACTACTGCAGGACGTCGGCGCCAGGATCTTCGGCGTTGTGCTTAACAATGTCAATCTCAGCTCGCAGGACAATTACTATTACTATCAAAGTTACTACAGTGGCAGTAGTTACCAGTCGCCCGACGCAAAACAGTAACAGTCTGATTCGGTCCAATCCAATTACTGATTTGATGCAAGGCTTTGGTTCGGCGGAGACCTTATCCGTCGAATTCCTCGGTCGCTCAGATCGGGATTGATTCGCCGGCCAGAACATAGTTAGATGAAGTTTCAGGACAGCAAAATTTACATCGCCGGATCCGGTGGAATGGTTGGCGGTTCGTTGGTCCGGCGGCTCGAGGACCTGAATTACCGTGAGCCGATCGTCCGGTCTTCTTCTGATGTTGACCTACGTGATCAATCTGCTGTCGAAAAGCTGTTCCAGGCTGAAAAGCCCGAGATCGTGATCATCGCTGCCGCGAAAGTTGGCGGAATTCTCGCGAATGACAGATACCGTGCGGAATTCATCTACGACAATCTAATGATCGAGGCAAACTTGATCCACGCCGCCTATCGTCACGGAGTTGGCAAACTGATCCTCCTGGGAAGTTCGTGTATATACCCGAAAATGGCGATGCAGCCGATAAAAGAAGAGTATCTGCTGACTGGTCCGCTTGAGAGCACCAATGAACCTTATGCGATCGCTAAGATCGCCGGCATCAAGCTTTGCGAAAGCTATTATCGTCAGTATGGCTGCAATTTTTACTCGGTAATGCCGACCAATCTTTATGGGATAAATGATAATTTCGATCTCGAGACGTCGCACGTCATTCCGGCACTGATCCGAAAGTTCATTGACGCGAAACGAACGGGAGAAACGTCCGTAACGCTCTGGGGGACGGGCACACCGAGACGCGAATTCTTATATGTTGACGATCTCGCAGACGCCGTAATTTATTTGATGGAGCAGACAGAATCCGTCGACATTTACGGTCAGGGCATCACACACATAAATATCGGATATGGAACTGACATTACTATCCGTGAGCTTGCGGCAACGATCGCCGGGATCGTCGGATTTGAGGGCGATCTGGACTTTGACACTTCGATGGCGGACGGAACGCCGCGCAAACTGCTCGATGTTTCGCGGCTCAGCGCGCTTGGTTGGGAGCATAAGATCAACTTGAAAGACGGACTTGAAAGGATCGTTGAATGGTATATGCGTACTTACGGCCAGAAAACAAGTACAGGAATCTCACAATAGATGAAGAAGGCAATTATTACGGGTATCACCGGCCAGGATGGCAGCTATCTCGCCGAGATACTGTTGGAAAAGAGTTACGAAGTACACGGCATTATTCGTAAATCGAGCTCTTTCAATACCGGTCGGATAAATCACCTGTACGAGGATCCGGAGATCCTCGACAAACGGCTTTTCCTGCATTACGGCGACATGATAGACCCGAGCAGCTTGAATCGCTTGCTTGAAAAGATCGAGCCGGACGAAATTTACAATCTTGCCGCTCAAAGCCACGTGAAGGTCTCGTTCGAAATACCCGACTACACGGCTCAGGTCGACGCCCTGGGAACACTTCGTTTCCTCGATGCGATCCGTGAAACAGGACTGCGTCAGGTCAAGTTCTACCAAGCGTCAACGTCCGAACTATTTGGTAAGGTCCAGGAAACTCCACAGAGAGAAACCACACCGTTTTATCCGCGTTCGCCTTACGGTGTTGCTAAACTCTATGCATATTGGATGATCGTCAATTATCGTGAGGCGTACAATATTTTCGCCTGCAACGGCATCCTTTTTAACCATGAATCGCCCCGACGCGGGAATACGTTTGTCACCAAAAAGATCACCCGCGAAGTTGCCCGCATGGCGTTTGGTCTGTCAAAGGGCTTAAAACTGGGTAATCTGGAGGCAAAACGCGATTGGGGGTTCGCACCTGAATATTGCGAGGGTATGTGGCGAATTCTTCAGCATCATACTGCCGACGATTTCGTGCTGGCGACCGGTGAGACTCACTCAGTCCGCGAATTTGTCGAAAAGGCATTTGATCACATCGGCGTAGGGATCGGATGGACCGGTTCGGGAGCTGACGAAAAAGGCATTGCCCGGAGTATCGACGGTGAATTACTGGCAAAAGCCACGAACGGCAAGGGCGATGGAATTAACCTGAACGACACGCTTGTCGAACTTGACCCGAATTATCTTAGACCGACCGAAGTCGACTTGCTTATCGGCGATCCTGCAAAGGCTGAACGCGAACTTGGATGGAAGGCTGCCACCGGTTTTGAGGAACTTGTCCAAATGATGGTCGATGCGGATCTCAAGCAGATGGGTGAGCCGATAATGAATTTTTAGAATTTGAATGAACCGCGTTAAGCTTGAAATAATTACACCGGTCCACAATCGCCGCGAGGAAACAATTCAGTGTTTGACGAGCTTAAGGCGCGCTGACCTGTCAGGGATCGAATGCCACATCATAATCGTCGACGACGGTTCCACCGACGGTACCGCCGAGGCTGTGCTTGCGGAGTTTCCGGACGTTGAGATCGTGAAGGGCAATGGCGAGCTTTGGTACACGGCCGGCACCAACCGCGGCCTTGAGGCGGCGCTTCGGCACGCTCCCGATTATATTCTAGCTATCAACAACGACTCGATCTTCGACGAAAAATGCGTGAAGAATCTTGTTGAGTGCGCGAAATCCAATCCTAGATCCGTGATCGGGGCATTACTGCTCAACTGGGAAGCGCCGCATCAACTGTTTCAGGTTTCGCCGCGATGGGAGCTTTGGAGCGGCGGCTTTCGCCACTGGCGGCGACAGACCGTATGGACGGTGCCTGCGGATCCGTGGGAAGTCGAGCTTATCGTCGGCAACTGTGTGCTATACCCGGCAGAGGCCGTCCGAGAGGTCGGCCTGATGGATGAAAAACGATTTGATCAGTATGGCGATGCCGAATACACACCGCGAATGCGGCGACGCGGTTGGCGGTTATTGATCGAGCCTCGTGCACGTGTCTTTTGCAAGCCAAATGACCTCGTCACCGGTTTTCGGAAGCTGCCGTTCAGGAAGAAATTCGAAGCGATATTTACCAACGTAACCGGACCGTATAGCTTGAAACGTCGACTGAACATGTCCTTGGGCGGCGCTCCGAATTTGATGCAGGGCATTCTTGCCATTCCGATCTTTTTCATCCGCTATTTGCTCGGCAGAAATATCGAGGGAAGTTGGGGAATGGCACAGGACGAAAAACCGCTTGCTGAGACGTTCGCTTCGTCAGTGATTCCCCGCCGTTGACAAAAAGAATGGGCGACACGTTAATGATGTCGGACACCGGTCCTGCAAGTTCGGTCTTCGCCACAGGCGAGCTTAGCCTGTACAATAACTTTCGATCACTTAGCGTTTAGCGATCGAGTTTCGACAACAAATGGCCGAAATCGACCGTTCACAATCAGTAACATTCGTCTGGAACTATCCCAATTGGGGCGGGGCACAGATCGCATTCCTGTCGATCGTTCGAAATGCCCCACCTGGCTGGCATTTCAGGATCTTGCTGCCCTGGGAAGCGAGTTCGGAGATCGTCGGTTTTTTCGAATCGTACAACGTCGAAATTGCCTTTCTGAACTCAGCCTATGATAGCCGGGCATCGGTAGGTCTGATGGCCAAGTTGCGTCGTCAGTGGCGCCGTGTGAGATCGGAGGCTGAGATTTACATTTATTGCCGTCGAAATCTGTCCCCGAATTCAGTAGTCCATATTTCTCTGGCTCCCTGGCAGTCCTGGATCGTCCTGTATTTGCTGAGTCGCAGATTTAGAACAACGGCCACGGTCCACAACTCGATCCCCGCCGGAAACCCGGCATGGCGCGAGGCAATATGGGGATGGCGGTTAAATTTTCTGCTCAAACACCGGCGTTTTCAACTTTTTGCTGCTAATCTTGACGCCGTGAACGGGCTCCGTCGGTATGTAAATGAGAGTTTATGGGACAAAATAACCCTCACACGCGATTCGATAAACCCGGTCGAGATCCAAGGCGTGCTTGATGCTCAATTTGACAGGGACGCACGACTGGCTGGAAATGATATACCGAGAGACCGGTTCATCGTACTGTGCGTCGGCCAGTTCATTGACCGAAAGGGAAGATGGGTCTTTCTTGACGCTGCCAGGCGGGCGTTGGCGTCAGACAGCAGCCTTTACTTTGTATGGGTCGGCCCGGAACTGCCTGGCGGGCCAGATCTTGAACGTATCGCGGAATATGGCCTGGACGGATCGTTCAAGTTCGTACTATCTTCGACTTTAGGCGCCCGGCGACAGGACATACTGGAATTTTTCCGGGTCGCGGATCTATTTGTGCTAGCGAGTTTCTTGGAGGGATTGCCGATCTCGATAATCGAGGCCATGGCTCTAGGCATTCCGACGGTCTCGACGAATATTAATGGTATTCCGGAGGCGATCATTGACGAGGAGACCGGCATCTTGGTCGAGCCTGGAGATGCAACTGCACTCAGCCAGGCAATGATCCGGCTCCGTTCCGATGACGTGCTTCGAAACCGCATCTCAACCGAATGCCGGAAATTCGCGGTCAAAAATTTCGATGAACGGGTGTCTGCGTCCATCGTATTCGATCGCTATTTGAATGGCGGTTAATGAACTGATCCATGTATTCGGCATGTTTTTGAGTTGGAGAAGCGAGCGTTAGACTCAACGCTACGTTAAATTACCAATAGCCGAACTTATGAAAACGGTCATCTTATGCGGCGGGCAAGGCACACGGCTCCGTGAACAGACGGAGGTACTGCCGAAACCGATGGTCGAGATCGGCGGCAGGCCGATCCTCTGGCACATAATGAAGTATTACGCTCATTTTGGCCTGAAGGAGTTCGTCCTCTGCCTCGGTTACAAGGGGCACGTGATCAAAGAGTACTTTCTTAATTACGAGCTTCGGACCAACGATTTTACGCTCGATCTCGGGCAGCAGCCGACGGTGCGAGTGGACCGCCGCAATGAAGAGGCCGACTGGAAGGTCTCGCTAGTCGAGACCGGCGAAAAAGCGATGACCGGTGCCCGCGTGTTTAGGATCCGCGATCATATCGGCAGTGAACCATTTTGTCTGACCTACGGTGACGGACTTTGCAGTGTCAACATCAACGAATTACTTGCTTTCCATCGCACTCACGGAAAGCTCGTCACGGTGACTGGCGTGCGTCCGCCGGGACGGTTTGGCGAACTTGAGCTGGAAGGGAACCGTGTTCGGGCGTTTGCCGAAAAGCCGCAAGTGACCGAAAGTTTTATCAACGGCGGATTTTTTGTATTCGAGCCGGCATTCATCGATCGGTATTTGTCGGATGATGACGACCTGACGCTAGAGCGCGAGCCACTGCAGAGTGCGGCCGCTGACGGCGAAATGATGATGTTCCCGCACTCCGGCTTCTGGCAGTGCATGGATACGTACCGTGAATGGAAATTGCTCGAAGACCTATGGGAGACAGGGGCCGCCGAATGGCACGTGTGGTGACCCGCAGCTAACTGCTTTATTTTATGGATCTTAGCGATACATTCTGGCTGGACAGGCCCGTATTCGTGACTGGTGCGACTGGATTGCTCGGCAGTTGGTTGACGAGTGCACTTGTCGCCCTCGGCGCAAACGTAACTGTCCTCGTTCGGGACTGGGTGCCGGAGTCAGAGTTCTTTCAGAACGGAAGTTTTGCCAAAGTAACTGTCATTCGTGGTGATCTGACCGATCTCGAGCTGCTTGAACGTGTCATCAATGAATACGAGATAACGACTATCTTTCATCTTGCAGCACAGACGATAGTCGGAACGGCAAATCGAGGCCCGATATCAACGTTCGAATCGAATATTCGCGGGACGTGGTGCGTGCTCGAAGCCGCACGGCGTTCGCCGCTCGTAAAGCAGATCATTGTCGCATCCTCCGACAAAGCTTATGGAGCTCACGATCAACTTCCGTACACTGAAGATATACCGCTCAAAGGAAGGCAGCCGTACGATGTCAGCAAGTCCTGCGCTGACCTCATCGCGCAGAGTTATGCTCATTCGTACGGATCTCCGTTGTGCGTTACACGATGTGGCAATCTTTTCGGCGGAGGTGACCTCAACTGGAATCGGCTTATCCCGGGCACGATCCGGTCGGTCATCCGCGGGGAATCGCCGGTCATCCGCAGCGACGGGACTTTTATCCGCGATTATTTTTACGTCGAGGATGCGACCCGGGCTTATATTAAGTTGGCCGAAATGATGTCGGGTGACGATTCGATCGTCGGGGAAGCATTCAATTTCAGCAACGAGATACAACTGAACGTCCTCGATCTGACCAATAAGATCCTTTTGCTGATGGGCCGTGAAGATCTGTCGCCGACAGTCCTCGATCAGGCAAGTAACGAGATACACCATCAGTATCTAAGTGCGGAAAAGGCCCGCTCGATGCTTGGTTGGCAGCCGGATTTCTCGCTTAACGACGGACTGCTGCGGACGATCGAGTGGTATGAGAGATTCCTGGAAACATCCTGAATGCCGATCAACGAATTCGAACGAATACTGGTCACCGGCGGCTCGGGCTTTGTTGGCCGAGCGGTCACAAGCGAACTGGTCGCGCACGGAATGCGTCCGCTCGTCCTGGATCGTAATATTTCCGAGAATGATAGTTCGGGTGCATTCGACATCGCCCGCGTCGATCTAACCGACCACACTGCGGTCGGAAACCTCGTTACGGACTACCGTCCGGACCTTGTGATACACCTTGCCGGTGTAAATGTGCGGGACGATCCGACCGGAACGGCAAGCGACGTAATTAATTTTAGTGCGACTTCCAGCTTGATCGAACATGCGTTCGTCGCTGGCTCAAGAAAGTTTGTGATGATGGGTTCGGCAGCAGAGTACGGCGATAATCCGATACCGTTCCGCGAGGGTATGGAACCACGTCCGGTATCCTCGTACGGCAGATCAAAGGCGAAGGCAACGGCCTTTGCATTGGACCATTCGGCACGGACCGGATCTGATGTTACTGTGCTTCGGGTATTTACCGCGTACGGCCCAGGCCAGTCGTCTAACATGTTTCTCTCTCAATTAGTTAGACATGCAACAATGACACAGCACTTTAAGATGTCGGATGGCACTCAGCGACGTGATTTTGTGTTCATTCCTGACGTTGTAAGAGGCTTGTTTGCCGCGGCCTCGTCAAAAATGGCCTCCGGGCGGGTGGTGAATATCGGCAGCGGGCGTTCCATTGCCCTCCGGGAAGCGGCGGAGTACGTCTGGAAAATATGCGGTGCCGACCCGGACGGTTTGATCATCGGAGCACTTATTAAGAAAGGTGATGATAAGTTCGACACTCAGGCTGATATTTCGCTTGCGGGCGAACTGCTGAACTGGTATCCAACAATTGCATTTGAGACAGGCGTAATGACCATGATCGAGGAAGCCCGCTTGAGGAGTGAGGACCTCGCCACCTAATGGCCTATCGCAGATGAGCACCACTAGTCCACGAAAGATCCTTCTGATCAATAATTCGATCTTCAGCCTCCTTTCATGGATACTGCCGGTCGTGATCGGCTTCGTCGCGACTCCGCTTATCGTTAGAAATCTCGGGAATCGGGAATACGGGCTCTATGCTACAATTCTCGGTTTTATCAGCTATTCATTCTCATTTGGCATCGGCCGGATCCTGACAAAATATGTGGCAGAGTATCGAGCTTCGGGCGAATCCGACAAGATCGGCGAGGTTGTCTCGGCGACCTTTTGGCTCAGCTTCACGCTTGCGTTGGGAGGATCGCTCATTGTTGCCGGAGCGGCACGTTACATTGTCTCTGAGGTATTGTTTCTGCCGACAGACCAGCAGCGTTTGGGAGAGGTAGGATTGTACCTGGCCTGTGCGGCGATCATCGTCACGATGCTCAGCCAAACATTCCAATTCATTCTTCAGGGATTACACCGTTTTGGAACATTTGTTTTGCTCACCAACATAAGCGGTGTGCTGTTGAACATCGGCAACGTTGCACTCGCCCTGCTCGGTTACGGTATCGTCGAACTGCTCACTTGGAATTTCATTGCGCTTAGCATAATGGCGATGGCATTTGCTTATGAAGCGGTTCGACATCTGCCGGAATTCAGTCTCCGCCCTCGTTTCCGGAGCCCCGCGTGGTCGATCGTCCTGAAATACGGCTCAAGCATCATCTTATACCAGGTTTTTGGCAATGTTCTTTTGGCGTTCGAAAGGGGATGGGTGGTTCGAAAATTTGGCCCTGCTTCTGCAACGTTTTACATCGTACCGATGACTCTAGCGATCTATATGCATGGGATGGTCGCCAGCGCCACATTAGCATTATTTCCGGCATTTAATGAACTTTTGACCGATACCGATAAGTTCATCGAATTGTATCGAAAGGCCACCAAAGTAATGGTGACAACCACCTTCATGCTCGCAACTATGCTTATTTGCGGCGGACACCAACTATTGCAAGTTTGGATTAACCAGGACATGGCCGACAAGGGCTACCCGGTGTTCGTGATCCAGGTGATAACATTTGGGCTGATCGCGATCATGATCATGATATGGCAGTTGTCAGAGAGTTTCCGGGCACCTTTGTACAATACTCTTGCGACTTTCATTTGGATGATCGTTGCAATACCGTTGATGATCCTGACGGCGGATCGATGGAATATCGAGGGGGTTGCCGCTTCGCGCTTGATTGCCGTCGCTGTAACTTTGCCATTAATATTCATACTCGAACATCGATTCCTTGGACATACACTTTGGCGTTATTGGTTGGCTATTGGGTGGCGGACTATCTCGGCCGCGTTAGTCATGGCGATCCTACTTTACCTGTATTTTTGGTTCGTCCCGTTGAACTTTGTGTTGGTTGGTGCTGGGTTTGCGTGCGGCGCGGCGGTTTATTTATCGATGCTTCTGATCACCGGTTTCTTTACTAAGGACGAACGCCAGATGTTTGGTGAACTGATCGGCCGGATGAGAAAATAAGTGATCTGATGAGGATACGAAATGAGCAAGAAGATCAAGTTAGTACAGCGTCTCGAAACTATCAAGGCACTTTGTAAGGGTAAGAAGGTCCTCCATTTGGGATGTACGAATTACCCGTACACGCAGGACGCGATCGATAATGATATGTTGCTCCATTTCGATCTCGAAAAGGTGGCGAATTCGATCTATGGGTTCGATTTTGACCAGCCGGGCATCGATATTCTCGAATCTCACGGCTCGAAAAACCTCTTTCAGGCAGATCTCGAACATCTGGAGAATGTGGAGCTCAATGAGACTTTTGACGTGATCATCGCGGGCGAGATGATTGAGCATTTGAATAATCAGGGGCTCTTTCTTAACGGAATTAAACGATTTATGGGCCCCGAGACACAGTTGGTCATGACCACGATAAATGCCTATTGTGGAATGCGTTTTTTTGTCTATGGGCTTCGGGGCAGAGGAGGGATCGCGGAACCGGTGCATCCCGATCATGTTGCATATTATTCATATTCGACGCTATCGCTGCTCTTGAAAAGGCATGGGTTTTCTGTGGATGAATTCATGTTCTACGACATTGGTTCCGAACACCGACCGCATAACCGGGGACTCTACAATCTGATCAACGACGTGTGCGTTCGGGTTGCACCACAATGGGCTGACGGCATTATAGCGGTTTGTCGGTTGACACCTGTCACATGATGTCTCAGTTTCAACAGGCAATTTGCTATGTAGTAAACTGAATTGGCGATTAATGGCTCTGATTTTGTAGGTGTCCGATGTTCAGGTGCTCGACCAACCGTTTTGTCGTCTTGACTGGAAAAAAGCTATTACGGGCGGGCGCAAACTGAACAATTAATCATTTAGATGGACAATATGTCTAGCCATCGCCATATATGACGACTGAATCAGACGATCTTAAATAATTATGGCCGCGGCCAACTTGCACAATCAGGCGAAGATCAGCGAACGGCGAAGATTTCCTTTGCCCGTTATCGGCCTGTGGGGCTTTGTCGCTGTTGCAGCCATAAGCCTGATTTGGATAGAAAACGATCTCGGTCATTCGTTTCCTGGGTTTTACTTGCTGCCGTGGTGTTTACTGACCGGGATCTGCGTGCTAGCGCCGTCGGCATATATGTTCGTCCGCGGCCGCTTCGACTTCTTTAATCCGCTGACGTTCGCGGCGTGGAGTTATGTTTTTCCGGCTTTCGTCGGTGGCGGACTTATCATTGCATTCGGAGCGGTCAACCCCTACTTCATGACGTTCATTGACGATCCGGAATATAACCTTCCGCTTTCGCTGGTGTACGTGGCAGTTGGTTTCCTCGGGCTGTGGTTGGGCTATTCGCTGCCTGTTGGGCGATATATTGCGGAAAAGTTAGAGCGCCGTCTTCCTGATTGGCAATGGAGTTCATCTGAAGTCTGGCTGCCCGGGATCTTGCTGCTTTTGGCCGGCATCGCAGTAAATCTGATCGGTTTCGTCCAGGGAATTATGGGCTTTCAGCGAATCACCGAGATCGGTGTATTCGACAGCGCTCTGTTCTTTCTCCTGACGATGGTGGGAATCGGCTATATTTTGCTTTGGCTTGGGATCTTTACCTCAGAGCGACGAACCGGTGCGTTTTACCTGGTCTTGGCCGTTGTGATCGCATTCATACCGATACGCCTGGCCCTATTGGCGAGCCGTGCCGGACTTTTGATCAGCATTATTCCGATCGCGATGGCATTTGGATATTCCGGGCGGCGGCTAAGACCGAGAACGGCCGCGATCTTCGGCGTGCTGGTTGTTCTCGCCGTCCTTATCGGTTCGGTTTACGGCACAGCGTTTCGGAACATCAAAGGTTCAGAAGCAAGAGTAAACGCGGGCGATTATGTTGGATTGGTTAGCGATACCGTGGAGTATGTTTTGAACCAGAATACAGCTACCCTTGCTGCAGACAGCTTGCAGGCTCTCGCTGACCGGATCGAGAATCTTAGTTCGCTGGCGGTGGTCGTGGCGAATTATGAGCAGTTGGCTCCGTACGAGGCAAGCTATGGCCTCCAAAATAATATTATTAACGACGCTATGACTTCGCTTGTTCCCAGGGTCGTATGGCCGGATAAGCCCGGCACGTCTGACGCCCGGGCATACAGCGACCTGTATTTTAATTACGGTGAAAATTCGTTTGCAATCACGCCCTTTGGCGATCTTCTGAGAAATTTCGGACCGATCGGCGTGCCTTTGGGTATGATATTGCTCGGGATCTATTTACGGCTAATTTATAGGCTCCTGATCGAGACGCCATCGCCGGCGATTTGGAAAAAGGTTGCGTACTTTCCGCTCTTGACCGTAGTCTCATATGAAGGTTTCTACGCAACTCTCCTGCCAGGGGTTATTCGAACTTTGTTCGTCGTAATACTTAGCCTGTTGGTATGCCGTTTCCTGATCGGATCGCGAAGCCGGGCGTGAGCCAACCGAAATAGGGAAGAATAAGAATGGTCTCGTAACGAGAGGTTTCGTTCTTGCCGCTATTAAGCTGTGCAGACGCGGGCCGTGCCGCCTGAGGACCGCATTAGAATTTTAGAAGTGTCGTATTAAGTAGCAGTTAATATGGTCAAATCTCTGGAGGTTGCCAAATGGTTCGTTTCCTTAGGCAAGGAACCTCAAAACTATCTTGGTGCGAAATGGATACCTGCTTTGCTTAGGCGTGTCCCGGAATCAGGGAGACCGCTCTGGGCGCTTAGGATTCTTTCGTTGAGTCCTCATTATTTTTTTGATCACGACAATCCCAAGTATCGGGGCATGAGCAATACCGAGTATCTTGAGGCGAACTTCGACGCGGTGACCAAATCTCGGGAGAACATTTACGAAAAAATGCTCTCTCGCTATTTGGATGCTAATGATACGGTACTGGATTATGGTTGCGGCCCGGGATTCCTGGCAAAAGCGACTGCTCCGTATGTGAGAAAAATATACGGTTTGGATCTCTCGTTGGGAGCGATAGAATGTGCAAGAATTATAAACTCTGCCGAAAATATCGAGTACATCGCGGTAGGCAAGGACGGGCTCGACGCGATCCCAGACGGGGGTTTAAATGCGGTTTACAGCTTCGCCGTCATTCAGCATTTGACCAATGAGGTCTTCGAGATCGTACTGAAAAACTGTTACCGGAAGTTGAAACCAGGAGGGCAATTGCTGCTCCATATCCAGCTTAACGACGAGACATGGAAAAGCGAGGAAGAGTTTCGCAAAGACCGTTCGGCAAAGGGAAGGGTAAAGTTCAAGATCGGCCTACACTGCTTCGGACGCACCGAGCAGGAACACATTGAAATAGTCTCGAAACACGGTTTTGAAATCGTTGAGATCAAGAAACTTGAGAATTTCTTCACGGAATTTGCCGATGAGATCAGGTCGCAAAGACTTTTGGTCGCTCGAAGAGGTGATTGAGTTTCACAGAATTATGGAAAAGATCGTCTTTACAAACGGTTGTTTTGATATCCTTCACCCTGGACACATCGACTTGCTTACACGAGCACGCGAGCTAGGGACGCGGCTGATCGTCGGCATTAATAGTGACCGTTCGGTGCGGGCGATCAAGGGTCCCGGGAGGCCGTTGCAGGACGAAAGCGCCCGTAAAGCCGTGCTGCTCGGCTTGAAGGCGGTCGACGAGGTTCTGATCTTTGACGAATCGACACCACAAAAGTTGATCGAACAGATAAAACCAAATGTGCTCGTCAAAGGCGGAGATTGGAAGGAAACTGAGATAATTGGTGCCGACTACGTCAAAGCGAACGGCGGCGAGGTTTTTTCGCTTCCGCTGGTCGAGGGATTTTCGACCAGCGAAATAGCCGAACGCATGCCAAAACGCCAAAGCGATGCTGCGAGAGGCGAGACGATTATCGAACTCTCTCTGAACGAACATCTTGATGAATTCAGAACACTGCTTGATTCGCATACAGAAAACATCGCAGACTGTGCGAAGATCATTGTTAACACGGCAAAAGCAGGCAAAAAGGTACTACTTTGCGGAAATGGTGGAAGCGCGGCCGACGCTCAACATATTGCCGCTGAATTCGTCGGTCGATATGAGGCCGAGCGGCGGGCCCTGCCGGCGATCGCCCTTACCACCGATACATCGGCGCTAACGGCGTTGGCCAACGATTACTCGTTCGAGCGGGTTTTTTCGCGTCAAGTCGAGGCACTCGCGTCGGAAGGCGATCTCCTGATCGCGATCAGCACGAGTGGAAATTCGCCGAACGTGATCGCCGCGGTCATGGAGGCGAGGCGAAGAGGTTGCACGGTCGTGGGAATGACCGGTGCGAAGGGTAAGAAGCTTGCTTCGCTTTCTGACGCGTGTTTTATGGCACCGTCTGAAAGGACCGCACGCATCCAGGAAGCCCACATCGCTGTGGCGCACATTTGGTGCGAACTCCTGGACGCCGCTTTTGTAGATGAAGATCAGAAATAAATGATAAGTTTGGAAGCATTTAAGGGCGTTGAGGTGCTCGTCGTCGGCGATGTAATGCTCGACAGGTATTGGTGGGGTGACGTTAACAGGATCTCGCCGGAGGCTCCTGTTCCTGTCGTACGAATGCGTTCGACCAGCCTCGCTGCTGGCGGTGCAGCGAACGTTGCTGCGAACATTGCTGGCCTAGGCGGTATTCCATATTTGATCGGCATAGTCGGAGATGACGCCGAGGGGAATTTGCTGCCGGATATATTGCGAACGGCCGAAGTCTCGGGCGATCATCTTGTTCGTCTTTCGGATCGTCCAACGACGGTTAAGACGCGGCTCGTGGCGCACGGCCAGCATGTTGCTCGCGTCGACCAGGAATCGGACGATGAGCTCACTACCGCTCACGTCGAGACAGTCAACCGGGCTATTTCCGAAAT
This sequence comes from Acidobacteriota bacterium, assembly GCA_029781855.1. Taxonomy (GTDB): domain Bacteria; phylum Acidobacteriota; class Blastocatellia; order Pyrinomonadales; family Pyrinomonadaceae; genus OLB17. Next base: position 22,923 of record JAKOVX010000117.1, on the reverse strand, counting down.
CATTGAGAAATGCCGTGTCGTTGTCATTTCAGATTATGCGAAGGGATTCCTGACAGACGCGGTGCTTTCGCACGTGATCTCCACTGCTCGTGATCTTGGGAGACCGGTACTGGTAGATCCGAAAGGGAAGAATTATCAGAAATACGCCGGAGCGACACTCCTTACGCCCAATAAGCGAGAGGCTTTGGACGCGTGTGGATTCGATGACGGCCCGGAGGAATTGGTCGATGCAGCGGGAAAGACTCTGATGCAAAAGCTATCACTGGATTCAATTCTGATAACCCAGGGCGAAAAAGGAATGACGTTATTTGAGTCGGGCAAATCACCTTATCATCTGCACTCGCGCGCTCGAAAAGTCTACGATGTTACCGGCGCAGGCGATACCGTGATCGCAACCATCGCCGTTGCATTGGCCGGAGGCATGAGCTTGCCCGACGCCGCGAATGTCGCAAACATTGCTGCGGGCCTTGTAGTTGAGACTGTTGGCACGTCGTCGATAAAGCTCTTGGACCTGGTCAATGAGTTCGACGCATCAAAAAGAAACCAATCAAACAAAGTTGGAATTTAAGAACATTTTAGTTTTTCGTGTTGGCCATCTTGGAGATACGATCGTCGCGCTGCCGGCGTTGTGGGCCGTCAGGAAGGCCTTCCCGTCGGCTAGGTTGACACTGCTGACTAACACGGATGCAAAAAATCCTAACTACATTTCATCGCGAAATGTGTTGCCGGCGACCGGTCTCTTTGACGATTGGATGGCGTACCCGTCAAATCTTGGGCCGGTGCGTTCCGCCGCAGCATATGCAAAACTGGCCTTGGCCCTGAGATCGCGTGGATTTGATGCTCTTTTCTATTTGATGACCCGAAACCGAACAGTATCACAGATAGACCGGGATCTCGGGTTCTTCCGAAAAGCCGGTATCAGAAACGTCTTAGGTAGCGAGTATTTGAGGCAAAACACGTTGGGCGCCGTTCTCGAAAAGCCGACTCCGTCGGTTGAAAGCGAGGGCGAATTCCTTTTGCGATGTCTTGAATTTGACGGGATCAAGGTCGATCGCGGCAGCTTGTTCCCCGACATGGGCCTCACGGTCGCCGAGATCGGAACGGCAACTAAATGGATGGAAAACGAGACCGATCACCGCGGCCGTCGATTGATCGGAATTGCACCCGGAAGCAAATGGGAGTCGAAGATCTGGCCAGAGCAGCACTTTGAAGCGGTTGTCGGCCGACTCGTCGAAGCTTTTGACGTATTTCCTATCGTCTTCGGCGGGCCCGAAGACCGTGAAGTCGGCGAGAGGCTGACGAGATCATGGGAAACCGGGGCCAACGCCGCCGGAAAACTCGGTATTCGCGAAGCGACTGCTTTGCTGGGCAAATGCGACCTCTATCTCGGCAACGACACGGGAACAATGCATATGGCCGCAGCAGCAGGCACTCCGTGCGTCGCCATTTTCGCGGCGATCGACGCGATCGGACGATGGAACCCGTTTGGCGATCGAAATGCCGTGTTTCGTCGTTCGGTCGAATGCGAAGGATGCCAGGCTCCGGTCTGTTTTAATTCGCACAAATGCCTTGAGTTGGTACTGCCCGACGAGGTCCACCGGGCATGCGAACGGTTATTGATTGCACCTGGTGCCAGATAGGCTGGAGACAAGGCCTCGACGCAAGCGGATGTAGGTGGGGCACTGTCGGAGAGTCAAAACAACGATGCGAATATTGATCTTCGGAGCAAACGGAATGCTCGGACACAAGCTCATGCAGCAACTGGCGGGCGTTTTCGATGTTTGGTGCACGATCCGCGGCTCGTTTGACACCGTGAAACGCTATGGTCTGTTCGATCCCGACAAAACAATAGGAAATGTCAGTGCATTCGATGTCGGATCGATCGAGTCTGCAATTCAAGTCGCTAGACCAGATGTCGTTGTAAACGCTGTCGGCGTCATCAAGCAGTTGCCGTCAGCAAAGAATGTCATCACCACGCTGGAGATAAACTCGATCTTTCCGCATCGGCTCGCGGAATTGGGCGCAAAATACGGGTTTCGCCTGATCACGATCAGCACCGACTGTGTTTTTGACGGCGCAAAAGGTAATTACAGCGAGGCCGATACGCCGAACGCGACCGATCTTTACGGCAAGAGCAAAGCCCTCGGCGAGGCTAAGGGCGAAAACTGCCTGACCATTCGGACCTCGATAATCGGCAGGGAACTCGGCACCGCGCATAGCCTGATCGAGTGGTTCCTGTCGAATCGCGGCAAGACGGTGACAGGGTTTGCCAACGCGATCTACTCCGGCTTTCCAACGATCGTTTTTGCCGATATAATTGCTAGTTTGATCACTGATCACAAAGACCTTAATGGCCTGTATCACGTTGCATCAGAGCCGATAAACAAATTCGATCTGCTTACTCTGGTAAACAAATATTTCGAAGCCTCGGTCTCGATCGAGCGTTCCGAAGAGTTCCGGATCGACCGAAGCCTCAACGGAAGTAAGTTCGAAAAGGCGACGGGATTTCGGCCGCAGCCGTGGGAAGAAATGATCCGAAAGATGGCAACCGACCCGACACCATACGATAACTGGAAATAATGAAGCACCTCGAAGGCAAACGAATTCTAATTACGGGCGGAACGGGTTCGCTCGGCCAAACGCTGGTCCGCCGGATCCTTGGCGGCGAAATGGGTGTGCCCGCGGACGTCACGGTCTTCTCTCGCGACGAAGCCAAGCAGCATTATATGCGGCTGGATTTTCTCAATCGTGACACTGCCACCGATGACATCATTTACCAGAATTCGCAGAGCCTTCTGAAGTTCCGTATCGGCGACGTCCGAGATTACTCATCATTGCTCTCGGCGATGCGAAACGCCGACGTGATCTTTCACGCCGCTGCGTTAAAGCAGGTGCCGTCTTGCGAATATTTTCCTTACGAAGCCGTTCTGACGAACATCTGCGGTGCTCAAAACATTGTGCGTGGCATCCGTGAAAATAAGCTTCCAGTTAGGCAAATTATCGGGATCTCAACTGACAAGGCCTGTAAACCGATCAATGTAATGGGTATGACCAAGGCCCTTCAGGAGCGTGTCCTGATCGAGGCAAATCGTGACGCGCCCGATGTCGCGATCAACTGCGTCCGCTACGGGAACGTCATCGCATCGCGTGGGTCGATCATCCCTTTATTCGTGGAACAGATCAAAAATGGTAAGACCGTTACGATCACATTGCCGGAGATGACCAGATTTCTGCTCAGTCTCGACCGTGCCGTAGACACCGTATTCGAAGCTGTCGCCAGCGGTCGACGCGGTGCCACGTTCGTTCCAAAGGTTCAGTCTGCCCTGATCACAGACGTTGCCAAGGCGTTGATGGGCAGCAGGCAGGTCCCAATGGAATTTACAGGCATCCGGCCTGGAGAAAAGGTCCACGAGATCATGGTGTCCGAAGAAGAGTGCTTTCGCACGATCGAGGCTAACGGCTACTACGTGATCCTGCCGGTGCTGCCGGAACTTCGCGACGGACAGGGCTTTACCGCGGCGTTGACGAGTGAATATTCGTCAAAGGACGACAATATTTCCGTGGATGAGCTTCGGGTCTTGCTGTCGGATGCACATTCAGAAATAGAACGATTCATTTCCGAAAACTAGTCTCCGTTACTCAAATAAAAATATGAAAGTAATGACAATCTTCGGAACTCGTCCGGAAATCATAAGGCTCAGCCTCGTGATGAAGGTTCTTGATCAACATTGCGAGCACGTAATGGTGCACACCGGGCAGAACTATCATGAGAGCCTGAGTGACATTTTCATTCGCGACCTCGAGGTTCGCACACCGGACGAGCATTTAGGGATCAAATCCACCTCGTTTGCCGATCAGGCCGGCCAGATCCTCGCGAAATGCGATGAAATGTTTGAAAAGCATAAACCAGACCGCGTTTTGATTCTTGGCGACACGAACAGTGCCTTGTCCGCTATCGCGGCTGCCCGGCGGCGGATCCCGGTCTTTCATATGGAGGCCGGAAACCGGTGCTATGACGATCGTGTACCGGAGGAGGTCAACCGCCGGCTGATCGACCATTCGAGCTCGGTATTATTGCCTTACACCGAACGCAGTAAAGAAAATCTCGTCCGCGAAGGGATCGATCGCGACCGGATCTTCATAACGGGAAATCCGATCAAAGAGGTGCTCGACTTTTACGCGCCGCAGATCGAGAACAGCGACATTTTGAAACAATTGAAAGTGCAGCCGTTCGAGTATTTCCTGGTAACGCTCCATCGGGCAGAAAACGTTGATGTCCACGAACGGCTTGTAAATATTTTTACTGCGTTTACACAGATCAGTGAGAAGTTTGGGAAAGAGATCCTGGTGAGCGTTCATCCCCGAACGGCGGAGCGGATAAATCAGTTCGGGATCGCTCCGGGTTCGGCTAAGGTGCGTTTGCTGGATGCTTTTGGCCTGTTCGATTTTGTTCAGCTTGAAAAGAATTCGCTCGCCGTTCTGACCGACAGCGGAACGGTCCAGGAGGAATGTGCGATCTTCGGTATCCCGAATGTCACGCTTCGAGACGTGACCGAACGGCCCGAAACGATCGAGTGCGGCAGCAACATTCTGGCGGGATCGGACCCGGATTCGATCGTCGGCGCCGTCGACCTCGCGATCGCGCAACCCGCGGCCTGGACCGCTCCCCGCGAATACCTCGTCGAGAATGTCTCGCAGACGGTTAGCAAGATCGTCCTCGGCTATGCAAGCCAACGCCGGCATGGTGAATCACAGATCTAGGCAATGAAGAAGCGTTTTCTGATCTTCTGCGATTATTACCTTCCGGGATTTAAGAGCGGCGGCGGAGTGTGGACACTTGTAAATTTGGTCGACCGATTCGCTGAACAATACGATTTCTATATCGTCACCCGAAATTATGACAGCAAGGGCGACACTCAGCCCTATACCACCGTAACGACCGACAAATGGAACGAAGTTGAAAATGCGAGAGTCTTTTATTTTTCGCCCCGCAGCATGTCGGTCGGCAAAGCGGCCGAGCTCTTTCATGAGGTCGGCCCGGATGCGGTCTTTCTGAATAGTGCGTTCTCAATGCCGGGAATGAAATTTCTGACCGCAAGGCGCAAACGAATGGTGCCGGATGTACCGGTTATCGTTGCTCCGTGTGGTGAATTTTCGGCCGGGGCACTCTCCCTGAAACCGCTCAAAAAGAAGCTGTTTTTGACCTACGCAGATCTTGTCGGGCACTACGCCGGCGTAATCTGGAAAGCGTCGTTCGATTCCGAAAAAGATGAGATTCGAGCTATCGTCGGCGAAGGCGTTGACATAATGGTCGCGCCTGATCTCGTCCCGCGGTCAATCCTGCCGGACTATTCGCAATCTTTAAAGCCAAAGAAGGAAGCTGGAGCGGCAAAATTCGTATTCATTTCGCGGATTGTACCCAAGAAAAATCTTGGATACTTTCTGGAATGTCTGCTCGAGATCGAAGAGGGAACTGTTGAATTTGATATTATCGGCCCGCCGGAGGATGCCGAGTATTGGCAATATTGCCAGGATCTCATTGCCCGGCTTCCGTCGAATATATCGGTGACGATCAGCGGCGGATACCCGTGGAAAGAGGCTCTTCTTCGCGTCTGTGACAATCATTTTTTTGTGCTGCCCACACTGAACGAGAATTTTGGCTACGTTTTTATCGAAGGATTATCCGCGGGGTGCCCTTTGTTGATCAGTGATCAGAACGTATGGACTGACGTCGACGAAAAAGGCCTCGGTTGGCGTATACCTCTCGATCAACCCGAGAAATACGTCGACCAGATCAAAAGATGCATCGCGATGGACAATGATGAATTCAGTGAAATCTCGCGGCGTGCCCGTCAGTACGCGGTCGAGTGGATCGCTCGGCCCGAAATAAACGAAGCGACAGCACGTGTCCTTTCCCGTGCCCTGTATATCAGTGCGAGATCAGTATCCGATGGCCAATAAAACGTTGACCAATAACCCGGAACTCGCGAAGCAGCGGCTCTGGGTAGTTACCGAACTCTATTATCCGGAGGAAACTTCGACCGGTTACTATATGACCAGGATCGCCGAGGGCCTCGTTGATTCGTTTGAGGTTAAGTCGATTTGCGGCCAGCCGAACTACTCGCGTCGCGGAACTCGCGCACCGAAACGAGAAACGCACAATGGTGTCGACATTTTTCGTGTAGCGGGCACTACACTCAACAAGAACATTATCGTCTTCAGGCTTATTAATATGTTGACTCTAGGCGTCTCAACATTTTTTCGGGCCCTCGTTTCCTTTCGGCCAGGTGACAAAGTGCTCGTTGTCACGACGCCGCCATCGCTTCCGTTCGTTGCAGCTTTTGCGGCATTGCTCCGAGGATCTCAATATACGCTTTTGATCCACGACAACTACCCGGAGATCCTGGTGGCAGTCGGCAAAACACATGAAGCATCACTTTTAGTTAGCGTTCTTAATTACTGTAATAGATGGCTTTATAAACATGCAGCAAAATTGATTGCCGTCGGTCGCGACATGAAGGAAATGCTCGAACAAAAAACGGCGGGACTCGCTCCTTCAATCGACGTAATTCAAAACTGGGCCGAGGTCGAAGACGTCCGGCCCGAGCCGCGTGCGGAAAACACGCTTTTGGCCGAACTTGGAATTTCCGACAAATTTATTTTCCTTTATGCTGGCAACATGGGCCATCCGAACGATCTGGAGACGCTGATCGAAGCAGCAAAACGGCTTTCCGACGTCGATGACATCCATTTCATCTTCCTCGGAACCGGAGTAAAGAGACCCTTGTTGGTCGAATCGATCGCGTCTAACGGCCTGTCCAACATCACTGTACTGAACCCGAAGCCCCGTTCCGCGCAGCTCGTGTTCCTCAATGCGTGTGACGTCGCGTTGGTTTCGTTGATCCCGAAAATGCGTGGCGTTTCGATGCCGAGTCGAACGTATAATATCCTGGCGGCAGGCAAGCCGATGCTTGCGCTTACGGATCCTGAAAGTGAGCTTGCACGCGTTATCGACGAAGACAAAGTCGGGTGGCATCTGAGACCAGGGAATCCCGACGCTTTGGTTTCTTTGGTCCGCCAGATCTACGAGATGCGTGGCCAGCTGGCGGAATTTGGCGAACGGGCTCGTCGTTCGGCGGTCGAAAAATACTCGCTCGATTTAGCGGTGAAAAAATATCGGGCCGCACTTGTTCCGTAAATATTTTGTTTTGTTAGAGATATGCATATTTTCCGGGGCCTTTTTGGCGACCTATTTTGGGGTCGCGGGATTTCGTGTGTGGACGATCAAACGCGGCGTGCTCGATCATCCAAATGAGCGCAGCTCGCACGTTACACCCACACCTCGCGGCGGCGGTCTGGTTTTAGCGTTGGTAGTGTTAGTCGCCTATTCGGCCGGCGGTTACTTTATTGGGTACCAACTCTCCGCCGGATTTCTGATCGGAGCGATCCTTGTGGTTGCGGTCAGTTGGCTCGACGATGTTTTCTCGGTCTCATTTGCATGGCGTCTGATTGTTCATTCGATCGCCGCGGTGACCGTAGTTTATTCCTGCGGTTCGATCGATACAATCTCTTCGCCTTTCGGTGGCGAAGCGATCCAACTTGGCTGGTTCGGTCCGATCATCACATTTTGTTGGATCCTTTGGCTTATCAACGCCTACAATTTTATGGACGGCATCGACGGCATCGCCGGCGTACAGGCGATCACGGCATCGATCGGATGGTTGGTGATCGGATTACGGATGGAATTGCCTGCGATCTATGTCCTTGCCGGCACTCTGTCATTCGCGGCGTTTGGATTTCTGCTGCACAATTGGCCACCGGCAAGGATCTTCATGGGTGATGCCGGAAGTGCTTTTCTAGGCTTTGTATTGGCAGCGTTGCCTCTTATGGCACAACAGAATTCGCCTAATTCTCCGTCGCCTTGGCTCCTGATCGCCATCGCCCTTGTTTGGCTCTTCGTCTTTGACAGCATAGTTACATTTCTTCGACGTGTCGCTCGAAGGGAGCGGGTTTGGCAGGCTCATCGTGAACATCTGTACCAGCGGCTCGTCCGGTCCGGTTACTCACATCGCACGGTAACGGTCTTTTACGGCATTATTTCGCTTATTATTTCGGCGCTTTCTGTTCAGTTGTTCTTTTCCGAAAATAGATTCACCGGCAAATGGATCTTGGGTTTACTTGCTGCCGGTGCGGCATGCGTCGTTGGCCTATGTCTGAAGCGAAAGTGCCTCTCTGGTGAGATCGTCTGATCCTTTTTTATGCATTCCTTCGCATTTGAATCGTACGGCGTCAAATTCCGGGTCGATAGCAACCGTAAACGGGCGCTTGAGCGTGCACGTCGCGTCGTGACCGATGTACTCGTCGGACATGTGTCGGAGATCGACCCTGACGCCGCGGAACATCGGTTTGTCATCAGGCGGACCGATGATAACCGTTATTTGGAATTGGACGGCGAACACTTGAACGAAAATGCCATTTCACGGGGATTTCACCATTATTTCAGTGCCCGCGTGCGGCTGCTGGTTGCCAGCCACTCAAAGGAATTTGTCTTTTTGCACGCGGGCGTCGTCGCATGGAAAGGGAAATGCGTGCTCTTCCCGGCGGACAGCCACGAAGGAAAGACCACGCTGGTCGCGGCCATGATCTCCCAAGGTGCCGTATATTACTCCGACGATTATGCGATAATCGATAGCGAGGGCCTGGTCCACCCGTTTCCTCGCAAACTGTCCATCAGGGACCGCGATCGGCCCGGAGAATGGAAAGACGTGACAGCCGATGCATTCGAGGCGGCAACCGGCCGGAAACCGATCCCGATCGGAACGGTCATTATTACCAGGTATTCAGCCGACGCCGAGTGGAAACCGGCGAAACTTACGACCGGATTAGGATTAATGGAAATTATTCCTTTCAACATTTCTCTGCAAAAAAATCCTAAATATTCGTTAACTATTATCAGAAAGGCAATTCAAGATGCTATAATTTTGAAATCGCTCAGGCCCGACGTTGAACTATGTGTTAACGAAATCTTGGAAATCGTTGACAAATATGCGTTTTAAGTTACAATACATAGGATTGCCCGAGCTGCATTACATTATCCGGAGACAAACATGACTGACAAAATATACCCACAGATACGAAAGAATGGACTTGTTGTTCAGGAACTGCCTGACGAAGTTTTGGTTTATGACCTCGACAGCAGCAGAGCTCATTGCTTGAATGACTCCGCCGCGGTCGTATGGCGAGCTTGCGATGGCTCGAATTCGGTGGCGGACATCGTAAAGACTTTTGAACGAACCTCCGGAAGCAAAGTAACCGAGGATTTTGTTTGGCTAGCGATCGACCAGCTCAATGATAACGGCCTGCTAGAAGCTGGAACGGCAAAACGCTTTGCCGGCCAGTCACGCCGCGACGTCCTCAAGAAGATCGGCTTGGCGTCGATGATCGCTTTACCGGTCATTGCTTCACTTGTCGCTCCGCAGAATGCATTGGGTAGCGTGTCGTGTCAGTGCACTTTCACGGGACCGGGTCCAAATCTCGATTGTGCGGCGGTACCCTCTGGCTGCCCGATGAATTCTTGCTCGCAAAGCGCAAGTGTTTGTATTTAGTTTTTGATCGGTAAAAGTCGAATTACGATTGAATGTTTAGCTGGGGTAAGAGGATTTGACTCTTGCCCCTTTTCATTTATCCAGAGTGAGCATCGATGCTAACGAACAGGCCGCTAACGACCGACGCTGGAACCTGATCCAGCGAAAGGCACAGCGAGTGAAGTCGGCTCAGGTTTTTGAGTACTTTCGCGAGCATTCAATCGAACCGATCCTCATCAAAGGTCTTGCCGCTCATCTCAATTACCCCGAAGATCATTTTCGTTATTCCGTCGACGTGGACCTGGCAGTCGCTCCGGCCGACTTTGACGCCGCCACTGATCTCGTCGCCGCTGGTTTACCGGGGCAGATTCTCATCGACATTCACAAAGGCCTGCGCCATCTTGACGCTGTCGTGTGGGAAGACCTGTTCGACAATTCCATTCTCGTCGATATCGATGGCACGCCGGTACGGATGCTGCGGCCTGAGGACCATCTCCGCGTCCTTTGTGTCCATTGGCTGAACGACGGCGGGGCCTACAAGGAACGGCTCTGGGACATCTATTACGCGGTCGCGAACCGTCCCGCGGAGTTCGACTGGGAACGCTGTCTGAACGTGGTCAGCAAGCGGCGTCGAAAATGGATCCTTACGGCGATCGGCCTCACGAACCGTTACCTCGATCTCAACATCGACGACTTGCCGTTCGCCGAAGAGGCCCGTGAACTCCCGGCGTGGGTGATAAAATGCATCGAGAGGGAATGGGCGAGCGGTGTGCGGATCAAGCCGATCGCGATGGTTCTAAAGGAGCCGAAAAAATTATTTCGTCAAATTATGAAGCGTATGCCGCCTAACGCTCTCGAATCCACCATCGAGATGGAGGGAGACTTTAATTCTCCTATCAGATTTCACTACCAGATCGGCGGAGCGGCAAAGCGCCTGCTGCCCTCGCTAAAGAGCCTGCGGACCGCCTTTCGTTTTAGAAAGAGCTAATGGAACCAGAGAGCACAAATATAGTCCTTGCGATCGAATCGGCAGTCGCCGGCGGGAGCGTCGCGCTGTTTCGCGGGCGTGAATGCTTAGATGGCATGGTCGGTACCTCAGGCCAGTCGCGGGCCGAGGACCTGCTCTCAAATATCGACGAATTGCTCAAACGCAGCGATATAGACAAAAATTCCATCACCAAGATAATCGTCACCGCCGGCCCGGGCAGCTTTACCGGGATCAGGATCGGGATCGCGACTGCGCTCGGCCTGGCTGCGGCATTGGGAATCGAGGTTAAGCAAGTATCGACACTTGCCGCGATCGCGATGGCCTCAGGTGTTTCTGGCCATGTGTTGGCCGGCCTCCCGGTCGGTCGCGGTACGGTATGCATCCAGAATTTTAGCGTTTCGGTGGAAAAGCTAGCCGAGAACACTCCGGCCGACACGATCTCGATCGAGGAATTCCTCGATATGGCTTCAAAAAACTCAAACGAATCCGTCGTAGTGAACAATTCGCTCTATGATTTACTTCCCGCTGATCGGAGAATCTCCGCGATCGATGCTGGCTTGGATCTGGCTCATCAACTCGGCCGTTTCGGGGAGTTTCTGCCGCATTTGCCCGAACCGATTTTTATCGGCAAGCGGAAATAGCCCATAATGTAGCGTATGGACTCCCCGCGTATTCGCAGCGTTGAAACCTCGCATTTAGGCGATCTGATCCGCATAGCCGAGGAAACGAATCTCAATCCTTGGACTGCCCAGCACTATCTCGAGGAACTCAAAAGCCCCACCTCGATCATGTTTCGTCTTGAAAGTGTTGAGAATGAGACCATCGGTTTCATTGTCGGCCGTACCGTCGCCTCCAACGACCAGGAAGACGCGGTTGATGCTGAGATCTACAACGTCGGCGTCGATCCGAAGTTTCAGCGGCTTGGTTACGGGCAGACGCTGTTGACTGCATTTCTCGATGCCTGCCGGGAGCGGAAAGTCCGCAAAATATGGCTCGAAGTACGTGAGACCAACGCTCCGGCGGTCGGGCTTTACGCAAGAAATGATTTCATTCCGGTGACGATACGCAAGGACTTTTATGCCGACCCGCGTGAGAACGGCATCCTCATGTGCCGTGAGTCGTAATTTGCATCAAATAACGTTCGTTCGCTTATTTTACTTGATAATCAGTTTGCCATCGGATAAGATGAAGATACGCCTGTTACGCGAATGTTAACGCCGCGAAACGGGCGGAAACTCTTGAAAAGTGAGGACAAAACGCCATGGACATGTCAGTTGCTGATCCGGTTAGGGACGAGTTGTTAAAGAGCAATCCAACCTTCAGAGAATTGGTAAATCAGCATGAAACTTTCGAAAAAAGATTATCCGAATTAGCCCACCTAACCTACCCGAACGACGACGAACAGTTGGAAGAAGTCACCCTCAAGAAAAAGAAGTTGTTGATCAAGGACGAGATATATTCGATGATGCACGACCACACCGCAGGTCACTAACGTATCCGACCTCGGAGAACTTTATATTGTTGGCCCACCGGAATATCCGTGTGGGCCATTCTATTTCTTTGTCAAACATCCGCCCCGGTCATAGCCGATGAGCGAATTATCGGTCAGAACGACAACACGCGTGCCGAGCGTGGTCGCGACCGAGATCGGCGTTGCATCTTTGACGGCGATCTGGCCGACGGATTTGCCGGTCTTTGTATTGAGCAGTTGCATCACCTTTTGCCCGATCGTCTCGATCAGGACGGTGTCGTCATCGATGACCAGCAGGCTCGCGATCCTGTCGGAAATGCGCTTTTTCCAGACACGCTCGCCGCTGCCGGTAGATAGGGCGTAAATAAAATTATCGTTCGAGCCGACCAGCAGCAGCCCGTCCGGACGGGCGATCGACGTCACGGCCGCCCCTGTCTTGAACTGCCATTTGTCCTTGCCCGATCCGATCGAAAAAGCCGTCACAAATCCGCGATCATCGCCCCAGGCAAGCTCGTCGTCTTCGAAACCGAACAGGTCGCGGATCTTGAACGCCGCCTTGCCGATCGTCTGCACCTGAAAGTTTGAAATATCGACCGAATCGACCTCGACGCCGTTCGTCACAAAAAGCACGCCCGGCCCGCTGATAAATGGCTCCGTCGTGACCTGGTCCAGCACCTTTTTTTGCAGGCGGATCGCTCCGTCAGCCGCCGAAACCGAGACGACATCGCCGTTTTCCGAAACGCCGAGAACGATCTCGCCCGCCATGATCAACGTGAACCTGCCCGAACCCGCCAGATGCGTCGTCCATTTTGTGACGCCCGTTTCCGAGCTAATGGCTATCAGGCTCGCGGTCCGGTCCTTTTCGCCGCCGGCGGTGCGGACCAGATAAACGTTCTCATCCCCTGTCAAAAGGTTAGAGTCCACGCGGCCGCCGACATCGGTCGACCACTGAAGTTTGCCCGTATCGGATGCGATCGATTCGATCATGGACAAATCCCTGACAAATAACGCCGCTGCGGGTCCCGCGATGACCGGGCCGTCGGCGGAACCTTCGAAATCGTACTTCCAGCACGTTTGAAACTGGATCTCGGCGGACTTCTTATCCTGGGCAGCAGCATCCTGAGCAAACGCGAGGATCAGGCTTAGAATACAGCCTCCGACGCAGATCAGCATTGTCCGGATTTTGTGAGATCTTGAGATTTTCATTTACCCCTTGTACGTCGGTCGGACGCCGGCGTAGTGAGAAAGCGTAATTTTATCACAGCACCTTGACCGTGATATATTGATGGCTATACTTAGTCAAAAGTTCGTATAAATTACACAAAACGCGAGGATACACCCATGTCATTTAACAAGATCATCATCGTCGGCAATCTTGGCCGCGACCCCGAATTACGCTACACGCCGCAGGGAATTGCCGTTTGCAGCTTTACAATGGCGACCAACGAGAAACGCCGCGACAAATCCGGCGAGCTGCAGGATGTGACGACATGGTTCAAGATCACGCTTTGGCGCCAGCAAGCCGAAAATGCCGCTAAGTACCTGACCAAAGGCTCCGCTGTCTATATCGAGGGCCGCCTCCGCATCGAGGAATGGACCGACCGCGACCAGAACAAACGCTACACGCTCGACGTCCAGGCAACCGATATGCAGTTCATCGGATCGCGCGGCGAAGGCGGCGGCGACTACACCGGCCACGACGATGCGGATGCCGGATACACCGGCGGCAGCTCGACCAGCACAGGCTCCTCGTCCGGCGGCTCATCGGCAGGCTCCGGCCCCGCCGTCGCACCCGCGGCCGACGACGACATCCCGTTCTAACGTTATCTGTCGATCGTCAAACCTTTACGAACCGCTCCCTCCTTTTAACCGATCCCGGGAAAGGCGGCGAGCGGTCGAGTGCAAACCGCCGCGGGACAGGCAAATTTGTTGCAACGGCGTAACTCCCTCTGGCTCATCATGTTAGCAGAACATTCCGCTTAAGCTGTCCCACGGCTGTCCCAGGATTGTCCCAGAGGCTTGCGGGACATGCAACTCTTCTATCTAGGGCAGTTACAGACCCACGGTACGGCAAAACGCCACTTTTTTCAAAAAAAATAAATTCTGTCATACACGTGTCAGACCGGTGAGTTTTCAAAGACCTTGCTGAGCGTTCGCTCTATGTAACATTGTTTCACAGATAGTACGCTCTCGTCAAAGCTTTTGCCCGTAGGGATGCGGCGTTGCCTCCCTGGTCTCAGCGGTCTCAGTGGCAGCGGGGAGCTTTTCACGCAGAGAACGCAAAAGGGGAAAAGTGAAATGGTGAAAAAGGGGAAGAGTGAAAAAGTAGGGGCTTCGTGCCCTCTATCGATCCTTTGGTTTAGAGTCGGGCTACCGCCCGACGCGCGGGAGGCACGTGTCATTAGCCCGCACGTATGTAAGGGCCCAAGTCGGAGGAGAGACGCCGCAATGTCTACGAGGTCGTTGGGACGCCTCTAGCGGGCTGTGCCCGTCTATTTGCGGAAAAGTTCTACTTTTCCGGCGGGCGGCACCTAAAAGATCCCGGAGCCCGCTTAGGGCGACGGATGTTGTCGGAGGCACAGCCTCCTCCGGGAAATAGAGGGGACGTGGCCGGCGAAGCTGAGCTTTGCCGCAAATAGAGCGGCTGAGCCGCGAGGAACGGCGACGGTTGGACGGCGAGAGTGCGAGAGCTCGGGATGCCGGATCATCGCGGTGAGTGTTCCGCCCTTACTTACGTGCGGGCTTGTGCAGTGCTGACTTTGCGATCTTTGCGGGTTTCGCTTGGCGTACTTTGCGGTTAACAGATCTTTTACCGCAAAGGCCGCTAAGTTGAAGACGCAAAGGACGCGAAGGGCCGGAGCATGGCGGAAGATTGATGACATTCGGGCGTAACGAGCGTAAAATTTGGTAATGGAGTCGACGCCGCAAGTGAGTTATTTGACGCAGGATCATTTGGGCAGCCCGCGAGTAATCACGAACGAGAACGGAGTGGTGACGAACCGGAAGGACTTCATGGCGTATGGCGAAGAGGCGACTTCGGCAAATAGGGTGAGCGGTTCGGGCGGGAACGGCTATGACCCGGCCGAAACTCGGAAAGACTACACCGGCTACGAAAAGGACTCGGAAACGGGCCTCGAATACGCCCAGGCGAGGTACTACAACCCGACCCACGGCCTTTTATGGCGTATCGCTTATCGCTAATTGCTTATCGCTTGTTCCCGACCGCGTCCGCGACAGGTTGCTTCGTTCTGATTTCTGATTTCTGATTTCAGACCTTTGATCCCTGATCTCGTCCTTTCCGCACTCTGTCTTCTACAGCGTGCCCGGGCGTAGAAGTAACCGGCCTCGTCGTTTGGCGGGGTCTTTATCTTGGGAGTTATGGGCAGTTCATACCACGGGTGCGAATTCCTCGACAGCGTACGCGACCCACGAGAGGATGATCATCGCGACGCCGGCGAAGAGAAATATTCTCGGTGTAATGCTCAAGACACCCGAGAAATACGTCAAAATACCGACGATCGACAATAACGGCCCCGCGGTTCCCGCAAGATTCGAGATACTCTTTTCTTGTGCCATTCTTTAACCGTATCAGATTACGACGGGCATCGCCATGCCCCCGTCGACAAACGACGAATCCCGCTCGGAACAACGCGGCATATTATCAGGCACATAGGCCGGGAAGGATCGAAAACCGTGAGGTCTGTCAAACTCGTTACCCGCGTTCGGTTTCTCAGATCAGCCTGTTCCATTCTTGTTCCATTGCGGAACAACGGAACACGAAATTCGGGCCCTTTCTAGTGAAAAGTTACAATTTTGTCGCTTTGCTAGCAAAACGAGTGTACATCTGCAGCTCGGCGACGCATCATCGCCAAACGCGGCGACGGGTAACCTTGACCAGCGGATCATTTGCAAATTCGGTGTTCCGATGGAACAAGTAACAAGCCACCGCGGAAACCGTTCGCGGGTCGTAGCTAAGCCTTTTCAAACACAGTACTTACAGCAAATGTGGCCGCCGTTGAACGGCCGTTCTGAACCACTCCGTGTTCCACTAACCCAATTCCGTGTTCCGGTGGAACAAAACGGATCTAGCACATGAAGTATTATCACGTAACTTATTGTATTAAGGATAGATAGGCAAATTGAACAGAGCGTTCAGATCAGACCCACTCGCCCATCTTGCGGAACTTTTTGTAGCGTTCGTCGAGCAGTGTTTTCGTGTCTTTTTTCGAGAGGGAATCGAGGGCGGAGACGATACTCTTCTTGAGCGTGGAGGCGATCTTTTCAAACGCTTTGCCGCGTTTGCCGTCCTTGTCGTCGCCGATAGTCCAGGAAACCGGCTCCGGAATGATCTCGTCGATGATGTCAAACTTTTTCAGCTCGTCGGCGGTAAGCTTTAGGCCCTCGGCAGCATCGGCCGCCTTATCGGCGGATTTCCAAAGGATCGCGGCACATCCTTCGGGAGTGATCACCGAGTAAACGGCGTTCTCCATCATCAGCACGCGGTCGCCAATCCCGATCGCCAGAGCCCCGCCAGAACCGCCTTCGCCAAGCACGACGACAACGATCGGGACCTTCAAAGACGCCATTTCACGCAGGTTAAAGGCGATCGCTTCGGCCTGACCGCGTTCCTCTGCATCTATGCCGGGATAGGCTCCAGGCGTGTCGATTATCGTCACGATCGGGCGTCCGAACTTTTCCGCAAGCCGCATTACTCGAATGGCTTTGCGGTAGCCCTCGGGCTTGGACATCGCAAAGTTGCGGTGCCGGCGTTCGTTGATGTCGCGGCCTTTTTGCTGGCCGATGACAGCCACTTCGCGGCCTCCGATCGTGGCAAAACCAGTCACCATCGCCGGATCATCCGCGTAACGACGGTCGCCGTGGATCTCAATAAAATCCTCAAATATCTCAGAAAACAGGTCGAGCGAGTACGGCCGGTCGGGATGCCGGGCAGTCTGGACACGCTGAAAAGCAGGTGTGGTCATAATCAGGTTAGATAATATCGCGTTTTGTCAGCGAGCCCAATCGACACGGCATCCTTTGCCCTCGAGCTTGCGCTGGAGATCGCGGCTGCCTTCGACCCGCGCCGCCGCCGAATGGATCGTCACCATCGTCTCATCGGCAGGAATACGCACGAAAACATCGCACCGCCCTTGACTGGAGGTCAACAGAACGAAAAGGTCTTCGAGAAACTCACGGCTGCCGCCGTTGGGCGGAACCACGATATTCATTGAGCGAGCGGTCGTCGCCACCGATTCATCCAGCGAACGGACCTCCGAAACGATCAGAGTAGGATCCTGGCCCTCGCTCGCCTCGATACGGCCTTCGACGATGACCATTTCATCGTCCTTAAGAAATGCAGAAAATTTCTGGAACGCCTCGCCCCACGCGATCGCCTTGATCCCGCCGGAACGATCTTCGAGCCGAAAGATACAGAAACGATTTCCTTTCTTGCTCTGCCGAACTGCCAGCGTCGAGATTATGCCGCCCATTGTCACCGTATCGCCGGCCTTTAAGTCGCTGTTGTCCGCAAAATTCGAAATACCCAGATCGTTGAGAAGGTCCTTGTAATTATCCAGTGGATGGGTCGACAAATAAAAGCCGATAGCTGCTTTTTCGTTGCGGGCAAGCTCAGCCTTTGACCAAGGCTCGACGGTCGGCAATTCCTCTTCAACAGCTTCGCCGGTAGTTTCGACGCCGAAAAGGGCATTTTGACCGCGCTGTTTATCCTCAGCCATTCGCTGGCCGTGACTCAGAGCCTGATCGATCGCCGCCGAAAGCTGCGCCCGCCATTCCGCGATCGTTTTGCCATGCGGCATCAATGAATCAAACGCACCAGCCGCGATCAGGCTCTCGAGGCCGCGGCGATTCACCACGCTCGAGCCAAGTTTGGCACAAAAGTCGTAGAGCGAAGTGAATTTCCCCGCACTCCGGGCCTCAACGATCGCTTGGACACCGGACGTTCCCATTCCTTTGATCGCCGTCAATCCGTACCTGACTGCCGAATCGCCCGGAGTGAATCCTTCGTCGCTCTCATTAATATCGGGCGGCAGCAACGCAAGGCCCATCGAACGCAATTCCGTTGAATATTTGTATACCTTCGCGCTGTCCTGGGCTTCATGAGAAAGGACAGCAGCGTAGAAATGAGCGGGATAATGAGCTTTCAGATAAGCAGTCTGGAAGGCGAGAACCGCGTATGCCATCGAATGGCTGCGGTTAAAACCGTAATCCGCAAACTTCGCCATCAGGTCGAAGATCTCTTTCGCCGTCTTTTTTGCAATACCGTTTCGGACTGCTCCGTCAACGAATTTCTCTTCGTGAACGGCCATTTCGTCGATCTTCTTCTTTCCCATCGCCCGCCGCATCAGGTCGGCTTCGCCAAGGCTGTAGCCGGCGAGCTTCTGGGCAAGCTGCATGATCTGTTCCTGATAAACGAGGACGCCGAAGGTATTACCGAGAATATCCTTCATCTCCGGAACTATGTATTCGACAGGTTGGATACCGCGGTGACGATCAATAAAGTCATCGATCATCCCGCCGTCCAGTGGCCCGGGCCTGTATAGTGCATTTAGGGCTGACAGATCCTCAAGCTCTTTGGGCTTTAACCGGCGGCACATTTCCGCCATACCTGACGATTCAAACTGAAAGATCGCCTCTGTCCGGCCCTCGCCGAAAAGCTGCATCGTTTTCTCTTCGTTATTTGGTATTTTTGTCCAGTCGATCGTGATGCCGAGCTTTTCCTTGATCGATGCGAGACAATCTGCAATGACCGTAAGCGTAGTTAACCCAAGGAAATCCATCTTCAGCATCCCGACCTTTTCGAGGTCGTTCATCGGATACTGGCTCGTGAGTTCATCCTTGCCCGACAACGCGACCGGCACCAGCTCGTGCAGCGGCCTTGGGCTGATCACCACTCCGGCGGCGTGGACGGAGGTGTGGCGGGCACATCCTTCGATCCGAAGTGCGAGTTCGACGAGGTCCTTGACGCGACCATCACTTTTCATTGCGGCACTGAGTTCGGGAACTTCTTTGATCGCCTGAGAAATACTGACGTTGCGGCCCCGGACCGGTGGCGGGATCATCTTTGCGATCTTTTCAACGTCCCCGTACGGCATATTCAGGACGCGGCCGACGTCTTTGATCGCCGCCCTCGACGCCATCGTCCCAAATGTCACGATCTGGCAGACCGAATCCCGTCCGTAAAGCTCTGTAACATGATCGATCACGTCACCGCGGCCACGAATACAAAAATCAATGTCGATGTCGGGCATCGAAATGCGTTCCGGATTCAGGAATCGTTCGAAAAGTAGTTCATGCTGCAGCGGATCAACGTCCGTGATCTTCAAGCAATATGCCGCCAATGAACCAGCAGCCGATCCACGTCCCGGGCCAACGGGAATGCCTTTTTCGCGGGCGTACCGTATAAAATCCCAAACGATCAGGAAATAACCGGGAAACCCCATACGCTTGATGGTCGCGATCTCAACCTCAAGACGTTCGCGGTATTCTTTGAGACTGTGTTTCAGTCGGCCATCCGCGGTCAGCGGGTCCCATTCCGCCTTCTTACGATCTTCAAAGCCATCGTTCACGACTTTAACGAAATAATCGTCGGTCGACATGTTCCCGAATTCCGGCGGAATCGGGAATGTCGGTAACTGACGATGTTCATCACCTTGCGGCATTACAAAATCACACATTTCGGCGATCTTGACCGTATTTGTGAGTGATTCGGGCAACTCACCGCCGAATATCTCCCACATTTCCTCGGCGGATCGCAAATAGCGAAGTGCATTTTCGTTGGAATTCCGGGGAGTTTCACCCAAGGTTCGGCCATCTGCGAGGGCGATCAAGGCTTCCTGGGCCCGTGCATCGTCGCGATTCAAGTAATGAACGTCATTTGTCGCAACTAGCGGAATTTCCAGTCGTTTTGAGAATTCAACGATTCTTTTGGTAACCTCAACGGCATGCGGGTCGAGGTGATCCTGGATCTCAAGAAAGAAATTGCCTTTTCCGAAGATGTCCTCAAAGGAACCGGCAGCCTCAACGGCACGTTTCTCGTTTCGTTCATTGAGATAGTGGCCAACAACCTCGTCAAATCCCGAAGAGAGCCCTACAAGTCCGGCACTGTGCTCGGCGAGGATTTCCATATCAATTCGTGGACGATGAAGAAACCCCTCAGTGAAAGCTTTCGATGCCAGAAATGCCAGATTTCTGTAACCTTCGACGTTTCGAGCTAACAAGACAATTCGATAATACGGCTTTTCACCGGGCCTTAGTGCAGAACTTCGTTCCAAACGGCCCGCGGTGGTCAAGTAAGCTTCGTATCCGACTATCGGCTTGATACCGTTACTAGTCATCGAATTGAAGAAGGCAACCGCACCGTACATGTTGCCGTAATCGGTTAAGGCACATGCTTTCAGATCAAGCTCATTGAGCCTCTTTGCCAAAGGCTTTAGTTGGATTGTGCTTTGCAACAAGCTATAATCTGAATGCAAATGCAGGTGAACGAAGTCGTTTGCGGCAAATGGCCTGTTGTTCGATTCTCTTGGCATCTATGAAAAAAGTTTATCTTGAAACCTTTGGCTGTCAAATGAATGTCTCGGATTCGGAACGAATCTCGAGCGTTTTGGCTCGCCAAGGATACGAGATGATCGACAACGAGGCTTCAGCAGATGTTGTGATCTTTAATACTTGCTCGGTTCGTGAAAAGGCTGAACAGAAATTATACACCCGTGTGGGACATATTCGACACTCGGACCGGCCGAAACCCGTGGTCGGGGTAATGGGCTGTGTGGCTCAGCTGGAGGGTGAAACCCTTCTTAAAAAGATCGAGGGCGTTGATTTTGTGCTCGGGACGCGAGCGATCGGTCGCGTTGCGGATGCGATAGCGAAGACGCTTAAATTTGAAGAGCCGGTAGTGGATCTTGGAGAGAGGGAAGTCGACTACGATTGGACCGTTGCCGACAAGTATCGTCACTCGCCGTTCGTCGCTTTTTTGCCAATTATTGAGGGATGTAACAAGTTCTGCACGTATTGTATCGTGCCATTTTCAAGAGGCAGGGAACGGAGCTTACCGGCATCTGAAATTATCCGGCAGGTCCTTGAGTTACGACGTAAAGGTGTAAAGGAAGTCCATTTGATCGGCCAAAACGTAAATAGTTACAGGCCTCCGACTGACTCGGGTTTGGAAGGATTCGCCGGAAAGTCACCTTTCTCGCGACTATTGAGAGCGGTTGCCGCAACTGGCATCGAACGCGTGAAATTTACTACGTCGTTTCCCCGGGATTTTCACGACGACATAGTAGAAGCGATAGAAACACACGATAATTTGTGTAATTGGATCCATTTGCCCGTGCAGTCCGGGAGTTCTAGAGTATTGGCCGCGATGAAACGCGGGCATACTGTCGAAAAGTATCTCGCTAAGATCGACCGAATCAAGGCCTCGTATAAAGATGTAGCATTGACGACCGATATCATTGTTGGTTTTCCAAGCGAAACAGAAGAGGATTTTCAGCAGACCGTTCGTTTGGTCGAGTATTGCGGATTCGACAGTGCGTATATTTTCCGGTACTCCCCGAGGCCGGGTACCCCCGCGTATGAATTGCAGGACGACGTTAGCCACGAAGAAAAGACGAGACGCTTCATTGAGCTTGAGCGGAGCCAGAAATACATGCAGAACAGACGTTTACAGCGGTATGTTAATAAGGTGCTTAAAGTTCTGGTTGAAAGGAAGTCGACTCGGACATCAAGCGGTCTTTCCGGTCATTCGACATGCCAAAAGGTCGTGAATTTTGTAGGCAAAGAAGATATGATTGGTTCGATAGTCGACGTAAAGATCACTGAAATTAAGGCAAATTCGCTCTTTGGCGAGGCGGTGTAGTTGAGTATGACCCCCGATTCATCTTTGGTAGAAGTAAAGATCGGAGCCCTGATTATGGACCCGAACACAAACACGCCTATCGTGGTGCTTAAAGGCATTGATAAGGAAACGGTGCTTCCAATATGGGTAGGCGCGTTTGAGGCTAATGCAATTGCACTCGAAATAGAGAAAATTGTCCCACAGCGGCCGATGACCCACGATTTATTGAGAAATGTAATAATTGAATGTGGCTGGTCTGCTTCAAAAGTAATCGTTACTGATCTATCCGACAACACTTTTTTCGCAAGGATCGAACTCGAAGACAAAAGTGGCGATGCGGTATTTTTGGATGCTCGACCCTCCGACGCAATTGCACTGGCACTAAGATTGGATTGCCCGATCTTTGTCGAACAAACTGTTTTGGATCTGTCGGCATCGTCTACGCCAACAGAACCGGCTACTGAGGATGAAGGGCCGCCCCCGGAAGATTGGCCGGAACTAATTGACTGATCTTCGATTTCACTTTACATAATCTCTATTATCAGACGCACCACGTATCTTGAGATCGATTAGAACCGATTTTACGTCGGTCTAGCGTTTTATGGGTACCAGCGTTCCCTGTCGTCAACCTTCGCCTGAGGGCATTAATCTTGGGGGTTTGAAGATGTCAGTTGCCGGTCATGTTTGAGGGGTTGGGGATGGCTCGATCATTGGGCTTGTCGTCCGACAATTCGGGTGACGGTCATGGATATGGTTGCGGACTTTGATGCTTTGACACGGCCCATAATAAGGGCTATGATTATCGTTTTGTTATAAGTCGAATTTTCTATTCAGAGCAATCCTAAAGAGAGGAGTTACATAAACAATTGAGTAACGGAAATTTTCTATTCACGTCCGAATCGGTCACCGAAGGCCACCCGGATAAGATCGCCGATCACATATCGGACGCGATACTTGACGCCATTCTGGAGCAAGACCCGACGGCCCGCGTTGCTTGTGAAACGCTTGTAACGACAGGACTTGC